>JANODD010000157.1:0-57865 GCA_031412515.1 Planctomycetia bacterium | reverse complement strand
TATCTGGCAATAGTGGTTTAAGAAGCAAGGCGAGCCCGCGCTGAATGACAACTTCGCATCGTTAGTACCGTTTAGTTCCGCTCGTGATGCGGACTGCAAGCCGACCCCGTCGCCGCTGGCTATGGGGCAAACGAGCACGTTCTCGTTTGACCCGGAGCCAGCGGCGAAGGTTGGCTGAGAGCCCGCAATACTAAGCATCTATCTGGCAATAGTGGTTTATGAAGCAAGGCGAGCCCGCTCTAAATGACAACTTCGCATCGTTAGTATCGTCATGACCCGCTCGTGATGCGGGCTGCAAGCCGACCCCGTCTCCGCTGGCTATGGGTCAAACGAGCACGTTCTCGTTTGACCCGAAGCCAGCGGCGAAGGTTGGCTGAGAGTTCGCACTACTAATCGTCTATCTGGTAATAGTGGTTTATGAAGCAAGCCGAGCCCGATCTGAATGACAACTTCGCATCGTTAGTACCGTTTAGTTCCGCTCGTGATGCGGACCGCAAGCCGACCCCGTCGCCGCTGGCTATGGGTCAAACGAACGCTTTCTCGTTTGACCCCAAGCCAGCGGCGAAGGTTGGCTGAGAGTTCGCACTACTAAGCATCCATCTGGTAATAGTGGTTTATGAAGCAAGCCGAGCACGCTCTGAATGACAACTTCGCATCGTTAGTATCGTTTAGTTCCGCTCGTGATGCGGACTGCAAGCCGACCCCGTCGCCGCTGGCTATGGGGCAAACAAGTGGGGTGTCATGAGGCCAACCGACCCGCTGTAGACTCTAACCAATTGTGGCGTGTGGCGCCCGCTCGCTTTTACGCGTTCGGATATCATAAAGCTAAACGCCAAAGAACCCTCTCGTTGGAGCTTTTCATGCAAGCTGTAAGCCGTCGCCATTTTGCGAGTGTCATTGCCCTATCGCCGCTAGCAGCAGGTGCGATGCATAAGAACCTTGTGGCTCAAGTCGCCAATCAACCTATTCAAAAAATCCGAGTCGGCCAAATTGGCACGAAACACGCTCATGCAGCTGGAAAGTTGCAAACGGTTCGAAAGCTTAGCGAGCACTTTGAGGTGATCGGCGTTGTTGAAGTAAATCCAACTCAACGTGAGAAAGTGAAAGGCACCGAAGCGTTCAGTGGCTTAAACTGGATGACCGTTGACCAATTGCTCGAACAGCCCGGTTTGCAATTAGTGCTGGTGGAGACCGAAATCGATCAATTACTGGCGACGGCTGAGAGATGTTTGTCAGCGGGCATGCACATTCATCTGGATAAACCTGCAGGCGCTTCACTCAAGGACTTTACACGGGTTACTGAGCTTGCGGAGAGTAAGCAGCGTTTCATCCAAATGGGTTACATGTTCCGCAGCAACCCAGCTTTTCAATTTTTGTTTGACGCAGCGAAAAACGGTTGGCTCGGCGAAATATTCGAAATTCATGGTGTGATCAGCAAGCAGGTTGCGAAAAGTGAACGAGCCGAGTTGGCTCGCTATCGCGGTGGCGCGATGTTTGAGTTGGGTTGTCATCTGATCGATGCAGTCGTAAAACTGCTCGGCAAGCCCACCAACGTCATCGCTGCCAATCGCAGCACGCATCCCGAGTTCGACAAACTTAACGATAATTGCTTGGCGGTTTTTCAGTATCCGAAAGCGACCGCGACGATTCGCAGCAGTGTCGTCGAAGTGGAAGGTGGTCGACGGCGCCAATTTTCTGTGTGCGGAACGCAGGGTACGATCGAGATCGAACCGCTGGAGCCACCGCATTTGACGCTAACTCTCGATCGGCCCCAAGGCAAATTCCGCAAAGGAACGCAAGTCGTGAAACTGCCCAAGATGGATGGGCGATATGACGGAGATCTGCTAAATTTTGCGTCAGCGATTCGCGGTGCGTGCGAATACGGGTATTCGTTGGAGCACGATTTAGTAGTGCAGGCTTGTGTGTTGCAAGCAAGCGAAATGGTTTGAGGTTGAACAAGTAGAAAGTTGCTTCAGTGCGTAAGATCTTGGTGACAGGCGCTGCAGGATTTATAGGATTTCATCTCGCTAAAGCCCTTTTGGCGCGCGGCGAACAAGTCGTTGGGCTCGACAATTTGAACGACTATTACAGTGTTCAGTTGAAACGCGATCGATTGAAGCAATTACTGCCACTGGACGGCTTCCAGTTCGTCGAAGCAGATTTGGCGGATGGAACTGCAATGAAGCAACTGTTCGGCGAACATCAGTTTGAACGCGTTGCCCACCTGGCGGCTCAAGCCGGTGTGCGATATTCGCTGACCAACCCCGAAGCATACATACAGAGCAATCTGGTCGGCTTTTGCAATGTGCTCGAAGGCTGTCGTCACAGCGGTGTCGGACACTTAATGTATGCGAGCAGCAGTAGTGTTTATGGCACCAACAAGGTCCAACCGTTCTCGGTGCATCACAACGTCGATCACCCGGTCAGTCTCTATGCCGCCACGAAAAAGGCCAATGAATTGATGGCTCATACGTACAGCCATCTCTATAAACTGCCGACAACTGGTCTGCGATTTTTTACAGTCTATGGTCCATGGGGTCGACCGGACATGGCACTGTATTTGTTCACCAAAGCCATCTTAGAGGATCGTGCGATCGACGTATTCAATCATGGCAAGATGCGCCGCGATTTCACGTTTATTGATGACATCGTTGAAGCCCTTGTTCGCTTGGTTGATGTCATTCCTGATTCCAACGAGGATTGGGACATCTTGCTTCCTGATCCTGGAAGTGGCCAATGTCCGTATCGGGTCTACAACATTGGCAACAATCAACCAGAGGAGCTGGCACATTTTATTGAGGTGCTAGAACACAGCCTTGGCCGCAAAGCCAAGAAGAATTTTCTACCGCTTCAGCCCGGAGATGTGATAGAAACTTTTGCCGACGTCAGCGATCTTGAGCGCGTCATCGGCTTTCGCCCGGCAACGTCCATTGAAACCGGTATCGCCCGCTTTGTTGATTGGTATCGAGGGTACCACGTGGCCTAAGCTTCCAAGTGGCGTATGCTTCCAGCTTGCGATTGTTTTCTGATTTTGTGCATCATTTCAGAACCTGGCCGCAGGAAAACCAAGTCAATTTTAATTTGACATTTTGCATTTCCTGGTTTTTCGACACCCATAAGAAGCATAAGAACGAGGACATCTCGACGGCGGTTGAGCATTCCTTCGCTCGTGCATTCGCTTCCGGAAATGCAAATCGAGTACGAGTACGAGTACCGCTGCGCTGAGTACGAGTACGAGCTTCACAATGATGTCCACGGATCGCCAGTATGATCATAGAGTTCTTCATCGCCGTTCGCGTAATAGCTCCGTCTTTTCCACGGATGAATACACAGGTAGGAAAATTAGTGGTAAGAAAACTTTCTTACCAACAATCTTCCTACCAATAACTACTCATCCGAATTCGCCTTCTTGCGTCCCTTCGGCATCGTTGCAGCTACTTCGCTGGTTGGAAAACTCTTTGCCAATCGCTGTTTGACTTCTGCCATGTCTGAACGGCTGGCAATGTTAGTCCATTCATACGGATCGCCAATATGATCATAGAGTCCTTCATCGCCGTTTGCGTAATAGCTCCGTCTTTCCCACGGATGAATACACAGGTAGGAAAATTAGTGGTAAAAATTTTCTTACCAACAATCTTCCTGCCAATAACTACTCATCCGCACCCGCCTTCTTGCGTCCCTTCGGCATCGTTGCAGCTACTTCGCTGGTTGGAAAACTCTTTGCCAATCGCCGTTTGACTTCTGCCATGTCTGAACGGCTGGCAATGTTAGTCCATTCATACGGATCGCCAGTATGATCATAAAGTTCTTCATCGCCGTTTGCGTAGCGAATATAGCGATAGCGAGCGTCGCGAGCTGCATGATTGCCGCGACCGTGGGTGCAAACGGCAACGTGATCCCATGCCGATGTCGGATCTTTTAGTAACGGTAACAGACTGGGTCCATGGACATGCTCGGGAATAGGCAGACGAGTTAGTTCACATAGGGTCGAGTACATGTTTGTGTAATCGACGGCTGCAGAGGTTCGCTTGCCGGGTTGAGTTACTCCCGGGGCAGCGATCGCAAAAGATGTCCGCGTAGCTTCCTCCCACAGAGCAAACTTGCGCCAATGTTCTTTCTCACCCAGGTGCCATCCGTGGTCGGTCCACCAAACAACGATGGTGTTCTTTGCCTTGGGACTTTTCTCAAGACCTTCGAGCAAGCGGCCAACTTCGTCATCAAGAAACGATATAGTTGCAAGATAACCTTGAACGGCTTTCTTCCACTGGTCGCCTTTTAGGACGGCCGCGTGATCACCGTCGGCTTTGGCCATGGCGCGTCCCGCGGTTGGGACATCGGCCAAATCGTTAGCGGTGGTCACGGGTAACTGTATAGTATCAAGTGGAAATCGATCGTAGAATTCTTGCGGCACAAACCAAGGCAAGTGTGGTTTGACGTAACCGACGGCTAAGAACAAGGGTTGATCGCTGGGTTGTTGCAGTTGCTTGATCGCCCAGTCCGTTAACTTGTGATCACCCATATCACTTGTTTTGGCTGGGATTGGACCCCAGTCGAAATGAGACTTGTCGAGTCCGTTTAAGTTATGGACATTTCCACCGGCCGTCGGAAACAAACCAATCCATTCACTCCATGAGTCATCGCGACCTTCGGCACCCAGGTTGTGATAGATCTTACCGCCACCTTTAACGTTGTAGCCGTTGGCAAGAAAATGACGGTTAATCGTCAGCGTGTTGCGAAGCACTCCCTGAGCTGGATCACCGTTGGTGTAGATGCCGGTTTCCCATGGTCGCAAGCCGCTCATCAAAGCCGCTCGTGATGGATTGCAAGCCGGCGCGGCGCAATGGGCGTTCGTAAACGTGACGCCGCGTGCCACTAAGCGATCGATGTTCGGTGTTTTGGCTTGCGGATGGCCAGCCAAATGGCCTGTCCAGTCGTTCAAATCATCGACGGCAATGAACAGCACATTGGGTCGTTCTTTCGCCGCATTCGAATTAGCCTGAGCATACAGCGCTGAGCTGACGCAGAGTGTCAATGCGGCCACAATCATCAATTGCGGCAGCCAGTGTTTAGTGAGCGTGCACGTGGTCATGAGATTTCCTAGTTTGAGTGCTTCTCAGTGGTGTTTATGGCAAAAGGGGCGGGGTCTTAACGAATTGTTTCAAGCGCAAACATGGCTTCCTTGCGAACTTCTTTTGAAGTGTGCGATGCGCTAAGTCGTTCTAGCAGTGCGATCGAACTCGGGTTTCTGAGCATCGCAAGAAAATCGATCACGTGTTTCAAGCGAACATCGATTTCCACGGTCGGATTCTTTTCGCAGAGCTGCATAGCCATGCGAACTCGCGAGTCAGCGGTTTCACGATCAACTCCTTTTGAAATGGCTCGCAAGTTGACGACCCGCGTAATCGGTTTCAGTCGACGTTCAACTTCGTCGACTGCTGCGTCGCCGACTTGCACAAGTTCCCATTTTAGCCGCTTGATTTCTTCGTCGTTGGCATTGCAAAGGGCCAGCCAAATCTGATCGTAGTTTGTGGGGTTGGAATCTTGTTGGGGCATCAATTCCCAGCCGTAAACCATCCTATCGTCGCCGCCACTGACTAACACGCGATCTCGTTCCGCGAAGCCAAGCGTCAAGACGCGACCATTATGCGAACCGGCTTTCCATATTCTCTCAGCGGTCCGCGTGCTAAAAATATTTACGATCCCAGATGATCCCGTGGCTAACCAATTCCCATCAGATGAAAATGCCAGCGCTTCAAAATTGGCTTCGCCGCTGATCGGTGCTCTCTTGCGAAGTGTCATGTCTTTGGAATTCCACATTCGCAGCACGTTAGGAAAATGAGCCGTAACGATCAAGTCATCGACCGGCGAACATCGTATGTTTTGCAAGTCGCCGCCGATCATCTCGTGGTCATTTAAAAGTTTGCCCGTAGCAGTGTCCCAAAAACAGAGCCGTTCATTCGCGCCGGCTGTAACCAGTTGTTTACCGGTGTGATCGAATGACAGCCCGCAAATCAATGCGTGATCCAACTCCGCAATTTGCTTGCCATCGTTTGCGTCTAACAAGTGTGCTTTGCCACCGCCGTTCACAGACGCGGCCAGCTTAAGTCCATCAGGTGAAAACTCAAGTGTTCCTATTTTGGGCGTCGGCTGAACTTGCTCACGCCACCGCCAACGATGCACAACTTTGCTGGACTTTGTGTTCCAAACGGAAACGATCAATTCGTCCTTCAGACTCGCTCCGCTGGCGACAAGATTCCCGTCGCGAGACAGAGCTAGTGAAGTGATCCCGACATGCTGAGTTTCGATGATGCGTTTGCCTTTGCTTTCAGGCTTCACGCTAATTGTTTCAGATATATGAATGTTTCCGGTCGAATCACTGAGTGCAATCTGATTGCCCGAGGAATTCGACGCAACAATACCGGTTCCGTGAAAACCTTTTTCAAGCGGCAATTCCTTTCCCTTGGGAACATCCCATCGTCGAATCACCCGATCCAGCCCAGCCGAATAGAGCTTTGAAGAATCCGCGGTAAAAGCGAGTCCCCACGGCTTTTGCGTGTGGCCCGAAAGCTGCGCTTGAATTTTGCCGGTTTTAGTCTCCAACATGCATATCGACTCATCACCAATCCCATTAAAGACTCCAGCCGCAACAAGCTTGCCATCGGGACTGTAGGCGATCGCAGAAGAAAGGAAATCCTGATTTGGAAAATGCACCTTCCAGCCGACTGCGTTCTCTGACAAATATTCCCATTCGAGATTCCCGGTTGTCGTTGAGAATTGCGAGATTGCACTGTTTCGCTCCGTCGTCCCAATCGACTGACTGTCAGGCGAGAAAGCCATTCGAACAACGCGACTATCGAGTTCGATGGCAGTCTGCAAATCTCCCGTGGAAGCGTTGAGCAAACGCACCTTTTGTGGCGTGTCACTGGTGACCACTGCCAGTGTTTTTGCATCAGGAGAGAATAGTGCCAAGCTGTAATGACCGCCCGTCAGCAACGGGTCCTTTTTCCAGTCCGCTGGCTCCATTGCCAAATTCGGTTTGTTCGGTATCTCGAACAGGCTGTTACCCTTTGCGTCATAGACGACGACACCGTGACCGCCGGATGCGGCGATCCGTGAATCATCTTGGGTAACATCGATGGCTAACGTAGCACCTGGAAACGAGTTTACGGGCCGATTTTCAGGCAATAGCGGTAAACCGTTTTTCACGGGGATGGAAATGGACTTTCCGGTGGCCATGTTCCACTTCAGCAGTTTTTCGGGATCGCTCTGCGAATAGAAGTTCTCGCCGCTGCCGGTAAATGCGAATGCTCGCAAACCGTACGCAGCGGTCCATTGGGACTCAAGCTGAGCGAACCAGCGTACTTTTCCGCTGGCAGTGTCCCAGCAATTTATATGTTCAGCATCTTTAGTGAGCAGCAACTTGCCATCGGGAGATAACGCGATGTCAAAAACGGGGTGTTGCGATACAAACCTCTCTGTCCCAAATTGAAATCGGGCTTGCGGAGGAAGAGGATCGCCGAGATTATCGAATCGAATGGGGTGAGTTTCTTCGCGGGAAGCGGCGAGCCCACGCGGTTCACGTTGCTCTTGTCCATTTGCAAAGTGAGCGTGCGCGACAAGTAAGCTAGCTGCGCATAAAAAACAAAAGTTGTGGGCAGCCGTTGCCATTCAAAGCCTCAAAGTGCCGACCGATCAAATATCATGACTAGCCAACATCATAATCGAAACCAGAGCACGAATTTAAGGTGGTCTAATAGGCCAATCGACACGAATGGATGAAAACCTCGTCCCCACCACGCCATTCGCCCACACTGTGGCACAACTTTTGTAGAATAGCGGACTTAACCGAGTCTAATGGATCCACCCTCGTGTTCATTGTAGGAAAGAATGACCCAGGAAGCAGCTCAACGAACTTCAAAGCCCATCAACCAGTATCCGAATTACAGTCCGCGATTTTGGCATGGGATGCGGATGTTTCAATGGTGGGGCATGCTTGCCAAAAATCGTTTTCGGGTCGCGCCGAGTCGCGTGTACATTGCGTTGGGCGTCTCCATTTTCTGTCCGTTCAACGATCTGTTGGCGGCCATTCACGCCGTGCTCTACGGCAAGAAGATTGACGAGGCGAAAGTTGTCGAAGATCCTATTTTTATTCTCGGCCATTGGCGGAGCGGGACGACTTTATTGCACGAGTTGATGGTCGTCGACCCGCGGTTCGCATCGCCAAGTACTTATCAGTGCTTCGCGGCCAGGCATTTTTTGATTAGCGAATGGGCTTTTGTGCGATTTGGAAACTTTTTGATTCCAAAGAAACGGCCCATGGACGAAATGGACGCTGGATGGACATTGCCGCAGGAAGACGAATTCGCGCTGATGAACTTAGGAGCTCCGACGCCATACCTTCGGATCGCATTTCCGCGTTTGCCGCCACCCGCAGTCGAATTTCTCGATATGACGTCAACTGACGAAAAAGCGCTCGAGTCATGGCGCGACAAGCTGAGCTGGTTTATACGTGCCCTAACGGTTCGGCATCCTGGCAAGCGGTTAATCATGAAAAGCCCACCGCATACGGGCCGCGTTGAAGAGCTGCTACGGTTGTATCCCAACGCCAAATTTATTCACTTAACCCGCGATCCTCGCAAACTCTTCTATTCCACTATCCGCATGTGGAACTCGTTGGACGAAGTGCAGGGGCTGCAGCTCGCGATGCCGCCTGAGGAACTGCGTGAATATGTGTTTAATTGCTTTACTCGGATGTACGACGCATTTGAAGCTCAGCGCCACTTAATACCGGCGGGACAACTGCTGGAAATTCGATATGAGGACTTGGTTGCCGCTCCGTTTGACTCAATTCAAAAGATTTATGAGCAACTTGAATTGGGTGATTTTGAGGCGGTTAGAGGGCCACTTAGTAAGCGACTTGAAAATCACGCGAGTTACCGCACCAACAAACATCCGATTGATGCCGAAACAGAGCAAGAGATTCTGAGGCGGTGGCATGGTTACGCTGAGAGGTATGGTTACTTGAACGAATCCTAGGCTACAGAAGAAAGAAGCAAATCATCAGTAATAGCGGCCCTAAGGGGCTCAAGGCAATTGCGACCAGGCCGAGGCGACTCGATTTGTTGGGGAGACTACTAACTCCAAGGGCGAACCCAATTAGTGAGAAAGTGCCTCCAACAAGTGCACTAACGCCATAAACGAATAATTGCGAAAAAAGTGAAACCCCGTCTGCAACTTGATCCACAAGAACCGGTAGATCACCCGCTCGATGACTGGCATTTGCTGTACGATTTGAATTCGCAAGTCTCTTTTGCTGCTCCTTGACTCCCCAAAACGCTCCGCAGAGGCAAATTGCTAGACCAATCCCGGCAAGGGCGATACTTGCCGCTCCTAGTGGGTTCTCTTGACGATAGATTCCGGGAGCAGAAGGGGCGTTGGTTGCGGATTTTTCTGGTTGCATAAGTGGCGGGTTCGGCGGACGAGGACGTCCGCGATCCGTTAAGAAGACAACTGGTTACGATGAGAAAACAGGTCGTGTTGGCCGGAGGCTACGTTTAGCCATGTTTACTTGGAAACTAGGTTGCGTATTGTAAAAGGATACGATCCATCAGACCTGGCGCAAGTCGACTTAGCCACACGAGAGCCTTACCTCCAGGCGACAGAATCAGCTCACGGCGTCCTTTCTTCACAGCACCCAGGATCGAGTGCGCGACCCGTTCCGCGGACTGGATGCCAAACTTAATCGTCTTTTCAATCGGATTCGAATCCAGTAGCGAATCGAAGAACTCGCTGCTCGTTGTGCTGGGCGAAATGGTGACGACGTCAATACCGCTTGGCTTAAGCTCCAGTCGTAACGACTCGGTCCAGCCTCGGAGCGCAAACTTCGCTGCGCAGTATTCGCTCTTGCCAGGAACACCGCGATGCGCCAAGACTGAGCTAACGATGCAAATTGCCGGATTCACGCCTTTATGAAGGTGAGGCAATGCCAGTCGGGTCAGTTCAGTTACGCCAAAAAAGTCAACTTCAAAGATCCGGCGGAGCCGTTCGGGTGTTGCCTCTTCAAAGGCACCCACCGCGCCGATGCCCGCGTTGTTGAACACGAGATCGATGCCGCCAAGTTCCTTCACCGCAGTGTCCACGAGATTTTGACGATGCACCGGATCCGAGATGTCGCCGGGCACTGCGATCAAGCGTCGCCGTGGATTTCCAAACGACTGGCGGAGTTTCTGAAGTCGATCCTCGCGCCGGCTGGTAACGACCACATAAGCTCCAGCGCGGACCAGTTCGGAGGCCAAGTACCAACCAATCCCGCTGCTTGCACCGGTTAGTAAAACGCGTTTATCTGCAAAAATTCTCTGCGACATAGCTAGTTTCCGCAAATTCGTTCAAGCCCCGAAATACGAACTGTCCAATGCTAGCATCGTCGCATGTCAGCTTTAAACTGTGTCACAAGATCCCTTGAATGGGCGAATTATAACGAAAACAGCCCAGTTGACGACTTGTTCTTTAGTTCGCGATCGTTACGGTGAATACCATCCTTCCAGGGGTAAAATTATTTTCCGGGCTGTTGACAACCTTGGTGAGCGTCCTTATATCTAACCAGCTAGATTACGCATATTTCCCAAAACGGTTTGGAGTTAAATAGCGCGTAATCGGTTAAGTCGCGCACCCCGCGCGTTGCGGCTAAAAAGTACTAGCCGAGTGTGGCCAGCGTTTCTGGTCATTGAAAACTGTTTCCCTAGGGAGGTTCCGATGAGTCGATTTTTGGTTGCAAGCCTAGTCGTTTGCGCAGTAGTTGTAGCTTCAGCATCTGACGCACAAGCCGGTCTGTTCGGCAAGCGTGGTGGTCGCGGCCATCACGGCAAAGCATCAAGCTGCTGCACACCAGCACCAACATGCGGTGCACCAGTACAATCGTGCGGTTACAGCGCTCCAGCTCCAATGGCGTCCTGCGGTTGCAGCGCTCCAGCGCCAGTTTCCTCTTGTGGTTGTAGCGCTCCAGCGCCAGTTTCATCGTGCGGTTGTGGCTCACCAGCGCCAGTTTCAATGGGTTGCAGCAGCTGCGGCTCAGCTCCTGTATCCACTGGATGCAGCAGCTGTGGTGGCGGCACTGTATCTTATGCTGGCGGAATGATGAGCGGCGGCGTTGTTAGCGGCTGCCCTAATTGCAGCCAAACCATGAACAGCGGCGCGATCATGGAGAGCTCAGCTCCCCAATCTGCACCACCAGCACCTGCTACTTCGGCACCAGCAGCACCAACACCAGATGCAGCTCCAAGTGCACCAGCTCCAGCAGCAGCCCCAGCAGCACCAACACCTGCTCCGGCAGTGTAATGCGCTTAGGTTGACGAAATTTTGAATGAAGGCCGAGGTTAATCCCTCGGCCTTTCTTTTTGATCTTGGTGCCGTCCACTAAAGTTGCTAGTTTGCAAACACTTGGTCCAAAATTGGCGTGGTGCCGATGCGATCGGCTGCAAAAATGTAAGGAGAGCGTCATGAAGACTGCTTGGCGTGAACTGTTGTCGAAAGCTGCCGTAGGATGTGTTGGTATCGGTGCGCTGGCGAATACGAGCGGCTGCCAAAGTTGGTCGCCTAACAGCTGGGGCGTTCCTACGAGCACTCGCGTGCCTCCACCGCCTACCTATACCGTAAAACCACAAGGTGCTTATTACAACAATCCTCCAATGGGGACGCCGGCCTCGCCAGTTAAATCAACGACCCAAGTCACCCCGAATTCTTCGGCACCTGTGGTTCAAGCGAGTGCTGTCAGTCCATTTGGCAGCAATGGCAGTCTGCCGGCCACGAACTTGAGCGAAAACTCAAGTGCATTTTCAACCAATGTAAGGTCAATTAGTTCGCAGGCGACAGGATCGCAAGGGACAAACAACTCTAGCGCACTTGGTGGTCAAGTCAGTACGGCTGATTATCAGGATAATGGTTCGGGCATGGCCCAGGTCGTGACCGCTGGCTCACTCCAAGGAGCTGCGATTTACAATTCCGATTCAGGGATGGGGACAAGCTCAAACGCAGGTGAAGGTGCAAACCTGCAGTGGACCGCCAAGTAATTTTTTTAGATCGGTCTCCAATGAATAACGCATCCTTCGTGGGTAGTTTTACGGGGGACACTGCGGCAGGAGTCGCATCGCTCGATCCTCCGCTCATTCAACAGACGAAATCGGAAATTCGGACGCTTGCCGCTGAGATCGCCAAACTAGCGCACTCTGCTGTGGAGCCAGAAGAATTCTATCGTGGCTTCCTACCGCGACTCGTAACGGCGATGGGTGCTGAAGGCGCAGCCGTTTGGCAGACGAGCGAAAGTTTACATCGTCGCGGCGAGGTCGACTCCGGCGATAATGCCTTGCCCCACCACAGTCTGCAATTGTTGGCCCAGCACTTTTTGCCAAGCGAGTTGCTGCATGCCGATTTGAAGTCCGCTGAACACCGGAGCGTACCGAGTGAATCGCATCAACGCATTTTGGAATGTGTGATCGCGGAGGGGACTCCAATACTGGTTCCGCCACAGACGGTTAGTATCGATGCCGACCGGCCAACGAATCCGCTTGAGCATTCAATCATTGTGATTCCAGTGCGCATTGAAGACGAGTTTGAGTTTGTGCTGGAAGTGGTACAGCGTGCCTCGGGTGGACCAGCAGCCCAACGCGGCTATTTGCGTTTCGTCGCGCAGATGGCGGACTTAATGGCTGACTATCTGCGTCGACAATCGTTGCGCAGACATGCCGCTCAAGCGGGACGCATGCAGCAATTTGAATTTTGGTTGACGTCAGTTGCGCAAGCTACTCATCCTTCGAGACAACTGCGTATTGCCGCGGATGGTTTAGCTCAGTTACTAGACAGTTTTCAAGTGTTCATCGTTCGCAGTGGCCGCCGACCTAAAGTTCTCTCCGCCAGTGGACTGGAGACGTTTGATCCGCGCAGCGAAACGATCATGGCAGCTCAGTTAGCTGAGCGATTCTTGCAACAACAATCCGCTTCGCAAGAAGCTTATCTTGACCTAAGTCCTTGGAGGTCCGGTGACCAGCGATTGACGAGCGTCAGTAGGCTGTATGAGTTGATGGCGAGCGAAAAATTGGTGCGTTTACGCGTTAGCGAGCTCAGCGAGATCGTCGCGATAGTCTCATTACCTGACAGTACCAATACATCGCCTGCTGAGATGCAGCGTGTTGCGTCTTCATTGTTCGGCTTGATAGATCTTCAAACTTCGCAGTTGTCTTGGATACGAAAGGTGTGGCTGCTCGGGACTTCAGCACGAACGACCAGAGGAAATCAACGATCAGCGTGGCAAGTGTGGGCAATGCGAGCGGCACTAGCCGGACTTGTGATAGTGATCGCGTTTTTTCCCGTTCCGCAGCAGATTACTACAACGGGAGTGCTCGCGCCGCTCGAAAAGCATTGCTACTACGCACCGAGTGATTCAACGGTAAAAGAAATACCCGATGCCGTCGCTGAGAATGCATTCGTGAAAGGAGGCACCACCCTGTTGCAACTTGAAAGTGTTGCTTTAAATCAGAGTCTGGGGCAGCTAGATTCGGCGCACCTTCAAAACTCTATTCGCATGGAGTATTTAAGTTCCGTTCGCTGGATTCCTCCCCAGGGGTCGGCGGAGTATCAAAAGTTCGCTGCAGAATTTGCGCAAGTGGAGGAAATGGACAAAGCCAACCGCGCTGAATATGGGCTCCTCATGGATGAACAGCGTAAACTGAAAATTATCGCTTGTGAGGACGGCGTGCTCACATCTTGGGACATCAAAAATCGATTGAGTGGTAGGCC
Source organism: Planctomycetia bacterium (assembly GCA_031412515.1). Taxonomy (GTDB): domain Bacteria; phylum Planctomycetota; class Planctomycetia; order Pirellulales; family Pirellulaceae; genus Aureliella. The sequence continues at coordinate 44,077 of JANODD010000157.1, read as the reverse complement.
GGTAGCTAGAGGCGAACTGCTTTTGTCCACGTGCGATCCGGCGAAGGATTGGGAGTTACAAGTTTCCGTTCCAGAGCATCGAGTCGGGTTGGTGAGTGATGCGTTGGCAAGAGCAAAAAATGGAGTCGTACCAATGCGATTTTTGCTTTCCAGTCATCCCGGCATCTCGCTGGAAGGCAACTTGACTTGGCTGTCGCCGCAAGCCACTCGTAATGCTGCTGGGGCAAATGTAGTCCTATCAAGGGCTGCATTGCGAACGGCAGAGTTGCCATTAAAGAATGAAGGTGCGATTGCGAAGGTGACCATCGACTGCGGACGAGTGCCCGCGATTTGGTTAGTCATTCGCGATGCCTACTGGGAGTGCATGTCTCGACTGAAAATGATCTGGTAGAATGCGACTGGCCGATGTGGCCGATCTCATTCGAAACTTAGGAACGGATCATGCGGCGGGCTGTATTGGCTTTGACTTGGGTGGTGCTTTTCGCAGCAGAAGCGCTGCCACAGAATACTGAATTGAATCCAGAATTGAACTGGGCTCAGTGGCGCGGACCGAATGCAAACGGCACGGCAGCCAAGTCAGCGCGACCGCCCATCCAATGGAGTCTCGATAAAAACGTTCGCTGGACGGCGCAATTACCCGGCGAAGGCAGCTCGACGCCCATCGTTTGGAATGACCAGATATTTGTCCTATCAGCCGAGCAGACGGACCGCAAAGCCGAAGCGCAGCCCGTCACTGATGAAACTTCAAAGACGATTCCCCCCGATGTTTATTATCGTTTTTGGGTGACCAGCATTGATCGCGGCAACGGTAAGACTCGCTGGAAAAAGCTCGCGACTGAGCAAGTTCCTCATGCGGGCAAACACCAAACGAACACCTACGCATCCGGTTCGCCTACTACAGACGGAGAACATTTGTACGCCTCCTTTGCTTCACAGGGCATCTTCTGTTTCGCACTAGACGGGGAACTTATATGGCAAACCGATTTGGGAAACATGACGACCCGATTTGGATGGGGCGAAGCGGTGACACCAGTCCTTGCAGGAAATTTGCTGATCGTGAATTGGGATCATGAACAAGGCTCATTCATTACAGCCCTCGACAAACGAACTGGCAAGCAAGTCTGGAAGGTTGACCGATCCAAGGAGGTCACTTCGTGGAACTCGCCCTTAGTCGTCGACCACAACGGACGTCAATTGCTGGTCGTCAACGGTACTGATCGCGTTCGTGCTTATGATGCACAATCCGGTGAAGAATTATGGTCGTGCGGTGGACAGACCGTGAATGCGATTCCAAGCCCTGTGCGGTTCGAAGACACCGTTATCTGCATGAGCGGCTATCGAGGATCGCTTGCTGTCTCGATTCCAATCGATTCGAAAGGTGATATCACCGGATCCTCCCAAATACGCTGGCGGGTTGAACAAGGTACGCCTTATGTTCCATCACCAGCGCTTAGCGATTCACGTTTGTACTTCACTGGAATTAACGCTGACATATTGAGCTGCATCGACGCCAGAACGGGGCAGGCGATTGCTGATCGGAAGCGATTATCGGGTGTCGCAAGTTTATATAGTTCACCGTTAGTTGCAGGCGGGCATGTTTATTTTGCAGGTCGCGAGGGAACGACGGTAGTTATTAAAGACGATGAATCGCTGGAGACAGTGGCCATTAATAAGTTGCCAGGCACGATCGACGCCTCACCGGTTGCAGTGGGAAATGATTTGCTCCTGCGAAGTTGGGGCAAACTTTATTGTATCGGTGAGTAAGCAGCAAATTGGCATTCCACTTTGATCGAATTAAATGACTGAATCAACAGAGTTGAGTGAGCTCGATGCCTATGTTGCAAGGTTCGTTCGACAGGAACGTTTTGCTCCCCTTGGGACAGCTGGCGGTGCGAAGCTGCGTTCAAGCCGCGCGCTAGTCTGCGGTTGCGGTGCTTTGGGAACAATGATCGCAGAACGGTTAGCGCGCGCCGGTGTGGGCACGCTGCGGATCGTGGACCGCGACTGGGTTGAAGTTAGTAATCTGCCGCGACAAACACTGTTTACCGAACAGGATGCCGTATTGGGGCGGCCCAAAGCGATTGCCGCAGCCGACGCTCTGAGTGCGATCGACAGTCGACTTCGTATTGAACCGTTTGTCGCTGATTTAACATGCGATAACATCAGCGAACTTGCTGACGGTTGCGATGTTCTGCTGGATGGAACGGATAATTTTGAAACCCGTTTTCTGCTAAACGATTACAGTCTCAGTAACAATGTTCCGTGGGTCCATGGTGGGTGCTTGGGATCAAGCGGACAAGTCATGACGATCGTCCCCGGTGTAACCGCTTGTTTTCGATGCTTAGTGCGTGACTTGCCGCCGCGCGAGTCGATGGAGACGTGCGATTCAGCGGGTGTCTTGGGGCCTGCCATTGGCGTCATTGCATGCTGGCAAGCGGCTGAAGCGATAAAGATTTTGTCCGGAAACGTCGCCGCCGTTTCGCAAGACTTGATGGTTATTGATACTTGGAACACCGCTTCTCGGATGATTTCAACAGCGTCGCTGAAGTCGCCATCGCGAAACTGCCCTGCTTGTCAGCAACGTCAGTTTCCATTTCTTGAAGGTGCGCTCCGAACCGAAACAGTTGTTCTATGCGGTAAGAACGCGGTTCAAATCCGCTCGGCATCGATGGACAGTAGTGGCGACTTTTCGGCACTTGCAGGTCGACTTAAACATTCTGGTAAAGTTACCAACAACGGATTCTTCTTGCGCCTTATCTTGCCTAATCACGTTTTGACTGTATTTCGTGATGGACGCGCAGTGGTGGAAGGTACAACCGACCCTTTAGAAGCTAAAAATCTGCTTTCAAAAACGCTAGGGGGGTAGCATTGCGGTTCTAGGGGGCCTATTGTGACGTTAGCTTCGTTGGCGGCGAAGTGGAAATCGCCCGGTAATAGCGGTATTTTTTCCATAGGCACACTTTTCACGTCAGAGCCAAAATATGAGATATGAATTTCGGTTAGCGGAGTTACTGGGTCACACTCCCGACCGACGCAAGCGTCCGGGAACAATCAAAGCCATAGTTGAATACACCGGGTTGGACCGCCATCAAGTCGCATCCCTTCTGAAGAACGAAGCCAAGTACATCCCCCTGGAAGCACTCTCGCGGCTTTGCGATTATCTAGTTGAACACGGTTACGCGACAGCGGATTCATTGCCAGGTGCGCTGTTTGCTGTAAAGCCAGAACATTTTTGGGAGTTGCTGGCCCGCCGTCGAAAACTTGAAATCTGCATCGGTGTCCGTCGGCCCGATAGCGATGATGCTAAGGAAACCCCTTGGGTGGTTGCCTCGGATGCTGTGTTGTTAGGTGAAGTACTGAACGGCGTGACAACGCTGGGCGGTACCGACAAATTGGCTCGCTCCCAACAGCAGTCCCGTGAACTGCCAACGCACCCTGAACTGCTACGACAAACATTGGTTTGGAGCCCAGGCAACGTCGCAACGGATGAAGCCATCAACCGTGCCAAGTCGGTTCACAATGATTTTACTTCGTCCAGCGGCGATAAAGCTCTGATCTGCTTAGGTAGTGTTAAGAGTAACCCGGTCGTGGAAATGATTCTTGCCGATACGTTTGGCGCGACGCCATTCCAAAGTGAAGACAATATCGCAACGGCTAAAGAACGTCGTTGCCCGTTCTTCTTGCGTTACCGCGACCGCGATCCCCATCCACCTTGTGCGTCTGCTGGCGTTCGTTTGAGCAAGTCCGATGAGGCGAAAGAACCTGGTATCTATTACGAACAAGCTGACGGTTCGTGGACGTTTGCTGGGGGCCAAGACACTGCTCTCGTGTTTTACATTTATCGCGAGTCGCTCGGTCGGTTAGAGATGGTTCTTAGCGGATTTAGCGGACGCGCAACGCGCCTGTTGGCTCGCACGCTAGCGAACCGAGGCGAAGAGTTTTGGCCGCCCGTCTATCAAGCCAACTACTTGCAAGTCGGTGCGTTCATCGTTCAGTATCGCCCAGCGGAAGACGTCGATGAGCAGTACGACATTTTGCGCACTGACTTAATCGGCACTCCGACGATCACACCACTTCCGATGGAAGCGATCGCGCGTCGTTTAGAACGATAGGCGTAGTTAGGGTAGTTGTATCAGTGAGCCGTCGGCGCTAGCCGCGGATCTCGCGGTGATACTCTATCACAACAACCAGTCCCATTTAAGCGCAAAGTCAACAAACAAACAACTGCACTGGGTAAGCCGTTGGATCAAGCCATAGTGCTTTATCAGGTTAAATTTTGGGTTGATAGTCGCACAATTGTCTCAATTGTTGCAGCTACGATTAAGACAATCGTGCGACTCTAAACGACTGATTGAACATCCTGGTTTTCGATAGCGGATTGGTAGGGGCGATAACTCACCATGCGAACATCGTTCTTCCCCAGCAACTGATACTCAACGCCGCGCCAAGAAACTCGCTTACGGTAATGAGCTCCGATCAGTGTTCGAAAATAGACGAAGTGGCATAGAACGATCGATGGAAAAAAGTAAAGCATACCTTTGAGCGTCATCCACTTCGAATTGACTTCGTTGCGACGAAGCACCTGCTGCATCGCAAACTCGATGGCCAACGTGGATGCGGCGGCACCGATCCAATAGCAAATGAAAGCAGTCCATCCCGCCCAATACACAAAATGATCGCCAATCCCGCCGAAAAGGATCATGGCCACCGGCGCGAAGACACAAATTGAAATGGTAAACGCATGTAATAAAACAAGTGCCCAACCCCATTCAGAGGATTTTGCAGCGACCAACTGCCGTTCCGACCAAGGGATGAACTGCGAAATAGTAATGTCTTCACGGTTTGGCATGATGACGGTCGGCACGAAGACTGTCCTCAGTTTCGCGCGCCGAATCTGTCGAACACCAGCTCCATCGACCGACAGCGAACAGCGCCACGCGGTGACTAAATCGATCTTGTCGATGGTCTCGCGACGCATCGCCATACTTCCCGCCCACAAAATACCGTTCAACCAAACTTGAACGACCGCACCTGCGTTCCAGAAGTACCGCACCATGGCACCCAAAGTGATGTGACTGGGCGTCTACCAACGATTGCCCGTGGTCACACCGATCGACGTATCACTGAGTGGCTCAACCAGTTCTCGCAGCCAGTGACGGTGCGGGGCCGCATCGCCATCAAGATAAGCGACAACTTCGTAGGATGCATCCAGTTGTTCTGTTACTTCCGCTAGTGCACAGCATTTCAAGCTGCACGTTTCTAAGCGGTTACTGAGCACTTGACTCTTAACACGATCCGGCGCCAGCGCTTCAAGCTTGCGTACGTCAGGCCATGCGGCATCGTTGGCGCTGTCGACGATAACGAACAGCGTAAAGTTGTCGTAATCTTGGTCGAGTAAGGCGGACATGCTTTTCAGAAGAAACGGATCGGAACCGCGTAGCGACAGGACAACCGCGGCCTTGGGCATCTTGCTTTTCGGGTTTCTCTGGCGGGACGCCGCGGCAAGCAGCGTTCGAGTATATAGAATCGCAAAAAAACCTTGCGAAATAGTCAATCAAATGACCAACGCAACGGTTAAAAACGTTGCCAAGTGAACATGGCTGATGGCGACTGCTATCATGATGATACTACCAACGCAGGTCGATGATTTTAAACATGGAGCGGACAGGTGGGCACAATCTTCTTCCCCAGTATTTCACTGGGCTCAAACGCTGCATCTTTCCGTTGTAATACGGAGAGTCGCCGTACCCAATCCAACGATGCACACGTTGCTTGGAGTTCGGTGGACAAAGCTCGCGAACACTTCCGACAGAAAATTTCATCTGCGCGTTGGGAACCGGTTGCTTCAGATTGGAAAACCGAAGAAACCAAGGTGATTGAGCATCAAAGACAAATGATGCACCTGCAAATCGTGAAACCAAATTCTCGATGAGCCCATGCACTTGGTCGCGAGTTATAAAATAAAGCACACCTTCTGCAACAAAAAGCGTCGGCCCCTTCACCAGCGGTAGGACCAAATCGATCCAGTCCGACTCGGCGATCGAGCCTCGCAGCATCTGCCGTCGTCCAGTGGATTCGAAAAATTGCTCACGGAGGTCGATTACATGCGGCAAGTCCAATTCAATCCAAGTCACCTGTCCGTTGTCCAGGCGATCGAAACGTGTATCAAGCCCCACTCCGAACTCGACCACGGTGCCGTCTGGATGCTCGCTTAAAAACTCGATGACCAATTGATCGATCACGGACGCGCGAATGCAATAATCGGCTTGAGGAACCCCCTTGGCTTCGAAGGATGCAAAATCGAACTTTGTCCAACGTTAATCTGTTGACCGCAAATCGTTGGTCCTAGATCGTTAGTAAGTTACGTTGAGTCAAGTGCTTCGTTCACCCGCGGCTAGCGCCGACGGCTCACATCTACGACCCCAAAATTAAAGTTCGACAAAGCTTTAGTAGTTCAGGTTCATCTTAAGTCATTAGACTTCGCTCGCGCAAGTCGATCGCTGAACCAGTTATTCATGTAGCCCGCGGCAGCGCTCAGTCGTCCGCCTGCCCACTGAATTCTTGCGTTGGCTGAATCAACTATATCTCTGAATTCTTGCGATACAGCGACTGGTTGATCGGCAGGAGCTTCCTGAGTGGTCCGCTCCCACTGCATTGCCTGCGATAGCGGGACGGCCATTTCGTTACCCGCTGCCGTTTTGAAGATCACGAACATCGGCGAAGGTGTAGTCAGAATCTTCGCTGGTTTCAAACTCTGCACGTAGTCAGCGACATACTTTGACGCTGATGGCAGAGTATCAGCAAACCAGGTTTTCGCTAAGGAACCAGTCGTTTCTCCCAATTCAAATGCACGCAGATAGCTATGGAATTCACTACGTGCGATGCAGTCGAAACTAGTCAGTTGAGAAAGCGCACTGGCAAGGTTAAGTTTATTCTTGACGAGCGTGGTTGGGATCGCGACGGCGAGCGGTCCATTATCGCTTCCACTGAATTGCGAATGACTCAGGTCGCGTAGCACGAGCGGCTTGAGCGCATTAAATTCGCTCGCAAAGTAATCCTCAACGTAGGTCCGTTTAAGCGTGAACTTCGGCGGAATGATCGATTGATTCGCTTGTTCACTTTCAAAATCGCATGAGCAAGCGGCGAAGAAGGACTTATGAAATTCAAACTCTGCAGCCTTTGTCGGCGGTTGCTTTTTGGCAACTGCGGAAAATTCTGCTTGCTTGTACTCGATCAATTGACCGGCCAAATTGTCGCGTTGTACATTTCGGTAGTAAGACTCGAGCTTTGCGCAGTCAACACCATCGTAAAGGGCTGGTCCGATGAGCTCATCGCCAGCGAAGTTCGTGCTGATTGCATGTGGTCCCGGTGGATTTCCCAGGTCCGGTTGGGCAATGTCGATTTCAACTAACTGCCTTGAAGAAACGGCTTTCTCGTCCATGGCAGTCTTGCCAGAGCTTTGATATCCCATGCAGTCTTGCTGGATCATGCCCCAATCGGTTGGAGCGAGCGGGAAATGCTGCGGAAGGTCATGGGCCTTCGTGACTGTCGCCGTTGCGATGATTGCCAACGCAACTCGACAAGCGAGCGATTTGTAGAATTTTGCCAACAGAGTTTTCATAATTTATCCTCCTAGTTCGATCCTTGCATCGGCCGTGCAACGATCGCCGGGAGTCTAAAGAGATTTGAGTCACTCACGCCGGAACGCGTGATGTTCAAATCATCCAAATTCTCTCGGAGGTCCGGTATTGGTGGGTTATTTTACGACATCGAAAGAGTTGACCGGCGGGGGAGAGCCGCCGATCAACGGCTTCGTTTTTCGGATTGGTCATCGATTCACCGAACGTTTCCAATGAAACCGATCCAGATGGAGGCTGGATCTTGGAAGCGTACAATGTTGCCGCGCAAGCTTGCCTCGGCAGTATTGTTTATCGAGCCAGAGAGGTCGACGCAGTCGGCAATTCTGACAATAGGAGCCATTGTCAAGCTGTTAGGGTGTGGGTAGTACGCAATGGTGCGCAGTTGACGATGAATCATTTCGAACGATCGATACGTGTTGTAGGATATAGAACGAGATTGAACGTCGCTGGTTTCGTGAGAAACCGGATGGGTTGTCGCATCACGTTCATCCGGTTTCTCACTAAACGAGCTACCAATTCTGTAAACTGTCGTTGGGATCGCATTCCGAAATCAACAAGCTATACAATTGAAACACCTGAACACACTGGATCGCAAACGCGTTTGAAAACCAATTCATGACAACTGCAAACACTTCTGATTTTCTCGTTGTTGGCGGCGGTATCGTTGGCTTGGCAACCGCTTGGCGTCTAACTCAGCAATTTCCCGACGTCAAGGTTATGTTACTGGAAAAGGAAGCTCGCGTTGGTAGTCATCAGTCGGGGCGCAACTCAGGCGTGCTCCACTCAGGCATCTACTACAAACCCGGTTCGTTGAAGGCGATCACTTGTCGAGCCGGGAAGGCGGTGATGGAACAGTTTTGTCGCGAGCACTCCGTTCGTTACGAAACGTGCGGGAAAATTATCGTCGCAGTGGATGACTCTGAAATTCCCAGGCTCGAGAATATTCAGCAGCGGGGAGTTGAAAACGGTGTCGTATCACATTGGCTAGACGCAGCCGGGATTCGCGAATTGGAACCCCATTCAGCCGGCATCCGGGCTCTTCACGTTCCCGAGTCGGGCATCGTCGATTATCCAGGAGTCTGCGATAAGTTAGCTGAGTTACTGGTAGCTCGTGGCCACTCAGTGAGACTGCATCAAGAGGTCACAGACGTTCGAAGCGACGCAAAACAAGTGAATGTCACCTGTGGAAACGAACAGTTTACGACTGGATTTTTAGTAACCTGCGGCGGCTTGTACAGCGATCGGTTGGTGCGGATGAGCGGGCTAAAACCGCCCGCACAGATAGTTCCCTTTCGCGGCGAGTATTACAAAATGAAATCGGATCGCCGCCACCTCTGTCGCAACCTAATCTATCCCGTCCCCGACCCCAAGTTCCCGTTTCTTGGAGTTCATTTTACTCGAATGATCGGTGGCGAAGTTGAATGCGGGCCGAACGCAGTACTGGCATTAGCAAGAGAGGGATATTCTTGGGGAACTGTTCGAGCCGGCGACTTGGCTGAATCTTTGACCTATGGTGGCTTTCTAAAGTTGGCCACCCGCCACTGGCAAATGGGAGTTGGTGAAATTAAGCGGTCACTATTTAAATCTGCGTTCGTAAAAGCCCTTCAACGCTTGCTGCCCGAGATTCGTGCCGAAGATCTGACTCCATGTCGAGCCGGCGTACGAGCTCAGGCAATCGCGCCAGACGGCTCAATGATCGATGATTTCCTATGGGTAACAGCCCCTCGAATGGTTCACGTTTGCAACGCACCTAGCCCGGCGGCAACGGCATCTTTGGAAATCGGACGCATCATCGCCGAGCGAGTCGGCATCACGCTCGCACAAATGTAGCTTGGGGGGAGTAGATGTAGCTTGGGACCATTTGTCCCGATCGTTAGGTTTTATTCGAAAAGAGCAGCGGAAATCAAAGACGTAGAGAATCAAAGACGTAGAGTAGGGGTGTTGACGGACGGGACGGGAGTCCCATCCTACCAAATCGCACAGGCTGGACCAACGTGCTAGAATTGAGCTTATAACTCCCCCGCTGTAGCTTTTCGGACGCAGATTTTAGTCAAAGGACGTTTTCATGAACTTGTTTCGCAGATTCCCGGCAACGCTGTTGTTTCCGGCCGCTCTTCTGAGCGCCATGCTTTCTTTACATTCCCAGCATGCGATCGTCTGTGGGCAAGAAAAAGCTGCCACCAAGCCGGCTAAGAAAGACCATCTAAAATTTGTTCGCGTCTCGAAAGAGGACAAAACGCCGCTCGCTTTGCAGACTGCGGTCGTGAAATACAAATCCGATTCGAAGGAAACCGAAGGGGTCGAAGTCACGCTGATCGGAGCTGTCCACATCGCTGAGAAGTCGTATTACCATGACTTGAATAAGCTGTTTACGGAATACGATGCGCTACTTTATGAAATGGTCTCGGATCCAAAGCAGGGAGTTCCGGCACCGAATGAGCGCGGCTCCAGTCCGATCAGCTCCGTCCAGGTCGGTATGAAGGATATGCTCGAATTAGCCTTTCAGTTGGACGAGGTCGACTATAAAGCCAAGAACTTTGTACACGCTGACATGAGTCCCGAAGAGTTCTTCGACAGCATGAACAAGCGCAAGGAAGGGGTCTTTAAAATGTTCCTGCGTTCGGTCGGATCGGGACTCGCCATGCAAGGTGCCGGTAAGTCAAATGACCTTGATGTCATTACGGCGCTGTTATCTCAGAAACGTTCCCAAGGATTAAAACTTGCGATGGCCGAGCAGTTTGAGATGATGGATGGTCAGATGGCTGCCCTTCAAGGCGAAGATGGTCGCAGCACTTTGATTACCGAGCGCAATGCCAAAGCCTTAAAAGTGCTGGGCGAGCAGATAAAAGCTGGCAAGAAGAAGATCGGCATTTTCTATGGTGCAGGGCACTTGGAGGATATGCACCAACGCTTGCTAGACGAATATCGAATGCAACCCGTCGAAACCAAGTGGATGGATGCCTGGGACCTGAAAGAATAATCACACAGATCAGACAGATCAGACAGATCAGACAGATCAGACAGATCAGACAGATCAGACAGATCAGACAGATCAGACAGATCAGACCAATCAGACCAATCAGACCAATCAGACAATTGAATGAAACAAGTCATTGCCATCGTTCGGCCGTATTTGGCAGAGCGAGTCATCGAGAATTTGCGACTCGCTCCGCTCGAAGCACTTTCCGTTCGCGAAGTGCAGGGGTTCGGTCGTCAAAAAAATTATCTGGCCGATTACAGCGAAAGTGAATACGGTTTGGCGTTTCTTCCCAAAGTCGAAATCACGATGTGGGTTGAAGACCAGCGCGTTGAAGAAGTCATCAAACGCGTGGTCGAAGTCTCCCGCAGCGGTCGCATGGGTGACGGCAAAATCATGGTTATGCCAATCTCCGGCTTTGTCGTGGCCTAAAGTGGCGTATGCTTCCAGCTTGCGATTCTTATTTTCGAGACTTCTCGGCGAACGCCGCCTCGCAATGTGAGCCGTACTCGTACTCGGTTTCAGAGATGTTGAGTACGAGTACCGCAAAGCCTGAGTACCAGTAGGACAAGAAGGCATTTACAGGCGATCTGAAGCCCGAAATGCGGCGGCGTTTGCCGAGAAGTGCCTTATTTTCTATTTCCCATCCGCGACATTACTGGCAAACCGCGTCTCCTCACCTCTATATTAATAGCAAGCAGGCTGCTCACCGCAATTTGCTACAACCCTTCCTCTACCCAGTTCTGGAGATTCAATCATGGCGATCGCAGAAGTTACACGACCCAAACCGAAGGTTCGACACACTGAATGTTTCATCGGAGGCAAGTGGCGCCCAGCGGTCAGTGGCAAGACGTTCGCAACCGTGAATCCAGCTACCGAAGAAACAATCGCTGAAATAGCAGAAGGCGATGCAGCCGATATCGACTTGGCAGCCAAAGCCGCTCGGGCCGCGTTTGAAACGGGACCCTGGAGCCGCATGGACGCTCGTGACCGCGGTCGCATCATGTACCGTCTCGCCGATTTGATCGAAGAGGAGATCGATGAGCTTGCAGCCCTCGAGAGTCTCGATAACGGCAAACCGGTCACTGTCGCACGAGCTGCCGATTTGCCGCTGGTGATCGATTGCCTCAGATACTATGCAGGCTTTGCCGACAAAATTCACGGCTCGACCATTCCAGTTCGCGGAAACTACTTTACATACACTCGCAAAGAGCCGGTCGGAGTAGTTGGACAGATCATTCCTTGGAATTTTCCAATGCTGATGACGGCATGGAAATGGGGACCAGCCCTGGCGGCCGGTTGCACCATCGTCATGAAGCCAGCCGAACAAACTCCGCTCACATGCCTTCGAATGGCGCAGCTCGCACAGGAAGCCGGCATTCCCGACGGTGTGATCAACGTCGTTCCAGGATACGGTCCAACCGCTGGTGCAGCGATTGTCAAACACACAGGCATCGATAAAGTTGCCTTCACGGGCGAACATCGCACAGCGCAAATCATTATGCGCGATGCATCCGAGTCGCTGAAGCGATTGACGTTTGAATTAGGCGGCAAGAGTCCCAACGTCATTCTCGCGGATGCCGATCTCGACGCTGCCGCAGCGGGTGCGGACTTTGGTTTGTTCTTCAATCAAGGCCAGTGCTGCTGCGCAGGCAGTCGCGTGTTCGTTCAGGATTCTGTGCACGATGAGTTCGTTGAAAAGCTGCGTCAGCGCGCGGCCAGTCGCAAGCTGGGCGATCCTCTCGCACAGGACACTGAACAAGGACCTCAAGTCGATCAAGCTCAGTTCGACAAGATTCTCTCTTATATCGATAAGGGAAATGACGAAGGCGCGAATTGCATCGTCGGCGGAACCCGGCACGGTTCGCGAGGCTACTTCGTGCAGCCTACCATTTTTACCGGCGTTCAAGACAAAATGGCCATTGCTGAAGAAGAAATCTTCGGCCCAGTCATGAGTGTCCTGAAATTCAGCGATTGGGAAGAACTGATCCAGCGCGCCAATCAAACATTCTTCGGCTTGGCTGCGGCCGTATGGACCACCAATGTTCACAAGGCCAATGATTTTGCGCGACGTGTTCGAGCCGGAACGATCTGGGTCAACTGCTACGACGTATTCGATGCTGCTGCACCTTTTGGCGGATTCAAAATGTCCGGTCAAGGCCGAGAGCTGGGCGAAGACGGCCTGCGGGCTTATGTCGAAACCAAGACGGTTACCATGAGCCTCAGTTAAAGTTAATGTATGCAGAATAGTTGACCGGTTTTTCGGAGCGCAGGCGTCCCCGCCCGCTTGCCCCGCAGGTTGACTCGACAACACTAATGCATTGGGACTTTGTCTACATAGCGAGAGCGACCCTCACGGTTGCAAGACCGCCAGTCCCGTAGCGGGGGAGGACGCCCGCGCACCGAAAAACCGGTCATCCACTTTGGCGAGCTTCTGAGAACGTTTGTGTATTGCTATTAAGTCAACACTCTCCAGCGGCGCAGGGGCGGCTTGCAGTTTGAAGTACGAGCGGGTCTTCACGGTACTAACTTACCTCGGCCCAACCCCAATCCGCGCGACTGCTCCGCTGGTTAGCGGTTAAACCCGGATGATTCATATGAACAATCCGGGTTTAAAATGTTACGAACGTGCTAAGACGGCAAACTAACAGCATACCACTCGTCAGTTCGTAGAAGTTCGGATTTCGATCTTCTTCGGCTGCTGCTTAACGGCCTTGGGTATGACAATTTTCAGAACGCCATGCTCGTAGCTTGCGTCAATCTTTTCGACGTCAGATTCGCTTGGCAAAGAGATCACGCGGGTGAAAGCTCCCGATACGCGTTCGACGCGATGGAGCGCTTTGTCCTTTTGATCGAAACTGGAGGCACGCGTTCCAGAAACGACAAGTCGCCCATCTTGCATTTCGAGCTTTACATCCTCAGGTCGCACACCGGGCAAATCAACGTGAACTTCGTACGCTTCAGCCGACTCGGCAATGTCGAGCGTCGGAGCATACTGTTCAGCGTTCTTTGTTCGTAACATGGTGCCGACGGTTCGACCGAGCAGCGAATCGAAAATGCGTTCCATGTCTGTCGATAGTTCTTCAAAAGCACCGTTTTTAACATCGAGTCGAGCCATCATTTTCCCCTTTCCCATAACAGTAACTTGATGTGAAGCACTCTTCTGCTTGCTGTCAAACTGACAGACCTGCAGGTTTCAGTGGCCTTACATTTGCAAGCAGCGTGCCAAACGCTTTTTCAGATGCGGAGCAACAGCAAAGGCAGTTTTTGCCGCCGATTTTTACGTATTTACCGAATTTTTCTCGATTTGTCGATTTTTATTAAAGTTCAAACGGCAATGTTCATCGATCGCTCTCGACAGGCGAGGCCCAGGATAGCTAAAGGTTAATGCTCAGGTATGCTGCTCCGCCTTCGCGGTCAGCTTACTTGAAATGCTTCGCTTCAGCTCCACGGAAATTAGCTAGCTATGTCGACTGCGGAACCGCTACCAGATAACATTCGACGTATTGCCGTACTTGTCGCCAGCGTTGACGCGGCGACCGCGCAACAATTGCTTTTACACTTGCCGACTTCGATTGCTAAACAGGTTCGCCGTGCACTGCAAAACTTGGGACCGGTCACTCAAGCGGAACGTCAAAGAATTCTAACGGAGTTCCAATCAACGGCCGCCAAACAGAACCAAGCTCCAGCCAACGCTAACTATGCAGCATCATCCACGGGAGTATCCAACGCCGGATTTTCCCACAATCCTAACAATCCACCGCAGAATTTTAACGCGAGCGTAAATACCAACGATCATTACTCCCATTCGCAGGGTTACTCCGCGTCGTTGGCCGAGCACTCCGAGCGTGGCACATCACCGCTCTACTCAGCACCGCCCGTTGCGACGTCTGATTCTTCTCAGCCATCATGGAAATCGATGGACATTCGAGCGCTCAGTCATTTCTTGCGCGCCGAACGAGCCACGGTAATCGCTGTTGTTATCAATCGGTTGTCACCAGACACCGGCGTATCGCTCATTCAGCAATTGCCTGCTTCAATGCATCGAGAAATACTGCAAGCGATTGCGAACTTGCAAGACATCGATGAAGAGGCGATGCAGTCGATTGAAGAGCACCTTGCCGAGCGCATAAAGAACTACGAACAGCAAGTTAACGGTGAAGCCAAAGGAACCCGCCGCATCGCTGCCTTGCTTGCCGCTGCTCCGATGGAACTTCAGGAAACTTGGTCACGCTTTGTGCACATCGCGATTGATCCGTTGAATGAATCTTCGCCAGCCGCTGAACCTACACCCAATCTACATTCCGCATCGCGGCCCATCGAAACAAAATCAAGCAACTCCAGCCCAGTGGCTATCCAAACTACGAACAAATCCATATCGGTTGAGTCACACTCTGACGCAGCCATTACCGTGGTTGAAACGAAACCGATGGCGACAACTCCGCCGTCCGAAGACTCTGTGCAAGACGTAGATGCCTACATCCTTAAATTCCCGGGAGCCAGCCATCCTCACCCGCTGAGTAATACCGATCGATCGCTGATACAGATTGAGTTTGAACAGATCTTATCAATGTCTACTCAGCAACTTGCACAAGTATTGACGGCGGCGAATTCTCAAACTGTGTTATTGGCACTTGCCGGTGCTAGTCCGAGCTTTATGAAGCAGTTCTACGCCATGCTAACAAAGGCCGACGCCAAAGCGCTAGCGAGTCGGTTGAGCAAGATCGGCCCCCTGAATCTCCGCGATATCGATGAGGCGCAGCGAAGCATTGCTGAGCTGGCCGCAAAGCTCACGTCACCTCGATCGATTAGCACTAGCCATACGCAGTCTCTGCGCGTCGCAGCATAGGGGTAATCACGATGGCAACTATTCTCAAAAGTGATCGGGTTAAACAGGGTTCAACTGATGCGCACTTGATCGCTTTCAACGTCGAAGATGTTCATGATCGAGCACGCGCTTACTTAGCCGAGATCCAGCAGCAAGCGGCCCAGATCATTGAGGAAGCCAACAAGAAAGCCATCGATATTGCCGCGGCAGCTCATCAGACAGGCTTGAACAGTGGACGCGCAGAGTATGAAGAACAAGTTGAACGCCGCGCGCAGCAGATCAGCGATCAGCGTTGCAAAACCGCTATTTCTGCTTGCGAAGCGACCGTCCAACAGCTCTCCGGCGAAACGACTACTTGGTTGACCAACTGGCGAAACTTAACGGTAGAGCTGGCCTCGCAAATGGCTGAAAAATTGGTTCGACGCACCATGAAAGACAACGAGGAAGTGCTGCGTGTTTGGCTCGAGGAAGCCATCATTGCCATGCGCGATGCACGCGAACTACGAATTCTTGTTAACCCCGATGACTTCGCCGTAGCTGGTCGCTTCTTACAAAATTTAACAAAGATGATTCCCCAAGCCGCACAGATCGAAGTGATCCCTGATCCGGAAATCAGCTTAGGCGGCTGCATCGTACGTTCAATGCACGGCCTCATTGATCAACAATTAGAAACACAGCTTCAGCGACTCGTTGAACAACTTCAATAGCAATCAAGAAACCAAACGTGAACGCAACTTTCCCAGTCCTTCCTGATGCTCAGCAACTGATCAGCTCGCTCCGCAAAGCGATGCCGAGCAACATCCAAGGGACGATCTGGTCCGTGGGACGCAACTCGATTGAAGCAATGGGTCTGCCCGTTCCGATGGGCGCGGTGTGTGAAATTCGTTGCCGAGGCCGTTCCCAGATCGCCGCTGAAGTTATCGGTTTCGAAGGCAGTAAGACGCTGTTGGCGGTGCTCGACGGAGCCGAAGGAATATCTCCTGGCGACACAGTTCACTTGGTTCAAGCGAACGCAAACGTCGGTGTCGGAGCGGAACTGATCGGTCGCGTCATCGATGCAGCCGGTCGACCGATCGATGACTTGCCACCAATTAAAGCAACATCGAAAGTGCCGCTCGATAATGATCCAGTCAATGCCATGCAGCGACCGCCCATCACTGAGATACTTTCAACGGGCGTTCGAGCCATCGATACATTGCTGACACTTGGTCGTGGTCAGCGCATCGGAATTTTCGCAGGCTCTGGTGTCGGTAAGAGTACGCTGCTGGGCATGATGGCTCGCGGTACAGATGCTGATGTTGTGGTAATTGGGCTAGTGGGCGAGCGAGGTCGTGAAGTTCAAGAGTACTTGCAGCGTGAACTGGGACCAGAGACTCGCAAGAAATGTGTAACCGTTGTTGCAACCAGCGATCAACCCGCACTCAGGCGCGTACAAGCCGCACTTACAACGACAGCCATTGCTGAATACTATCGTAACTGTGGCAAGAACGTACTGTTGATGATGGACTCGGTAACACGCTTTGCAATGGCGCAGCGTGAAATCGGACTGGCGGCTGGTGAAGCTCCCACGACGCGCGGATTTCCGCCAAGTGTATTTTCGATGTTGCCACGACTGGTTGAGCGATCGGGTGTAACAACCCGCGGTAGTATCACAGGCATCTACACGGTGCTCGTCGAAGGTGACGATAACAATGAACCGATCAGCGATACGTTACGCGGTCTGCTCGATGGTCACTTTGTGTTGTCGCGAAAAATTGCACATCGCGGCCGGTATCCAGCGATCGATATTCTATCGAGCCTCAGTCGACTGCAAAGCCACTTGGTGGACGCTGACCATCAACGAGCGGCCTCTTTAGTGCGAACCATGCTGTCAGCTTATCAAGAGAACGAAGATTTGATTACGATCGGAGCCTATCAACGCGGATCGAGTCCATTGATCGATCGCGCGATTGCACTTAAGCCGCAAATTGATGAGTTCCTTTCGCAGCTCAGTCGACAGTCAGCCGACTGGTCGGCGTCGGTCATGGCGCTTAAAAGACTGGCCGAGCAAGCCTCGCTAGTCGCGAACGGGATTCCAGCACAATCCGCAAAACCGATAGTTCCAGACGCTAATACTCGTGTCACCGCTGGAACCAGGTAGCACTTTCTCGCCAATTCCAATCGCTGAAACAAACTCGCCGTAAGATTTAAATATGGTCAATTCTTTTCGCTTTCGACTTCAAAGCGTTGTTCGATTGAGGGAACGTGATCGCGATGAAGCCGCCGAGGGGCTAAGGCAAGCACACCGCGCGAAGCAAATTCTAGAAGGTCAAGCTTCCGAAATCGAGACCGAGCGCGGGCAGCAGAATGAGCTTCGAAAAGCGAGTAAGGCGGGCGCTGTTGATTTCCAAAAGATCATTGACGCTCAGCGTTATCAGTTATTTCTCGATAGCCAAGTGGCGGAGTTGCAGGGGCAGATCTCATTGATCGAACAGGAGTGTCAGCGACGTCGGGCGAAACTGGTGAAATGCGAGCAAGCGGTTCGTTCGCTTGAGAAACTTGCAGAACATCAGCTTACCGAATGGAACGCTCAGCAAGCTAGCAACGAACAGAATACTCTGGACCAATGGTCGAGTTTTCGCTATTGGTCTATAAACCAAAACGATGAAGGTGGCGAAACACTGAAGCAGATAGATTAGCCGGAACGCGCTAGCGTCCAGTTGACGCAACCAGACAACCAGAAAACCAAACAACCGGCCACGACGAGAAAACCGGAGGCTAACGAGAGCGTCCCGCTTAGGAGTTTGAACTGAAGGTGGTCATTATGGTGGTATAGTCTTATCAGCCGGAAGGCGTTAGCCTCCGGTTGTGTATTGAACCGGAAACTAACGCCTTCCGGCTGATAAATCAACTGTAAATCCGCGTTTTCAAGTTCATTCCTAAGCGGGACGCTCTCTAGTGCGTCCCGGCTGATTACACACTACCTACGGAGTTCCATCATGAGAATGTTGCTGCGTCTTTTCGGGGCATTTTGCGTTGCCACGATTTTGGCTCAATGCATCGTCCTGGGGCTCTCTGCCTATCGTGGCAACTTGGACGGCGATACGATTCTGCAAGGCTTCGCGCTCTTGAATGGAATTGATATCACAGGCAAACGGCTTGAAGACGCCATTCGCAACGGTCGCGAAGCGCCCATGCCTACCTACGAGGACGTAACAAAAGAGCGTGCGCAGAAAAGCCTCAACTTGGATATGCGCGAGCGATCGATAAAGCTTGCAAAAGAACAGGTAGAAGCGAAGCAGCGTGAAGTGCAGTTGGAGATCGTCAACTTCGACAACCGCAAAGACGCTTTCTACTCCAAGCTCGATGAACTGAGTAAGGGAATCGAGGATTCAAGCCTAAAGGATGTAAGGCGGACGCTCGAGTCCCTTCCGCCGGATCAATCCAAGGACCAACTGTTGAAGTTAATTAAGGACGGACAATTAACAGATGTTGTCGCAATAGTTAAAGGAATGCCTGCGGATAAATCGAAAAAGATCCTTGGAGAGTTCGTAGCGCCCGAAGAATCGGAAAAGCTTTACGAAATTCTCAGGGAGCTGCGAAAAGGCGAACCAACCAAAAGTCTAATTGATAAGGCACGGAGTCAACCCGCGTCTTAATTGAACAGACGCTTGCTTAGTTCCTTCGCGCAGTGATGACCAAAACACATACTGTCCGGGGGGACGTTGGTATGGACGGGTCGACAGCTACATCATTAACGGAACGAACGCGACAACAAATATCGCGAGCCTTCGTTAACAAATCAGCCAATGATGCTAACACTCAAGGCCAACTCTTTGAGCAACTCTTGAGTTTGTCATTCAAGGTTCAGCCGCCTCCCGTTAAGCAACCTGAGCCATCTGATTCTACAGTTGCGAAAAGCGCGTCGGCGAACACTGATAAGAAAGAAACCGCGAAAGCAGACGAAGAAAAAGACGACGACCCTACCGTTGTGGTCGCTAACTTAACGCAAGTTGCACCGCCGATTGCGGAAAAGCTGCCAGAGCGAAAAACAGAGCAACCAGTTGCAGCACTAAAGTCCGATGACGGACAGGTCAAGTCGACCGAGCTGAACGCCTCCAAAGCCACTGAACAACCCACTGCAACGACAGCGGATTCAAACTCAACTTCGCAATTGCCTGCTCAGGCGGATCAGCAAGTGGTCGCTGCCGACACGCAGGAAACCAACACTACTGTCGATACGACGACAACGGTTTCGGTTACCGGCAATGCACCTCAGACCGCCGATGCCTTGTATCCAACGGACGATTCGAGCAGCAATAAGGTTGCGCCGGTAGCCAATAAAACCCACGAATCGAATGCCAGCCAACCGCACGAGCTTACAGACAAGAACAAAAAGGCAACTGGTGATAGTGCGCTCACAGAAGCCCAACATGAAATAGCCGTCAAACCTCAACCAGCCAATGCACAAAGCGAAGATCGCGATGATCGACGCGGAGACCGGCGCGAGAAATGGTTTGAGCGCAAGGACGACGTCGTCGGCGCAGCCGCATCGGATCGCCCAAGCGACATCGATAATTGGAAGCAAGTCCAAGAGAATGCGGATGCAGTACCCAATCAATCAACCGATGCATCGTCACCACCATTGACGGTGCCCGCACCAACCGACACTGCTCAACCCGTCGCTTCAACGATTGCTCCTTCAGTCGCGTTGCCAGTGACAGTTTCGCTTGTTCCGCAGGCAACCAGCCCATCCGTTCCCACTGCTAAGGAAACGCCAACTTCGAGTCCTGAGTCCACTAATGCGGTGAGCTCGGCGCCATCACGTACAGTAGGCACTCAAGCTGGCAAAGCCAACTCGAAGGAAAAGGTGACAGAGCCTGGACTGTCGCAGCAAGAGCGTGTGCGGGTGATACAGCGAATTGCACGTAGCTTTAATCGGATCAGCACTGAAGGTGGGTCGATCAATTTGAGATTGCACCCAGAGAACTTGGGATCTGTCAGTGTGCAAGTGCGGCTCGAAGGTAAATCCCTTTCGGCGCGATTGTCAACTGAAACGACTGCGGCTCGCGATGCAATCATGCAGGACTTACCCGCGCTGCGTCAGCGATTAGCCGATCAAGGCTTTGATGTGACCAAGTTTCAAGTCGACGTTGCAGGCAATGGTGCCGATGCTTCATTTGCACAGTCGGGTGGTCAGTCGCAGTCGGGCCAGTCGGAAAATCGCTCGAGCGGTGGACAAATGGATTATCGACGCTTTGCAGCTTTGCAAGAATCACGCGCGGCGGCAACACGACAACTTGCACCGATAGCCAGCCCTATTTGGCAGTCGAATTCGGGCATCGATTTGCAAGCGTAATCCTCGTATTGACGCACACGACTTCGAACGAGTAACAATCCAGAACGCTGCAATCTGTAGCGGTGTCAGCCACCACGAAATTGGATATCCACGATGACGACCATTCCAGGCGCTCAAAGCTCAAATTCATCCAGTGGCTCGACAGGTAAGACCTCAGGCACAAACGGTATCGCCGATGTCGATATCAACCAGTTCTTAGGCTTGCTGATCACGGAGCTACAGAATCAAGACCCGATGAATCCGATGGACAACGCGGCGATGCTTAACCAAATCGGTCAGATTCGCCAGATTGGTTCCACAACCAAATTGACAGACACCCTATCTTCATTAGCGATTGGACAAGAGTTGTCGATGGCCAGTGGCCTCATTGGTAAAAAAATTACTGCGTTGGACAACAATGCAAAAGACGTGACGGGCATTGTTGATCGCGTTGCGGTCCAGACGGACGCTAAAGACAAAAATAATAGAACAGTCCAAGTTCATATTGGAGACTCAATCGTCGATATCAAGAATATCCGGGAGATTGTTCAGACCGGGAGTTGACGCTAGCACATAAGGCAGCTTGCTATGGGACTCGCATCCTCACTGAGTACAGCGCTCACCGGCATGAGTGCCGCTGAAACACAGATCGACGTCCTAGGTAATAATCTTGCAAACTCTCAAACCATCGGCTTCAAAGCCTCTGACGTTGTGTTTGCGAACCAATTTCTTCAGACGCTTTCTTTAGGCGCGTCACCGACAACTGACAACGGTGGTACGAATCCACGCCAAACTGGCTTGGGTGTTCAAGTTGCTGCGGTCACGCCAAAATTTTCGCAGGGAACGATTCAGATCAGTTCTAGTCCCTCCGACTTAGCGATTCAGGGCGACGGCTTCTTCATTGTCCAAGGCACAAGCAATGAACAGCTTTATACTCGCAACGGCATTTTCAAACTGAATAGCGAAAATGAGTTGGTCTCGACGAACGGTAACCGCGTGCTCGGTTATGGCATCGACGATCAGTTCAACATTCAGACGACCCAGTTAGAAGCTCTGAAGATTCCACTCGGTTCGGAAGCGGTTGCGCAAGCCACCAAAAATGTGGTTATGGAAGGCACGCTGACACCCAGCGGCGATATCGCCGACACAGCAGAGATTATTCAGAGCGCCGTGTTAGGCGACAAACTTGTTCCTCGTCCCGATTCCTCAGCGATTGCAGTCAGTGCCGCTCCTACGCCAAGTGCTGCCGGGGTCACGGTCGCGCATAATCAAGGCGCCGGTTCACTCGCTGAAGGCAATGTGTTTGGATACAAAATCGTCTTCGTGGATTCGACTGGAAAAGAAAGCCCGTCGAGCGCAGCGATCAATGTTACGGTACCAGTTGGAAATGGCGCCGCTGACAATGAAGTGACACTAACGGGTCTTCCAACGTCCACTGAGTACAACCAGCTCGCTATCTACCGGACGGCCCCTGGTGGCACCGAATATTTTAAGCTTGCCACTGTTCCAACGGGCGGCTCCTATACGGACACAGGCAACACTGCGCTGTCGACGCAAAGCTTGGACACAAGTACGCTCAATGGCAACTACAGCTACATGGTCACTTACTACCGCGCTGGTGACCCTGAATCACGACCTTCGGTGGCTCTTGGTCCAACTAACATCGTCAATGGCCGTGTGCATCTATCGAATTTCCCGACGCCCCCGACGCCTCCAACCGGAGGTGGATTCCCGGCCTATGATCAAGTTCGCATTTACCGCAACACAGCGGGCGATCAGAACTCGTTTTATCTTGTCGACACGATCACACCTGGGCAAGACTACACCGACACTAAGAGCGACGCTCAAATCAGCAACCTTGCGACCAGTGGAAACAAGGCTCTGAATCTTGATGGTCCACAAATCGACAGCAATACGTTGCTTACTAATGTGGTTAAACGAAACGGATTCAATTACGAAAACGTTTTTACTGAAGGGACTTTGTCGTTTAAGGCACGCAAAGGTGGACGCAGCCTCGAATCAAAAGACTTTGAAATCAAGAGCACAACAACGGTCCAGGAACTTGCGGACTTTATGGAAAATGCTCTCGGCATTCAACCTGTAAGCACCGACTCAGTAAATCCAATATCAGCTTCAAAGAACACGATCACTGGCGAAACAGGCACAATCCTTCCAGGTGCATACATCAGAAACGGTCAACTGCGATTTGTATCCAACAATGGTGTCGATAACGCAGTCGATATTGATCTGACAAGCTTTCGTATCACCGACTCGGCCGGAGTTGTTACGACTCCAAACCTTGCCTTCGGTTCAGCTCAAAAGGGCAAAGGCCAAAGCGCCGTGGCTGACTTCGTGGCCTACGATTCGCTCGGCCTCCCTATTCGCATGCGAATGACTTCAGTACTGGAAAGCCGATCGGATACCGCGACTGTTTATCGTTGGTTCGCGGACTCAGCTGACAACTCGACCAGAGATGGATCGAGCATCGCCGTTGGAAGTGGGTTGTTGACTTTTGATGGAAACGGAAACTTTGTTACTTCATCCAACAGCACCGTGGCTGTGGATCGGCTAGGTCTACCAAGTATTTCACCGCTTGAATTCAATATTGATTTTAGTGCGTTATCAGGCTTGGCGGCTTCCAAGTCCAGCTTGGCTGCCTCGCGTCAAGACGGTTCACCTCCTGGGAAGCTCACCAGTTATGTGATTGGCGAAGATGGAGCGATTCGAGGGGTCTTTAGCAACGGCATCGCCCGGAGTCTCGGCCAGATACGGCTTGCTCGCTTTAGCAATCCAGAAGGTCTCGAGCAGCGCGGCCAGAACATGTATGCACAAGGTATCAATACAGGTCTACCAGTTCTAGGTGGCCCTGGAGAGAACGGCATCGGTACCGTTGCAGCAGGCGCGCTCGAGCTATCGAACACAGACGTCGGTGGTGACTTAGTCGACTTGGTGCTTGCATCGACAATGTATCGAAGCAACGCTCGGGTGATCACTGCCACACAGCAGTTGTTTGATGAACTACTGAACCTACGTAGGTAGTAGGCGGGGCGTAGGCGTCCACAGAGCCGCAACACTCAAACAGCGGTCGCCAATTTAACCGCCAAGTCTCGTATGTTTTCGAGCAACAAAACTTGTTCGGCACTCCACTGGCCAGCAGTTAAGCCACTTGCAACAGCATGCGTCTTGCCCAATATTTCGTGAGCCGAAAGATCATCACCTATGCCCGCTGATCGACTCTCGCCCCACTTGGCGAGAATCAATGACCGAACCTCCTCGGCGTTAGATATGCCCTCGAGCAATCCAAAATGACCGACAATGGTTCCAGTTTCGCCACCAGTTGTTGCGCCGCCGCCAGCCGTTTCAACCAGTACATCAGCAATGCCGAAGTAGCGTTGCACCGGTCCCTGCCTCACCGCGACGTTTTGAATATTCTCATACGTAATGGTGGTTTCGTGAATCGTCCAAATGCCGCGGCGGATACGCATACTGCGATCGCTTAGCACATACCAAGTCGTATCGTACCGCAAATGAATTGCGATATAAGCCACGATATCAGGCAGAATGATGACCGCCCAAGCAAGCGGGGCGATGATGATTCCAACAATTGGCATGGCGATCAGTACTACTAGCCAAGCGATGGTGAGCACGATATCGATCGCCGCCAGACCAATCCAAAAGAAGAGTTTTAAGTAACGTAGATAACCTTCCGAAGGGCGAAAACTACGAACACTGAAGTCGTCGGCACCCTGAATATGGGGTGGCTCTTCCGGGACGTGAAACCACTTCGTTGCGATGCCCCATACGCCTTGATAGCACCATTGACTGGCGCGCAGGATCGCTTTTTCACCGAGAGCCATTATACACCTCTCTTTTCGACGAGCGTCTTGAGCGCATCGCGAATTTCTTCCAAGGCACGGGTTGCCCGTTCATTTCCAGCCGCAGCGATATGTTCGGCGACGCCATGGTCAGTGGGAGCTCGCATGGTGCTGCTCGATTCATCCTTTGCGCCGCGCATGCGACTGTATAGGAAGTCGCGAAGTTCTTCAGCTTGTAAAACTCCTTCGATCGACATTTCGGCTTTGCTGCTACCCGACGCAGTTTGCAAACTGATCTTGGCCAAGCCCATCCAACGTTGAAGCAGATTTCGCGTCAAGTGAATATCCTGGATGCGTCGGTAAGTTAAGTAGACTTCCTGTTTGAATAGCACTCCCCAGCTCATCGCGACACCGGTATCGTCGAACTTGAACCGCAGAGTCGAGTAGCGAAACCAAAACGACAACAACACAATGGGCGAAAGCGGCCCGGTCAGCAAAGCACACCACAAATAGTATTGAAAGAGTTTTGGATCAGGTCGTTCAAGCTTGAAAGCGTCGAACTTCGACTCCAAACCGGTCGCGGTAGTGGCAGACATCATTGCCTTCGAATGTTTGAAAGTGTAGAGATAGAACGCAACTGCTGCTTGTTAAACCAGCAAATTCGCAACTCGCACAGCATAGCAACCAAAGAGTATGGCTACTCAAAGCGTTTTCGCTGGCTGGTGTAATTTCTTTTCAATAATGATAAAAAACCGTCGAAACAACTTTGTAGCCACACTTGTGTGCCTGCTGAATGAGTAGTGCTTCAACATAAGTTAACTTTGCGGTTAGCCAACACGACGTCAGCCTGTGACTGCCGAATCAGTGACCGTCGGCGCTAGCCGCGGGTGAACGGAGTAGCTGTCGTTCATGACTAGTAGTTGATCTGGTTGCAATTCTCTTGATGTATATTGCCGGGCATTACGTAGGCCTTCATTGGTTTAAGTGATCCGCTTCGTTCACCCGCGGCTAGCGCCGTCGGCTCACATCCATCGTCGGCTCACATCCATCGTCGGCTCACATCCATCGTCGGCTCACATCCATCGTCGACGAACGCCGTAGACGCGAGTAGCTGTCGTTCATGACTAGTAGTTGATCTAGTTCCAATTCTCTTGATGTATATTGCCGGGCACGCCCTATACATCAGTGCGACGTCGTACTGGCCTCTGTGCTGGTGGCTGGCTGGTCGTGACGACTGACTCGCGAGGTGCAGGAGCTGGCTTGTTGCGACGGAACCAACCGTGCGGAACAGGGACCGTCGCTGCAGGCTTGTCCGTAGTGGCTGCCGCTTTCGAATTCTCGCTATCCTCAGGTTCTGGTGTGTCAGCCAATCGATCCGTCGAGGGAGAAGGCGCGTTCCGAGATCCTGGCTTTGCGATAGGCGTTGGTGCGGCAGTCGACGATCGCTGGAAGTTATCGCTGATGTCCCCTAGGTACTCCTTGCGCACATCGGGGTGCTGCATGATTTGGTCTGGATTTCCTTCGCAAAGCACGCTTCCTCTACTAATCACGTAACAGCGATCCACAGTTTGAAGGATCTCTCGAGCTGCGTGGTCGGTAATTAGAATCGCAATGCCACGAGCACGGAGTTTTGAAATGATTTCTTGTATGCTCTGAACTGTGACCGGATCGATCCCGGCAAACGGTTCATCGAGCATAACAATCTGCGGATCAGTGACTAAACAGCGGGCGATCTCGAGCCTTCGTCGCTCGCCGCCAGATAACCGGCCAGCTTTTGAACGGCGAATGTGAGTAATGTCGAAATCTTCTAGCAAGTCTTCGGTACGCTTGTGACGGTCACGGTAAGAAACGCCGAGCAATTCGAAAATCGCGAGAATGTTTTGTTCAACCGTCAACTTGCGAAACACGCTGGACTCTTGAGCCAAGTAGCCCATCCGGCCTTCGCTAGCGCGGCGAAACATGGGCCACTCGGTTACTTCTTGTTCACCCAAAAAAACTTGTCCACGATCGGGTTTGACGATTCCGCAAGTCATTTTGAAGCTAGTCGATTTACCGGCTCCGTTAGGCCCAAGCAGTCCGACAATCTCTGATTCACCCACACAGAAATTCACGCCGTTCACAACTTTGCGACGACCGTATTTTTTTTCAAGCCCACGAACTTCGAGTACATTAACCATTGAAGTCATCCATGACAAAAAGGTGTGACTAGCGAATCATGCCCATTCTCGAGAAATTCGGAAAAAACGGGATCGGGCGATTCCAGTAATGAGGCCAAAAAACTAGCAAGGCCTTGCCTAGCATGAATCGCTGTTCAACGTAGTTGTGATCGCCATGTTCATCGCCCCAAGCCCGAGCGTCGGCGCTTTGAGCGCTGTTGTCACCCATCGGAAAATAGTGATCATCGGCGAGTGAATAATGGCGCTCGTTCCGTAATCCAAACAGCTTTGTTTCCGACCACGACTTGGGATTTTGATAAACCTTTGCGATCTCATCAAAGCTCATACTTGCTGGATAATCTCGGTAGTTGTTCCCCTGGATAGCGATGTAATAAATGTCGCGCCACACTTTGGCTCGTTCCACTTTCATCGCTAAACCACTACCACCGATTGCCACCGGTGCGGCATCCATTGGGTTTGAAGCGGTCCAGTAGGGTCGACGTTCTTTATCGCTGCGAAGCGATTCGAAATTGAAGGTGGTTGGAGCGTCAAACTTTACTACTTTGCCGTCTGCCCAAACAACGATCTGATCATCGAAGTTCGCAATTTCGAGTCGATGCTTTCCAGGTCCACGCAGAGTAGTTTCACCGGTCAGCTGCGTTGCATCGGGCGACTTATCACCTGTAAAAATCGCCGCCGCTTGGCCGTTATCCAGGGCTTGCAATGTCGCCTTACCTGTGGCGATGTCGATATCACAGCGGAATTCAATGCCGCATTCGACCAACATGACGCTTAATGTTCCCGAGTTGCTGGTGACATTCACATCAAAATCACCTGCTAAATCACCGACCCATTGTTCACTGTCATTTTGCGGTGGATCATTTGGATTGAGTTTGAGGTAAGGACGAGCGTTTCCTTGAAAATCGCGATAGATTTTGCCATCTTTATCATAGACCGCGCTTCGACGGATTTGATACGACGTGTTGTAAGCTTGGTAATCGGTGATCAAACGGCTGCTTAGCGGATCGATTTGAGGCATCTGTTTTTGAGCGTCAAAGTCTCTCCATTGGTCCGAAGTTAGAAACTTGTGATAGTATCGCAGCCACTGCGTTGATTCAGTTGATTTTAGCTCCGCCGACCATTGCTTGGCACTCTGCGTCACTTGCCAGTTGGTGGCTGCTTGTTCGTCTGGCGCGGCCTGCCAAAGACTTGGCCAACCGGCTTCGATCAATTCGGCAGGTTGATACTTAGTGTCCGCCACGGCTTGACGCATGGCGAGAATTTTATGCGGGGGTTTGCGAGCGATCGTCCATGGTTCTGAATCACTGGCGCGGACATAAACGTCACCGCCTTTAACCAATAACTTTTCACCCGGCAATCCGACCAGCCGCTTAATGTAGTTCATTCGCGCATTCAATGGATACTTAAATACGATGACGTCCCAACGAGCTGGGTTGTGCAGCACGTAGTCAAACTTGCTCACCAAGATCCGGTCGCCGGAGAAAGAAGCGTGGTTTGGGTTGTTCGCAAGATCATAAGCGTTAATGCCTCGGCACGTCGGGCAAGTGCTGGCGATCACCAATGAATCGACTCGCGAGCCTGTGTTCGAATCGAATTCGTTGCTGGCTGACGCCTGATATTGCTTGCCACAATGATCACAGACCGTGTCTTTATGGGCCCCCATCAAAGTCGGCGCCATCGAGCCTGTTGGAATCACAAAAGCTTCCGCAACAAAAGCTCGGAAGAGAAATGCCAAGATGAATGCTACGACGATCGATTCAACCGTCTCGCGCACACTCTGAATTTCTTCCTGAGCGGACTCCGGAGTTTTTTTCTTTTTGGCAGAATTAGCAACAGTAGTCATCGGAGGCTCGGATAGAGTTCAAGTGATCAAATTCGACTAATGATGGGAGTTTCGACTGTGAGTATATCAATCTAAGGCTCTAGCTAGAATGCGAACAGAGGCTCTTTTCAACCCTAATTGTTCGTCGTCGGTTGCCTTCTATTGGAAAAAGGGTTATCCAAAGCTAGCGAAGACTTAACTTTTCCAACCAACGGCGCTCGTGTCGATAGGGGAACTGTGTTCTAAGGGACCGAAGTTGGCACAGTAGGCTTTTTCACCTTTTCCCGGTGCGACCTCGCGAGCGGGGCGAAATCGACTGATTCCTGCCAATGAGACTCATAGTACTCTGCCAGAGCAAGATGAGCCTCGGCGCACTCGGGATTCTGTGCGATCGCGCTTTGGAGCCAGAACAGCCCATTGCGTTCCGATTCGTATTCCATCAGCAATTTGCCAAGCTCTACGCGAAGCCCGCATGCATTTGGATCGCGACCGATCTGGTTCCGCAATGAATTGACCTTTTGGAAGGCATTTTTGACTTCCTCCACCTTTTTGATCTCTTCGCTGGCTTCATCATTTCGATTGAGACCACGCAATGCCATGGCTCTTACATATCGCGCCGATTGATCACGCGAGTTGAAGCTGAGTGCAAGCTCGACCAATCGCAAGCCTTCATCAAACTCGCTTTCGCTCACCAACAGCTTTCCAAGTTCGGCCGCGGCAGTGAATCGCTCCATCGGCTCGCCGACAGCAGCGTAAGATTTTTGTATTGTTAGAGAGCCTAGGGCGACGACTTCGTAGAGTAGTTTCTTCGCTCTATCGAGCTGATCTGTTTTGGCGATACACAAGGCAAGTCCAACGGAGGCCGCTGCTGGATTGGGCATCGTCAAGCACCGCTCAAAGAGGCTTGCCGCTTCTTCCGAATTGTTCTCGTCCAAAAGCAATCTTGCTAGGCTATACAACGCAGGATAATAGTTTTCCTGAAGTTCGATCGCCGACCTGTAGCTGGCCTTTGCGTCATCGACAAGTATCAAGTGTTCTTGGATTCTTCCAATACGATAAATGGGAACCGGATCATTTGGCAGATCGCGATGCCAAGCTTCCAGGATACTCAGAGCATCATTAAATCTTGATGCCATGCTTAAGCCGTTCGCATAAGCCTCGCAAATTTCGGCAAGATCACCTATGCCTTTGCTGAGATTCTCGCTGAGCGCTTTTTCTACTTCGTCTAATTTGCCGCTTTGCGCTTGGCTGAGTTGCCGCTCGAGTTCGACGCGCTCGTTTGCGCAACCTTGTCGGGATGCAACGGCGAGTTCGTCGGACATGGTTTTGAAATCGCCTCGATGTCGGGCGATTCGAGCGGATAGAAAATGTGACTCGCCGCTCGTACATCCAATTTGGCTACCGAACCGCAACCAAGAATCGGCAACTTCAAAATCGTGCCGAGCAATTGAACTGCTTGCGAAACTGTTTATTAAGCGCGAAGCTCCGCCCAGCCATAAAAAACAAGTTGCAAGAACAGCAAAAGCGACTGTTAAGACTGCAGTCCTTCGAAGCCGTGAGCGCCCAAGAGATTGAAGCGGGCTGGCAACCATGACTGCAATTTCCTCGCGAAAGTAGGTTCACTGCAGACTTATCGCATCAGTCTCGAGAGACTGATACGTAAGTACAATGAACCATTCAATCAACTTACAGCTTCTTAAGCATTTCTTTAACTTTGGATTTTACGGCTGCTTCACTCTTCGCACTCTTAACGGCATCAAAGTCAGCTTTAAGAGCGTTTCCTTTGGCTGCATCCTCAGCAGTCAGTTTTGCAATCTCCTCATCGATGCTTTGCATCTCACTTCCCAACTGGCCAGTTTCAGAAGAGTTTTTTAGATAGACCTTCAATATCTCAGTCGTGGGGTGCGTATAGCACTTGGGAGTCGGAATCATTGCCGGCGTCGTTGCCTCGACGAAGTGCGCTTCACCTGTGTTTCGCCAAAGACTGGAGGGTAGTCCTCGCAGAGGACTACCTATTTCAATCGTTCCTCCTCCAGGGAAAAACAAATCGATACGTGAATCCAAATCGAAATCCAGGGCGCCCACACCACCGCCCAGCGATTCGACAATACTAAACGCGTTCGCGTCCTCTCCATTCTGATAAACGGCATTGACGCCACTCAGCGCTGTTACGTCCCTGAAGTCAAAGCTAGACTGCTCTACGGTTTGGTTCTTCGTTGAATCACCGCTGGGTATGGCGGTTTTCGGGCTTCTACTGCAAGCCGATATGCCAAAAACAAAAACAGACAAACTGAAAATTAAAATGCGATTTGAAACAGTCACAAAATTCTCGCCATGGTTAACGGGGGCATACCTCTCTAAAAACCTACTATAGTGCACCTATCCGATACAGTATTAGGACTGTTCATCAAAGTGCAAGCCACACGTAACGTATTACAGCACCGGCGAATTCCCCGGCGCGGGTGGGCGCGCCGACCAATTGCCTTTGTGCGCCGACCGGTCGCTGCACACTGTAGCCCGAGGGCTCAGTGCAGACATTGGGACCACTGTGAGCCGACGGCGTTAGCCGCGGGTAAACGGAGTTGTAATCCCCAAGAACCATGGGTTCATCCAACATAAAAGTACTTGATCGCTGAGGTTAAGGTCCTTGACAGTCACCCAATCATTTTTTTAGGCAACCACTCCGTTCACCCGCGGCTAACGCCGACGGCTCACAAGGAACGCAGCGCTCAAGCCCAGCCTGCGCTCAGGATGCAAATTTGGAAAGACACACTGTCCCTTAAAAGCGTAGACCAATGTCCAATCTCTCGGATACCTTGTGTACAATCTGACGATCGCACTTCCTTAGCTTTTACAATTTGTGAGTCTCTTTAATTATCGAGTCTGAGTATGCATCTACGGGCCATCGCACGCGTCTTAGCTTTCCATTGCTTTACCTGGGGATGCTTGTCGACCGGACTTGTTTATCAGCACGCTCAAGAAAAAAGCCCATCGAACAACCCATCGAACAAGACGCTGGATGTTAAATCCGCAGACGAACAATCACCTATTGCAGCGGTGGTCGATCTTGATCTGCCTACTGTGGCGGAAGCAAGCAATTACACGGCGACCGCTAATGGAACCGAAGTCGAAGCATTTCTCCGAAGATTGGCCAGCCACTGGAAAGCCTCGGAGTTAACGACCATCGGACGAACCGTCGAAGGTCGGCCGCTGTGGGCGCTAGTCGTCGAACCTCAGCTTAAAAGCGATATCAAGCCGCTAACGGTCCTAATGATAGGCGGCATTCATTCTGGAGAATGCGATGGCAAAGAAGCCTTGCTTGCGCTCGCACGCGACTTCGCAAACGGCAAACAAGACAAATGGTGGCAGAATCTGCGTTTGATTTTTGTCCCCAACTTCAATGCGGATGGAAATGAACGTCGCGGTGTTCTACATCGCCCAGGCCAAGCCGGACCGATCGCGGGCATGGGAATTCGCGAAAACGCACAAGGACTCGATCTCAATCGCGATTTTATCAAGCTCGAAACGCCCGAAGTCAGTTCCTTAGTCGCGGCCTTCAATAAATTCGATGTCGATGTGTTTGTCGACCTGCACACAACCAATGGTTCACTGCATCGCTACGAAATGACGTATGACATTCCGCATAACCCCTCTGCCTCACAGACAATCGATCGCTGGCTTCGTGGCAAACTAATACCTAATCTAACTGAACGCATGGAGCACGCGGGCTTTGATTCGTTTTACTACGGCAACTTCGACGCTGAACACCGACGCTGGGAAACCTACGGCCACGAGCCTCGCTACAGTATTGAATACATAGGGCTGCGCGGTCGCGTTGGAATCTTAGTCGAATCCTATTCCTATGCCAGTTATCAGCGTCGCGTCGAAGCTTCTTACTCATTCGTGCGTGAACTGCTCTTTAGCCTAACTGAGCAAGCGGCCGAAGTGCGGAACATGATTGATCAGTCGACTGTTGTTCCGCATGTCGGCCAGTTACTGGCGCTTGACGCGAAGTTAGCCCCCACCGGCGCCGCCGTGAATGTACGCAGTTACCAGCAACCCGACGGGGCTCCACCCAAAGCCCCCTACGGCCCAGATTCAGCCTCCAAACACCAACCCAAGGACTACAGCGTCCAGCTTTGGAATCGCGCTGAAGCAGTTAACTCAGTGACGCTGCCCTACGCCTATGCGATTGGCGAACAATACGCTTGGGCGGTTAGTCGTTTGGCTAAACATGGAATTCAGGTCAAGCGACTGAATAGCGATGCGAAGTCTCAGACGGAACGCTATGACGTTTTTAACGCAAGACGCGGCACCGCATTTCAAGGCCACGTCATGCTAGACGTAGATGCAAAAGTGATTGCCACCGACGCCCTCCTGCCTGCCGGAACTTACATTGTTGAAACTGCGCAGCCGCTTGGTCTGCTGGCCGCCCACATGCTCGAACCCGAGGCCGATGACAGTTTAACCGTATGGAACTTTTTTGATCCCGACGTTGAAGTTGGCCAACCTTTTCCGGTGCAACGTGTTGTTCACGCATTGACTGCCGATTCTTTGTCGACTTTAGATCAAGTCCCGGCAACAGAATCCATTACACTGGAGCATCTCTACGCGCCCGGTAAGACAGTTGAATACAGCGGAGTCGCAATACGTGGTGCGACCTGGATTGGCGACACGGCTGAGTACACGATGCGACGTGGCGATGCCACCTTCGCAGTCGACGCGTCGACGGGTGCGATGCGGCCCATCGAAGAGCTGCAAATCTTGGCACGGAAACTCGGGGCGCTGGCGGCTTTCACGGGCGAGAATGCTCGTTCTGCTGCAACGCTCAAAGCGTTTTCTCCGGATCGTAAACATGCCTTGGTCCCACATCGACGCGATTTGTATTACTTTGACGCGCAAAGCGGAGCGGCACGGCAACTGACCCACTCTGATACCGAGGACGAGGAATTTGCCGAACTTAGTCCCGACGGAAAACATGTTGCATTCCTTCGCGAAAACAATCTGTGGGTCGTAGCCACCGAATCGACCGAGTTAAAGCAACTGACGAAGGACGGTTCGGAAGAGTTACTCAACGGAAAACTCGACTGGGTCTATCAAGAAGAACTTTATGGTCGTGGAAATTTCAAAGCCTATTGGTGGAGCCCCGATGGTCGGCAGCTTGCGTTCTTGCAACTCGATCAAACGCCCGTGCCGCACTATGAAGTATCGGACAGCATTAGCTATCGCCAACAGTTGGAGGACACTCGCTACCCCAAAGCAGGCGAGCCGCTGCCCATTGCTCGGATGTGGATCGTTGATATTGCATCAGGTGCACTGCAGCAAGTCGATCTGACGGAGTTCGACGAATCCGACAGGCTAATCGCCCGCGTGACTTGGTCGCCCGCGAACGAACTGTGGTTGCAAGTCTTCAATCGCGTTCAGAACAAGCAATCCGTCGTTCGCGTTGATCGCGCTACAGGTAAAGCTGTCACTCTGTTTACAGAGTCGACTGATGGATGGATCGAAGTTCTCGGCACGCCGGAATTCATTGCCGACGGTGACTTCCTGTGGCTAAGCGATCTACCAGCAGGCAGACGACATCTGTATCGAGTTTCTTCAACGTCTGGCAAACGCACTCCGCTTACTAGTGGCGACTGGGATGTCGATAGCTTGCTGAGTGTGTCGAGCGACAAGTCGACTGCGTTCGTGAGTGGCAACATCTCTCACCCCACCGAGTCGCAGTTAATCGCAGTCGATTTGCAAAGAGCAAGCATCCATCAACTGACTTCAACATCAGGTACGCATCGCGTGTCCGTGGACGCGTCGGGCAAGTACTTTATCGATGTCTTTAGCAACTTGACCACGCCGCCGGTGGCCAGCTTGCATTCAATCGATGGCCAGCAAGTAAGAACTCTGGAAACACCCACTTCCGATCGTTATAAATACTTAAACGTTCAATCGCCGATTGCCACAACGATCAAGGCAAGCGATGGGCTGGAGCTTCAGGCGCTGATTATGTTGCCAAGTGGCGTTGATCTTCAGAACCCAAAGAAGAAACTGCCGATCGTGTTTCATGTTTATGGCGGCCCACAAGCGCCGACAGTAAAGAATGCATGGTCAGGTGCTAGTTACTGGTGGCATCAAATGCTCTGCCAACAAGGCTTTGCAGTCGTTCTGTGCGATAATCGCTCTGCCCGCGGTCGTGGCATCAAGGACACTTGGTCAATTCGTAAGGATCTCGGCCGCGTCGAACTTAAGGACTTGGAGGATGCTGCAAAGTGGGTCGCCGAACAACCGTGGGCCGACGGTGAACGAATGGGACTGTGGGGTTGGAGTTATGGAGGGTATTTTACTTCCTATGCCCTCACTCATAGCAAGCTGTTCCGAGCAGGCATTGCTGGCGCGCCCGTAACGGACTGGCGAAACTACGATGCAGTCTACACGGAACGTTACATGGACTTGCCCAAGGATAATTACGAAGGATACAAATCCAGTTCCGTCGTTGAAGCGGCCGGGAACCTAAGCGGTCGTTTACTCATCATCCATGGTGAACGAGATGACAACGTGCATATGAGCAACACTCTGCAATTCGCAGACGCATTGCAAAATGCCGGCAAACAATTTGACTTGATGATCTATCCCAAAAACCGTCATGGCATCGCGGATCCCCAACAGCGGGCTCACATGCAACAAATGATGACAGATTTTTTCATCAGGAATTTGATAAGAGACTGACTCAAAATTCATGAAGCCCGCACTTTCCAAGCAAGAAGCAGATACTGACGGAAGGAAAGCGAGTCAAAATGCTTCATGCCCCGAAATTGATCTAAATCCGTCATGATCGCTTCTAGTTCGGCGGGCTCAATAGTAGTACCGTCGCGCTCATAATCTTCAATCGCCTCGAGACTTTCCGATGCAAACGTGTCCAGACTGAACGCGAGGTCAATCTGCACATGCTCACTTGTTTGGCTCATCGGACGGTCCAAAGGGAATAGAAAATTGGCTTCCCCGCCGGCTGCTTGATAATGGAGAAAGATCGGACTGAATCGCTCATCCAAACGCGAAATTCGAGACCATGCAATGGTGCGATATTGCCAAAGCAATTTCTCCGGCAACAATCCCGCGTTCTCCCTAACTATCCGTAACGCCTTCCCGCACTCACCACGCTTCAAAAACATCTCTATCGATTCAACGACCTCTTGGCACAAAGGCTTATCAAAAAATAGCTGCTCAAAGTCACTTGCGATCTCACAGCATAATGACTGGTTGGCGGAATCCAAAGCAAAGTAAGCGGCTTCTAAACTCTCCTGAGTTTCCGGCGAGCTATCCGAAGTCATTTCTCGCCAAGTGAGATAGATTGCATCACGAAAACTGGAGTCCCAAAAAATGGAGCGGTGACTGACTTTTAGCTCATCAAATAGGCTCTGCGCGGTTTCAGGCGATACTATCTCCTTTCGGGAATACTCCGCTAAACCAAGTTCACAGTCCTCAGTAAACACACGGGTTGCCATTTCGAGGCTATTTTGAATCTCTTTCGATGTTAAACGCCTAATTACATCGAAACTGTGGTCAATCTCGGACAAAGTGCTAAACTCCTATTGGGAGAATGAATGGAGAGGCCGCTGCGGAAATAGCAGTTTCCTTACATTAAATACCAGACCCGACACTCGCTTTTTTTCCAAGGAAAAAAGGATTTTTTCGAAAAAAGGCGTTTTTACTTCTGTTATAGGGCTTTCCATGCGAACTGGATGACAAGTTTAAAGGAAATTCGAGTTGTTTTACAGTTCTTGCCGCTACGAAAACGGAAGGAATGGGTCGATCACGCATGTAAAACATGTGGTTTGCCTACCGATTTCTTGACGCTGCGCGAGCTACCACCAAAACATAACACCGCACAGCTAGTTTTGCTCCACCTTGCATTGGAGGAGTTTCGGGAGTGCAGTCGGCAAGCACGTTGGAACAGCTTTACACCTTCGCTTTTTCAAACGACAAACATTACAATCAATTTCCGAAAAATTGAATCTTACGACGGCTGCAAGTGTTCATCGAGTTTTGGCGATAGCACTAGCCAAGCTGAAACGTATCAAATAGGAAAGTGATTGAACGACGATTGATAACAACTGAAATCATCATCACTTAAAGTTATCACTCAATGGAAACGCCCCCTGATCCATTAACTGCCGACCTTATCAAGATGATCGAACGCCGACAGATCGTCGTTGTTGTTGGCTCCGGTGTTTCCATGTCGACTAATCGCAAGTCTCCCACATGGCGGGGCTTAATCGAAAGCGGAATTCGACAGTGCGCAGCGATAGGCACCAATAAACGATGGTGTCAGACGGTCAATGGGCAGCTTGAGCTGGATGACGAACCAGACATGCTACTTTCGGCAGCGGAATTGGTCCATAAAAAACTTGCCGCAAGCGGCGGTGGCGAAATGGCCCGTTGGCTACGCGAGGTCTTTGAATCGCTTCCTATTGATGACCCCGCCGTTATCAATGCTCTGGCTGCGCTCGACCTACCGCTGCTGACTACAAACTACGACGACCTGATCGAGAAGGTAACTGGATTGAAACATGTCACATGGAAAGACTCTCGCCATGTAGCTCGCGTTGTTCGGAGAGACGATCGACGCGTGTTTCACTTGCATGGCCATTGGGATGCACCCGAGTCGATCGTGCTGGGCATTCGATCCTATGAAGCGGTCAAGAGCAGTGAACATACGCAAGCCATCATGAAGGCGTTGGCTATGACCAACAGTTTGCTGTTTGTCGGTTGCGGCGAAGAAGGATTGAGCGACCCTAATTTTGACAATTTTTTGAGTTGGCTCGAGGCCGTCGAGACAACTGGCGGTGTCGAGCATCGACATTACCGGTTGGTCAAGAAGGACGATTCTTGCGAACCGCGAGGGAGGTTGTTCCCGATTGTTTATGGCGAGTCATACGGTGAATTGCCAAAATTTTTACAATCGCTGAGACCCGCAATTCTTAATGAATTAACAACAGGCCCTGAGTCTCATGAGGCAAAGCAACCGCTGCTAGCCAAGCCTGAAAGCATTAGTAACTACCTTGCGAGTATAGCAGCGGAAACGTCCCACTTAACACTACTCGGACTAGGCCGCAGCCTTCAAATTGATTTACCTATCGACGCAGCGTTTATTCCACTTCGCACACGGTTGGCTCGATCGATGGAACAGCGCGAAACCGAGAGGTTCAAGGAGGGGCACGCTGAATTCGAGAAGGATGTCCATTTGACTGACGTGTTTCGTGAATCGAGCCAGTTCGGTCAACGCGGCGTAGTGCTGTTAGGTGAACCGGGTTCAGGCAAAACGACCGGTGCGCGACAACTCGCTTGGCGACTTGCAAGCGGACAGAGTCTACCGCAAGATCTCGGAATGCCCGCTGGATTAGTGCCCGTATTACTTAGGTTTCGCAACCTAAGTGAGAAAATACTGGCAATGAGAACTGAAGGACTTAAACACTTTCTGCTCGCTGAAACACACCTTGAAAATGCAAGGGACGGCCTCAATTCACCTGGAAACGAACTTTGGAACTGGCGTCCGGGGCTGCTTTGGATTCTAGATGGCCTAGACGAAGTCATGTCCCTACAAGCTCGTCAGAAGGTATCCGAGTGGGTGCAGCGGGCGATCGAGCAACGGCCGGAAGATCGCTTCTTGGTCACGTGCCGCTTCCAAGGTTATTTCCGAACCGGCGTTCCGCTCGGGCCAAAATTCGCCGAATTCCACGTTCGACCTTTAACTGAAACACAGGTAGTTGAATTTGTGCACCAGTGGTTTAAGGCTGCCTACGATAAATTGCTCGGATCTGGCCAACGAAGTACCATGCGAGCTCAAGATGACATTAGTGAGTTGTTGGTAATCCTGTCCCAGGACGAATACCAGACCGGGCATATTCGCGAACTATGTACCAATCCTTTACTGCTAACGATTCTGTGCATCGTCTTTCACGAAGAACGCAAGCTTCCGACTGGCCGTGCCGAACTGTACTCTCATTGCATTCGCGTTCTCTTGGAATATTGGCGGCGCGACCTCTATATGGGCGACGGCGGAACGAGAGTTTTGTCCTATGATGCCGAAGCCGCCCAAGCCGTGCTGGCCGGTGTCGCATGGTGGATGCACGGGCAACAAGATCGGACGTCAGCACCGCTGGTGGATTTGGCTGAACAAGCAGCGCTAGGCTTGGCGCAAGTCTCGCCCACTTCTCGACTGGGAACCGATGGTGTCGCTTTTCTACAGCGAATTCGCGATGAGGCGGGCATACTTGCGATGACTGGCGAAGGAGAAGGGCGCTGTGGCTTCTTGCATTTGAGCTTTCAGGAATACTTAGCTGCTGAACACGCGGCCCGCGAAGGATTGGCAATGGAACTTGCATGCGTGGCGGCGGAGAGTTGGTGGCGCGAAGTGGCTCTGTTATCGCTAAGGCGTTCGCGTGCATTTTGTGAATCCTTCTTTCGCGAGATGCTCGAGTACGGAATCGCCGAGAACCATCCTGACCTCGCAGAACAATGTTTGCAAGAAGCCCTCTACTTCGTCCCAAGCCCGTTTGTTGACGTGCTCAATAACTCGAGCTCGAACAAACGCGTGGCTGCCGTCCTACGGCTATTGCGAGATCGCACGGAACAGGTTCCTGAACTTGCAGAGATTAGTCGTCGGTTGGCTGAGTCGAAGGACAAATCTACGCGTGGTTTTGCAAGAGAGATCCGCGCTGTTCATAGCGTAGAAATTGCTTCACAGCCGGTAGAGAACGATGTATACGTCGATCAAAACAGCGGTATCACCTTCGCGTGGATTCCGCCTGGCGAGTTTCAGATGGGTGCGAACAATATTGGAGAAGAAGAAAGACCCATTCACCCAGTTAAAATTACCTGCGGTTTATGGCTTGGCAAATACCCAGTTACGAATGCTGAGTACGAACGATTTCTAAAAACTAACAAGCGCACAAAATCGGAATATTGGAGCGATGGTCGCTTAAGTCAGTCCGAACAACCGATTGTCGGAGTGAGTTGGGAAGAGGCTTCGGCGTTTTGCACTTGGGCGGGCGGGCGGCTACCAACCGAAGCTGAGTGGGAGTACGCTTGCCGAGCCGGGTCGACAACTGCTTACAGTTTCGGCGAAGACGAATCACAACTATTTGACTTCGGATGGTTTACTGAAAATAGCAACGGACAAACACAGCCGGTCGGTGCGAAGAATCCAAATCCATTAGGACTCTACGACACCCACGGCAACGTATGGGAATGGTGCGCCGATTGGTACGATCCTACTTATTATTCTCGCGCGGCACACGGAGACCCGACTGGTCCAGATAGTGGCGATCGACGTGTGATCCGTGGCGGAAGCTGGAGCAATTCTGCCAGGGATTGTCGTTCGGCGTCTCGCTATGGACGATCACCCTCGTATCGAAGCCGCTACCTGGGCTTTCGCTTGGTACTGGTTTTGCCGGCGCGTCAATAGAAGCAAGCTAACTGTCGTCGAGTTTAAAAGGTCATTGATCATCCTTAAGAAAATTCTTGATCTGGTCGAGGTTTGCAGCGCTCGTAGTCTTCACCGCTGGATCGCCGGCCGATTGAATGCCAGCGAGTTTCCCATCCGCGGTCAGAACCGGACTACCACTCATTCCCTGGAACGCCTCACCACGCATCACTAAAAACGGCTCTCCCTCAATCACTCTCGCATTCTCTTTATTTGGCGTTACTGGATAGTTAAGGGTCTTCTTACCGCTCGACGCAAACCCAACGATTCGAGCAACGATCGGATTCCGATCCGCCATTG
This sequence comes from Planctomycetia bacterium, assembly GCA_031412515.1. Taxonomy (GTDB): domain Bacteria; phylum Planctomycetota; class Planctomycetia; order Pirellulales; family Pirellulaceae; genus Aureliella. Next base: position 3,728 of record JANODD010000157.1, on the reverse strand, counting down.
CGACCGGCTGAACGCCGTGAGGTTCTCGACATCGATAAAGAGCAAGATCACGAGTCTTGTCGGCCTTTATTACTTCGCATGTAATGACCTTTCCGCTGAAGTCCGCTTGGACCTCGCCCGATTCCATCGGGTGCGCTACCGATAAGATCAAGTCTTTTTCAACCGCAACGCTCAAAGATACTTATCGCTACGCCTCAATGTCCAATTAGCAGCGCAGTTGTATTCAAGTGCCCTATAGGGACTGACTTAAAGCCCGTTCCGGAACGGTCGATACACCCATAAAAATTGATCTATGCCAGGGCTACGTATAGAATTCTAGTGTGTGGCTAGGTTCGATCCTTTGCTGCGGTCGCAAGACTTACTTAATATCTAAATTAATTGCCCGACAGTTTCCACTTTCGAGTTTCAAATTGTCAGGCTGGTAGCCGTTCAATGAGAATTGCTTCGACAATGCGAATGAACGGGAATGTGACTGAACAGGGACGAATCGATTTGAATCTTCCGCTCGCGACTCTATTTACCCACGGGCTTGTGCAACCAACTTGAAAGACTCTCGCTTTGCATAGGTGTTGGTGCTTTCAAAGCCTCTAGCTGCCAGTTTTGCTTCGGCTTGGCCAACAAGATAACGGGCAGTTCGATCAGTCTCCCGCGACGCGATACCAGCGTCATGATCCTATCGCCAACTTTATATTGCTTCAGCCGTTCGTCGATCAGCTCTGTCAATCGAAAGCCATCAACGCCAATCATTTCATCGCCGACATTCAGTCCCGCAGAAAATGCAGGTGAATTTTCAGTGATCCGAGAAATGGAAAACTTGCCATCTTTGCTTTCGACCGTCGCACCAAGCCAGACAACTGAGTCTTTTGCCTCTGCCTCGGGCGCTTCTTTGGCATCTGGCGCACCTTCCTTGGGTCCGTCTACCTTAAATTGCAACCCCAACCATTCAAATGCTTCAGCGAAGTCCAGTTCGTCGGTCGAATAGATGGAACGCTGGAACCAAGCGGACAGATCATTGCCAGCAACTTCACTCGCGACAGTCGCAAACTCGACATTGGTAAATCCGTCTTTCTCTGCGTAACGCTGATACATCAATCGCATGACATCATCCAAAGATTTTTGATTGGCTGTGCGTTTGCGAATCGCAACGTCCAGCAACATCCCAGCGATCGCGCCTTTGTTGTAATAGTTGATGGTGGTGTTTGTAGAGTTTTCGTCAGGCCGATAGTACTTGATCCAAGCATCGTGGGAGGATTCGACAAGCGACTGCTTTTGCCGGCCTGGCAAAGTTTGCACCGTTTCGATCTGCTTGGATAGGTTCGCCAAATACTCTTTGGGCTTCGTCAAGCCAGCGCGAACAAGCGCCAACTCATCGTAGTAACTGGTGATTCCTTCGGCGATCCAAAGCTCGTCAAAATAGACTTCCGATTGATAGTCGTACTTCGCCAGTGCCTTAGGCCGCAATCGACGCACGTTCCAAGCGTGAAAGAACTCATGGCTGACCAAGCCTAACCACTTTTTGTAGTTCTTATCATTGCGAAACGCCCAGCGGCTGGTCAGAAGAACCGTTGAATTATTATGCTCGAGCCCGCCACTGCTCTCTGCGATGAGATTGAAAAAGTGGTAGCGCTTATACGGCACCATGCCCCACATCTTTTGATGTTCGGCCACGATCTTCGCCGCATCTGCTGCGGCCGCTTCGCCATTCCAATACGGATCGCCTCCTTGGTTCACCAAGAAGTGCTCGACATCACCGACTCGAAACGGATGCAAAGTTGGATTGCCAACGAGGATCGGCGAGTCCACTAGTTCGTCAAAGTTCACCGCCCGGTAGCTGTGAGCCGCTGCGTTGACCGGGTGTTCAAGCGACGTCACCGACTGTTTCCAATTCAACGGCAGTCTTAGCCGTACTGTATGTTCATCAGTCAGGTGTTGGGTACTAGTGATATAGGTTGCCGCTCCATTGAGTATGCCGAATTCAGCGTCGACAAAGTTGGTGCGAACCGAAAGCTCGTTGCTGTAAACACGATATTTGACCGTGATCGGGTTCGTCGAGGCCGTTGTTACTTTCCAGCGGTTCTTCGATTGTTTGGCGCAATTCAGCGGTTTGTTTTCAGCATCGCTTGCCGTAACAGAATCAATATTCCGAGCGTACTCGCGAACCAAGTAAGATCCCGGCGTCCAAACCGGCATAAACAGTTCCAGCTCACCGGCCTGCTTAGGTGCGATCTTAAGTTCAACGTTTACATAGTGCGACTGCGGTGCATCGATTGAAACGATGTATTCCACCGGGCCAGCGCCAAAGGCTAGAGGACTAAGAATTACGAAATGTAAGACCGCGACCAAGCGTAATAGGATTGCCATGCGTTACTCAAAAAGAACAGGTGGTAGACACAACTACAGCAGACATGGCCAAGACGATCGCGAGCGGTATTGGTATGACGAACGCTTGGTTAGCGTCTAAAGGAGTCTTGAGACATTGTGGGCCGAGCTTGCTCATCTTCGTTGAACCGCCGGATGCGGGCTCGCATGTCCGGTGGTGTGGGGAGGACGGTCAGCGATGGCCGTCCTTACCCGAGTTCGACCGTCGCTAACTAACAACGTCAGCGGCTGAAGATCTTGGTTAAGAATAAAACTAGTTCGTAACCGACACCAATTACTGCGATTGCCAATAGAAATAAATAGTAACCAAAAATTTTGCCTGTTCGTTCCAATGCGACCTCAATTGTTCCATTTTGGAATGCGCGGGATGCCGTCAAGCAGCCGCCGCCGAGCATCAATAAATTGATCGCAACCAAAAGCAACGGTCCATTGACGGGCTTTGGCGTGTCGTAACCTGTAAAGGCAAGAATCAGAATCATTGCCCCGAGGACGAGTTTCCCGACGCCAGCAAGTAGCAGGACAGTTGCTAGACGTGATACGGGATTTGTATCTTTATGAGTCATAGATCTCTCTCAATTAGTCGAACGAACGACGGCATTCATCGTGTAGGCGGGGTAGAGCCACCACCCGGAACGGGCTGATCGGCGACCTCGATGCAATGCTTTGTTATGTCTTTTGTTAATCGTCTAATATCTCGCTATTGGGTTGCGTCGTTTGAGTCCGCCGCACTTGAATGCGGTGGATTAACGGACCGGAAATCGCGCCGACGATCGCGCCAAATAAAAACCCTTTAATAGTTTCCAGCCAAAACACCTTGTCACTCATTCTACCCAATGTACTTGGGGCAATGGGATGTGCGTTCCGAAGATTTCGGCAGATCGTACGGTACGTGAAATTGAAGCGTGTGTAGAAAATTTCGCACCAAAACAGACAATAGCCTTTGGCATATGGCCAAGACAATCGCGAGCGGTGTTGGTATAACGAGCGCTTGGTTAGCAGCTCAATGAGTCTTGAGTCTTAAGATATTACGGGCCGACGTTGCTCATCTTCGTTGAACCGCCTAGTGCGGACCGCATGCTAGCCGATTCTGCAATGAATCAGGCGTTGCGATTCTATTAAGGCTTAAAGGTCTTCTGTTGTTTGACAGCACCCATCTTGTCGTATGTCGTCCACTCACCGACTTTCTTATCGTCTTGGTATTCGCCTTCGTCCCACAGTTGTCCGCTTTCGTAGTATCTCTTCCAGGCACCAACCTGTACACGATTCGCGCATGCCCCAGCCTGGAGCGGCTGCCCATTCTCACGCCACCATTCCCAGTATCCATCGAGCTCACCATCTGCATATTTGCC
>JANODD010000156.1:0-2342 GCA_031412515.1 Planctomycetia bacterium | reverse complement strand
TCGGTCAGCGCCGCGGGCGATTCCCGGACGCTCTATCTCCGTCACACCCATACCGGCGAAGTCGGCAAGTATCGCAGCCTACGCAAAAGCCTTCACTCTTGAAGACTTGGTTGATGTTTTGGTCGATGTACGGAATTCGCTTGTGCATGCAGAACCGAATAAAGCGCAAAGGCTAGTGCGCCCTGACCACGAGCGCAGTGACCTTTGGTTCCAAGTCGGAGGATTATTACAGCAAGCCTTTCTCGCTGTAATAGGCTACGAAGGAAAATTCGTTAATCGAAGCGTTGCAGCAGACTATGCAATCAAAGCGTTGCAGCAGGTGCCTTGGGCTGAATCCAGAATGTAGCGACTGTCAGCGATGGCCGTCCTTACCCGATTTATCCAACACTCGTGTCAGGTTCGCTTGATGTATGGCGAAGGATGACCTTTCAATTCTAGCAGATTCAATATCCTGATGCGATTGTGTCGCAGCAACAAAATCGGATACACGTTGACAATCAGAAAAAGTGCAGAGACGAACAAGTAGTCGAACACGCTATATTCGGATTTCATAACCCAAGCTATTGCGACGAACAAAACCATACCAATCCAATGTCGAGTTTCCATGGTTCTAGTGTACATTTCCAAATTGTATAGGTCGGAAACCAATTCTTGGCGTCGGTATTTGAGCTGCGAGATTCCCCTCAACCTCCGAGCAATGTCGCCCGTCGTCGGCACAAAGCGTTTGAAGATTCCCACACCAATCAAAGTGTAGATTGATGAGGTACCATAGTACTCGAATTTCTTTGGCCGCAGGTGTCAGATCAAAAACAATTCGTTGATCGACGCAGTTCAGAAGCGACGGGACGGTTGAGCCACTATCGGTTGCTTCTGCCCCGGCTGAGATCCCGGAGTTCGGATGAGCGCATGGTTAGGCGGTCAGACTGCCCCCATCCCATTTGTGCTCAGGGTCCGGGTAAAACATCAGGCCTCTGGCGTTGTTGGTTACCAACACAAGCCAGCCCCCAGGAACTTTTGTGCGATAGACGTCGCCTAATTTGAAAAATTCACCTCCCGCACTGGACGAATTCAGTTTGTGCCAGATGAGCTGTGGTGGTTCTGCATTCTCTGCCGTGTGCGGGCTACTATTCATGTTCGTTATCCTTTCGCGATACTCCGACGGAAAGTTGGTGCGAATCGTGCGTAATACCTGATGATCCGTTGCTGCCGAACGTTTGAGTTCAACGCCAGCGGTAACCGGGCCGTCGGCAAAAAACTATGACTTCAAAACCGACGTTATCGGCGGCTCCGGTTAACCGCTTTGTTCGGCGAGATTCCTGAGGCGGGGGGAAGCACCCCAGTATACCGCGGCAAGTTTAGTTGCGAATGAGATGACGAAACGGACGCCAACACCCGGTGATAGGCCTGCGATCAAAAGGAAATAATGTCAACAGAGCAAAGCGAACCAGCCCGCGTATTCCGATTCTACTGCAATCGTTTTTCCTGCGGCACTATTTCTTCACCCGTTCGTAAACCGTTTCGACTGCCTTGGACTCCTGACCATCGGGCATGATGTTGTAGGCCGTGATCGTCAAATGCTCGGCGTCCTTCAACTCATAGTCCGTTCGCCAGCCACCCTGGGGTTTCCCCGGCGCCCAGTCGTATTTTCCAGAAACCGAAAAACCACGCTCGATCGCGTCTCCTTCGCTGATAAGAATCGCACCACTCATATGAAAATCGTCGAACCAGCAGACCTGAAACTTCTTCGTGGTGCTATTCATCGCCAGTGTCTCTTCACCATGACGCGGTTTACCTTTCATTGATCCTTCGTAAGTGTGACGAAAGAAATTTCCGTTGAGCAACGATACGATCTCACCGGAGACTTTTGATTCATCGGCCAGTTTCCCCGGTTCGAACCATGTCTTCACAGTCCCCTGCCACTTGCCAACACATTTACCAAGAAATTGTTTAGGCTCGTGCATCTTCTTACTCTCTATCTGCGTTGATGGTTTGTCCACCGACTTGGCATTACTATTCTGGCCCAGGGCATGAGTGGTGGAAACCAATGAACAACACGCTAAAAGGAACATTTTCGTCAACAAATGCATTGGTCAGTCCTTTAATGCAGACAACGTGATGAGAAAGCCGGAAGTTGAATAAATGTAATCGAAACGTTTGCCGCCGAATGCACCGGTGGTTCGTCACCTTTGCTTATTCTATCCGTTCTCGTGCGGCGGCGGTTGCTGCCTTGAGGAATCGCCTTAGACCCGCTTTGCGAAGATCGCCTGCCTCCCAAAGTTGAACAAATCGGTGAACCTTGCCACGCCCTTCCAGAATGTGATCAGCTTCACGCCGCAATTGGG
>JANODD010000155.1:0-18039 GCA_031412515.1 Planctomycetia bacterium | reverse complement strand
AGACCAATTTTTTTAGAGGTGACTTAAACTCGGACGTGCTCTGTACTAGCATTCCATTGCTCCATTGAAGAAATTTCAACCAACAGCCTGCAGTGGAACGGAAACCGCCAATTTTTACTAGTACAAAATATTTGAAATTGCTATTTGTCGCACAGCCCAGATGCAGCCTAAGCGGCTTTCGAGACCGAATTGACAGTATTATCGGTTCTGACGACCAAGAAGCGATCTCATACGTATCCTCGCATCACAATGGGAAGGGGTTGCACTACTTGTCCAAAGGGAAACTCGGCAAGGCCGAAACCCATTTCCACAAAGCACTCAATAGTGATCCTCGCTCGGCAGCGGCTCACAATAATATTGGCAATATGAAGCTTTCGCGCCACGAGCTTTATCAAGCGGCATGGGAATTTCAGCGTGCTTCCGAGTTGGCCCCTGGTTCCATTGAGCCTCTCGTCAACTTGGGACTAGTCCATGAAGAAGGTGATCGACTGGAGGAGGCCGCAGACTATTATCGACAAGCCCTCGACCTTGATCCAAACAACGCGATAGCCGTAGGGAACCTAACACGGGTCCTAGTCAAACAGGACGCCGACTCAGCTGAAATTCATGGGCTACTTAAGCACTTGATTTTTGTGGATTCTCGGGCTGATTGGTTAGAGTGGGCAGAGGAGCTGATCGCAACGAGGTACAGGGTCGACGGTCGACCCCGCGGACAGCTCCAAAACCAGTCGATGGACGTACACCGTCAGCCACCACTGCCGCAGGGTTTAGTCATGCCAGATACGAACCAGTGGGTGCCCGAGTCGATATCCCCTTCAGAAGTAAATCTTGGCCCTGGGTACGGGCCCAATGGCGACGAACCACTCGATGCTTTGCCTGCCCCAATGCAACCAATTCCGCCATCCCCAGCTCTCAATCCATTGAGACTGCCCGATGGTGCTTATGTTCCAAACAATGGACCAGCAACGGGCCCATTTTTCACACAAGGCAGCGGACCCGGTCTAAACGACAATTTGCAGCTCGTCGCACCGGTTGCCCCCTATTCGTTGCCGATCAATGCCAGTTCGGGAGTCAGGCCATGAGCTTTTGGTCTGAAAACTCCAAATGCAGTGTATTAACCAGCAGCTGGCATGATCAACACGACCGCCATCACTCGCTTGCAAGTGTGTCGCTGAAAATATTCGTTTTGCTTGTCGTCTCGTTTGGCATAAGAAACAATCTATCGATTGCACAACAACCAGCTTCTGCCGCTCCATCTGAAACCGTCAAACTTAACTTGCGTGGCGAAACACCCATTTCCACACTGATTGAGTACGTGAGTCAGCGGCTCAACATTCGTTTTATCTACGACGAATCGCTAGCAGCAAAGAAGATCTTTCTGCAAGCGCCAGATGAAATCCCGGTTGCTAGTTTGATGGATCTGCTCCAAAGCGCACTTCGAATCAATGACTTAGTCATTGTGGAAACGGACGCGACAGGCTGGTACAGAATCACGTCTGGCACCAACATTCCCAAGGTAGCCATTCCTGCAACTTCACAAGAAAAAATTGCAGAAATGGGGGCCGCTGTACCCGTCACGCAGGTTTTCGTGCTCAAACGAGCTGATCCAGTCCAAATTAAGGAACTCATCGCGTCCTTTCTTACGGCTGCTGGAGCCAACAGTATTCCAGTCCCGGCCAACAGGACAATCATCATTACGGATGTCGCATCGAATTTACGCCGAATCCAGCGACTCATTGAATTGCTTGACGCAGAGCAGTTCACATCGACCATTCGCTTTGTGCCAGTCAAACATGTCCCGATCATTGAATTGTCCGAACAATTGCAAGAGCTACTCGCTGCTCGAGCGCGAACGGAAGTGGGGCCAATGTTAACTGCACAGTCCGCCACGGACATCACTTCCAAACGTAGCGCCGGATCGGTGCCAGGAATCGAGATTGCGGTCGACAGGCGTACGAACCAACTGATCATGGTCGGCGTTCCTTCCAGGATCGAATCGGCCATTGAACTCTTGAAAAGCTTGGACATTCCGCTTACCACAACTTCTCAAACATACCGTCCACAATTTCTCTCGCCTAAACAACTTGACGATATTCTCCAACCAATAGTTGATTCGATGGCCCCAAGACCTGTTTTCGAATCGAGAGTTGAAGGCTCAGGTCTTGTTATTAAGACCACCGACATGTTTCAGCAGCAGATAGCAAGATTGATCCCGCAAATTGATACTCGCGAGACAAGCGCCGAACAAAGCCCTATTCGCTTCTATAAGATCAAGAACATTCCTGTCCAAGACATCACAGAAACGCTCAATAGCTTACAAGGAGGAGTCGGCCAAAACCCTTTTGAAATCCCCGTGGGGACACAAAGCCGCAACCAACGATCCGGCACGACGAATGATCGGGCAGTGCCTGGCCGGAACAATCCGTTTGTCGTTGGAGCGAACAACGCTCAGCCTGGCCTTCTTCCCCCACAGCCACCGGCGATGCGAAATGGGCTGCTGGACACGAATGCAAGCGCGTTCGCTCAAGGTGGTTTCAATCCACAGGATCTTGCTGGCAACAACCAGTTCGGCGGGCAATTCAATAACCCGTATGCATATCAGCTCAACGGCTTTCCAAGTAACGGCATCGGTTATTTGCAGAATAGAAATCAACGCGGTATCCAATCGCCACTTGGAAATGCTCAAGTCACTGCAGATATCGGCAGTAACACGCTAATCATTATCGCAGAACCGGAAGTGCAGCAAGCGTATCAGCAATTGATCGAGTTCCTCGACAAACGCCGACCTCAAGTCATGATTGAAGCCCGAATCGTGGTGATCGACACGAGCGACGACTACACATTAGGTGTAGAAGTCTCTGGCGGGGACCGGACCGGAATCAGGAAACTTTTTGCTTTTAGCAGCTATGGGCTGAGTACCGTTACGCCAGCAACAGGGGCGCTAGCCATTACACCAGGAACTGGATTCAACGGTACGCTCGTGGACCCAGCGACGGCCGACGTGGTGGTGAGAGCTTTGGCAACGCATCGCCGCGCCAGAGTGCTGTCGTCGCCAAAGATTTTGGTCGACGACAACGCTGAGGGTACGCTTGAGAGCGTCAACGAAGTTCCCTTTACAAGCGTCAACGCATCACAGACTGTAGCCACAACCAGTTTTGCAGGATTTGCCAAAGCGGGCACCACAATTGTTGTTACACCTACGATCAGCGAAGGTGAGCATGTGAATTTAGACTATACCGTCACATTGAACTCCTTCACTGGACCGGGTTCAACCGGAGTGCCTCCTCCAAGGCAAACAAACGAGATAAGTTCGCGAGTGACGGTACCTGACGGCTATACGATAATCGTTGGTGGTTTAACACAGAAGAACGTGAGTTCGACTCTCAACGGCATCCCGTACCTTGAACGCATTCCTGTGATTCGAGCGCTAACAAGTTTGGCGGCAAACAATACCAGGGACAGTTCCCTATTCGTCTTCTTGCGCCCCGTCATCTTAGAGGAAGACAAATTCCGAGACCTCAAGCACCTATCGAAACGCAGTGCCAACGCCGCAGGCGACGGCCACAGCTACCCAGCTAGCTCGCCATTGCTAATGGCAAAGTGACTTGATACCCATTTCTCACATGGAGGCTCGCATAGTGACTCGTTCGACTTCTTCGCGTGTCGTGACTCCTTCCCGAATTTTGATTTCACCTGCCTTGCTCAATAGCTGCATCCCTTTAGCAACCGCGTCGTCTCTCAATAGTGTTGAATGGGAACGACGCGTAATAAGCTCTCGAATTGATTCGTCAACAATCATTAACTCGTAGATACCGAGGCGACCGCGATAACCAGTGTTTCGGCATTGTGAACAGCCCTTGGCCGTGAACTCAATCGCGTTGGCAGTTGATGACTCTTCAATTACTCTGCAATCTGGACAGCTTCGGCGTACCAATCGTTGTGCCAACACAGAAACGAGACTACTGGCAAGCAAGTACGGCTCGATTCCAAGGTCCATCATCCTGGTGACAGCGCTAGCTGCGTCATTGGTATGCAAGGTACTGAATACCAAATGGCCGGTGAGAGCGGCTTGGACCGCCATCATGGCCGTCTCGGCGTCTCGGATTTCGCCGACCATGATTATGTCTGGATCCTGCCGCAAAACGCTTCTGAGCCCACTTGCAAAGGTCATCCCCTTCTTCAGATTGATCTGAGTCTGCGAAATGCCCTCAAGTTGATACTCAATTGGATCCTCCAACGTCACGGCGTTCCGTTCCCGTGTATCGAGTTCCAGCAGCGCCGAATAAAGCGTGGTGCTCTTGCCACTGCCAGTTGGTCCTGTCACTAGGATCAGACCATGCTCCACGGAAATGGCGTTTCGGAATCGTTGGAGCGATAGCGGATCCATTCCGAGTTCAGGCAAGCGGTAAGGTCTGGCACTTTTGTCCAAGAGCCGAACTACAATTCTTTCCCCGTGGCTAGATGGCATCGAAGCAATTCGCAAGTCGATATCCCTTTGTCCAACATGGACGGTCGCACGCCCGTCCTGAGGGAGTCTCTTTTCGGCAATATCCATGCGACCTGCGACTTTGATGCGAGTAAGGACTTCTTCCTGTAGCGACTTCGGGATTTCGCGGGTATCGAAGAGAACGCCATCCATCCGCATTCGGACGACCATAGCGTTTTCGCCGGGTTGGAAATGAATATCGGAGGCTTGTTGCTGTACGGCGTCGAACAGAATACGATTGACCAGCTCGATGACAGGAGTAGCCGATTGGTCTTGGAGCAGATCGTTAGTGTCATCTGCAGTAAGCAGTACAGCGGCTACTGAGTTTTCGGCATTCGCCTTTGGCACTTGTGTTCGATTGGCAAGCCGATTGGCCTCAAAAGCAAGGTCGATCCGCCGATCAAGCTCAGTTTCATCGACAATGACCGAGCTTAGAGGATCCCTCAAGAGCCTCCGAATCGAATCCACGATGAAAGGCTTGGTTCGGTCGGTCACGAAGAGTTTGTAAGCACCAATGCTATCGCGATCCAAGCAAATACGGCACGAGCGGCAGTAGTCGATCGTAACCTTGGCAAAGAACCTGTCGTGGATTAGGACGCTTTGGATGTTTGTCATCGGGTAGATTATAGGCTGCGGTGCAACAGCAAGATCGAGCCAAAGGTGCAAAACCGGAACAAAAAAGTTGCCGAAGTGCAGAAGCTCACAATGCGGATCTCGAAATTTAATGCCCACGAGTTCGAACGGAATCAACCGTCTCCCGAAATGGTGCAGCTCGGCTTTTAAGTCGCTGAAATCACAAACCGCTACTCAGACTGAATCCCGGAAAGTGGCGGCGGTCAAAGCGACATCATCGGTTGAAATATACACGTTGATCCCACCGTTCGAAAATCCGGTCATGAACTGTATAAGGAGGGCGTGTCATGAGCGCATAATTGGCGATCCTAAACTGCTTCGGTCTAAACGCGTTTTTACTACACAGCCGGGAAAAATAGTCAAAATCGAGCTCGTCCTTTATCTATCAACCAGCCAGCCGAACAATGCTTAGCAGATTGAACGATCTAAGTCCGGTACAGAATCGGGTACAGAATACCTTGCATTCCGTACCAAAACGTTTGATAATTCAGAAAGTTAGCAAGTTACAAGCGCATGATGCTAGACGCATAAGTTGTTTGATTCCAAGTATTTGCGACGACCGATTGCAACAGCGAATTTTAGTACCCTTAGGCCTACGGAACCGAAGGTTAGAGGTTCGAACCCTCTCAGGTGTACTGACTTACGTCATTCGGCTGTCTAAGTGTACCTAGATTCCCGTTTAAAATCTGGCGTAATTGACTAGCATCCTTTTCACGTCACCCGGAACATAGTGTCTTCGAGTCGTATCCCAGGAAGAATGACGCATTACGCGGCAGATGACTAACGGTGGAACTCCTGCATTCCTAAGTCTGTCGCCACACGACCTTCTTAGGTCATGAGCTGATGCGTACTTAAGCTTAATCGCCTTCTTTTCATCGCCAAGTTCTACAATCATCCCCGCTGCTTGTCCTATCCTCCCAATGACCTTTCCAACCCATTCTGCATTAGGGCGTTCGAACCTAACCTGTTTCCCCAGCTTCGTTTGTAGTGATAGCGGGTTGAATATCCAGCCGCTGTCTTTAAGCGCTCTACGAGCGTTTCGCGCTAGCAGGACACCGTTCTGGACAATACTGAAAAAGTACGAGCCCAAATTGGCGTACGCAAAACACAAATTGCCAAATTCCCTACACTTGGGGTATAATAGGAGCATGGAAAGCATCACCAAAAACGTCCGTGACATCAGCCCGCTTGACAAGCTCGCCTTGGAGCATGTCATTGGTCAGCAATTGACTGAAAACCAACAAGTAATCATCCAGATTTACAGTCTCGATCTTCGGTCTGATCCAACAACTACCGAAACCAATTCGGCTCAAGGCCTTCCAGATTGGTGCAACGTATATGCCCGCCAAAAAACAGATGCTTAAGCCGGGAGTCAACCCCGGGGTTAGAGCGATAGAGAATTGAAGCGTGCGAAATGAATTCGAAAACGCTAGTTGCACTATTGAGCCGAGGATTCCCGACTGATTTAATCACCAAAATAGCGTTGAACCATCAAGCGTTTTGCAGTTCTTACAAGTTGGTTTTGGTACGACGATGCCGTGGGACCTTGGATACGTGATTGGGCACGAGAACAGAGCATTGAATCGGCTCAAGGCCTTCCGGATTGGTGACCCCTCTGTAGCCAACTCTGGTTTGAGCACCAAAACACCTTAGATCGCCGGATAAAAGATGATGGTCCGGTTGATTTCAATACGTTATCAATCGTTGTCTCTTTGAGCTATAGGATTTCACGGATGACTTTTCCATGGACTTGCGTCAATCGTTCGTTGCGACCGAGGTGTGGAAATGTAAGTTGGTCTTGATCGAGCCCGAGTTGGTTCAAGATGGTGGTATGGATATCACGAAAGTGATAAGGCTTCTCAATTGCTCGCAGACCGATTGCATCTGTGGCACCTACAACTCGTCCACCCTGAATGCCGCCACCAGCCATCCACATCGTGAAGCCGAGGTTGTGGTGGTCACGACCAGCGCCAGCTTGAGCTTCTGGCGAGCGTCCGAATTCGCCGCCCCAAAGAATGAGCGTCGAGTCGAGAAGGCCGCGTCTTTTCAAGTCGGTGATCAGACCAGCTATCGGTTGATCAGTCTGGGCCGCCATTCGAAGATGATTCTCTTCAATATCTTTATGAGCGTCCCACTGCAGTGTCCCCGCTCCACCACCAGACACTACAACAGTAAAGCGAACGCCGTTCTCCACTAGTCGACGCGCCATCAAACAACGCCGCGCATAGTCGTCGGTCGGCTCGACTCCTACACCATACAATCTCAGCGTCTCTTCGGTTTCTTTACTCAAGTCGAATATCTCAGGTGCTTCCGACTGCATGCGAAACGCGAGCCCATACGTCCGGAGCCTTGCCGCTAACTCGTCTTCTTCGTCCGCCAGGGTTGCTTCATTAAGTTGGCGAATCAATTCGATCGTTTGCTGACGCTCCTGCATGGCAATCCCGGCCGGTAGATCGAGATTCAACACCGGCCGGTCACCAGCTCGAAAGACAGTCGGTTGATAAGCCGAAGGAAGAAAACCATTTCCGTACATCGGTTGCCCTGCTTCCAAGGCGCCATCGGGATCAGGCATGACTACATAAGCGGGTAACGAATCACTTTCGGAACCTAATCCGTAGATGGACCAAGATCCCATGCTCGGAAAACCTGGCGTCACACGACCGGACATCAATTCGTACTGGGCGGCTGAGTGAACAACCATATCGCCGTAGCAAGAACGAAGCACTGCAATGTCATCGATCACTTGGGATACATGAGGAAAAAGATCAGAGACTTCGGTTCCACTCTGGCCATATTTGGCGAAGGTGCGTTTCGACCCGAGCAAGCGAGCATCTTTCGCTACGAATTGATACTTCGCTTCGCCGAACTCCTTTGGACGAGTCTGGCCGTCCAGCTCATTCAAAAGCGGTTTAGGATCAAACGTCTCAAGATGACTGGGACCACCAGCCATGAACAGGAAGATTACCGACTTTGCTTTAGCCGAAAAATGAGACGGCTTGGGACTAAGGGGCGACTGCGACTCAGCTCGCAACTTTTCTTGCGCCATGATCGAGGTTAGCGCTAACGACCCGAATCCGCAGCAGCTTTCATTCAAGAATTTGCGACGATTGCAATTGGATATTGGGGACATGTGAAATTACTCCAATCTTCACCGCACATACAGGAACGCGTTGATATTAAACATCGCCAGTGCAAATTCGCGTTCCGCTCCGCTTTGGAGAAACGACGTCGATAAACGACGTTCATCATCCGTAGGAACTCGACCGGTTACCATTCGGAACGCGAGGTCAATCTGCTTTTCCAAGTCGCCGAAAGCGGCCAGGGCGAGTCGAGCTGCGAAACGATCGGCAAGCTCATTCGAGATTTGACCATTCAGAAGCTCTAACGCTTGCGGTGCATGCGTGCTCTCTTCTCGGCTAGCACAACTCGATTGTAACGTCGGCTGGTCGAACGCCTCCATGAAAGGCAGTCGAAGGTTGCGTTTTGCGATCAGATAGATCGAACGGCGAGCCAGTTGAGCGCTGTCTTCAGTCACTTTCCACTGGCTGGGTTTATAGAGCAAGTTCACCAGCTTTTCGTCGACCGGAAGCATGATGCTTTGGCCACCGATTTCCGAATTGAGCGCACCAGAAACAAACAGCATCGAATCGCGAAGCTCTTCAGCACTTAGTCGACGTCGATTAAAACACCAGAGCAACTTGTTCTCAGGATCCAGTTCTCGATATTCGTTCGATCTCGGAGTAGAAGCCGATTGTCGATAGGTGCTGCTTAGCAGAATCATTCGATGGATTGGCTTTATTTGCCAATCGCTCTGAATCAATCGCGTCGCTAGATGGTCCAATAGCTCCGGGTGGCTTGGCGGACGGCCATTTCTGCCAAAATCGTTGGGACTCGGTGCAATCCCTTTTCCAAAATGATAATGCCATAATCGATTCACGATTACTCGAGCAGTTAACGGATTTCTCCAGTCTGTAAGCCATGCGGCCAGCGCCGTGCGAGGTGCTGCGTTGTTAACCGACGCGCTCATTGAAGAACTTACTTGCAGAACGGCGGGTGGGCTAGGCAGAACTTGATCGAGTGGCAATGACCATTCGCCGCGTTTTAAAATATGAACCGGTGTCTGGTTCGCAAAGTCGTTCCGAACTGAGCTCACCAATGGAATCGGCTCAGGAAGCTCTTTCTCGAGCGCCCTGATTTTTGCGATGGTTGCTTTTTCCACATCAGCCGCTTGATTGGAAAGAGTCTGCGTTAAACGCTCAATCTCCTTCTGAATTCGCGTGGTTTCTTTCTCCCAGGCATCGACATTGTGCCCTTCGGCATAGGGAATGTCGTGTTCGTGAGATGCGGCGAAGTAGGCTTGTAAGCTGTAATAATCGCGCTGCGAGATGGGATCGAACTTATGATCGTGGCACCGTGCGCAACCAACCGTCATTCCCAGAAACGCTGACCCAATGATGTCCGTTCGTTCCGTTAGAACTTCGTTGCGGCTCCCTGAGACTTCTTGGTTTCCCGCGTTGCGACGCACAGCTCCCAGTCGATGAAAACCTGCAGCGATCTTGAGCCGTCGATTATCGGCGCCGAGTTCGTCACCAGCGATCTGCTCGCGGAAGAATTCATTGAATCCGATTCCGTCGTTGAACGCTTGAACGACATAGTCGCGAAATCGCCAGGCGCCAGGTATCGTTCGATCGTATTCAAACCCTTCCGTCTCGGCAAAGCGGACGACATCCAACCAATGTTGCCCCCAACGTTCGCCGTAACGTGGGCTGGCAAGCAAACCGTCGACTAGCTTTTCGTGCGCATCCGGCGATTTGTCATGTACGAAGGCATCGATTTGCTCGACAGTCGGTGGCAATCCGTGCAAGTCGTAGTGGACTCTTCGCAGCCAATCAACACGATCCGCAACGTCGGCGGGATGCATATTTGCTTGCTCCAGTTTTGACAATATAAAATAGTCAACGGAGTTTCGGGGCCAAGCTTTGTTGTTGATCTCAGGCAGCGTTGGGGCAGCGATCGGTTTCAAAGACCAAAACTCGCGAGCTTTCTCCGGATCGAATTTCATCTTTGCAGAAGCCGCCGGACTATCGCGTGGATCGGGCGCTCCCATTCGTATCCAGCGTTCGATACTCTCGATTTCATCGTCCGAGAGTTTTGCATCGGGGGGCATTTCAATTCCATCGTAGCGAACGGCAGCGACGATAAGACTCTTCGCAGTATCGTTCGGCACAACGGCCGCTCCAGAATCACCACCCGCGCGAGCGCTCTCCCGTGAGTCCAGCTTCAAGCCTCCTTTAAGCTCATCGGCCGAATCCGAATGGCACTCATAACATCGGCTAACAAGGATCGGTCGCACTTTGGCTTCAAAAAATCCAATACCCTCTTGAGCAACCGGTGCCTGTGCGCGACTATCGGCGCACGCCGAGAAGGCGAATATCACCATCATTAACAGGTTGGTCATTTGTCGCATTGACTTGCAATCCAAAACTCAGTCGTCGACTTCACGTTGTTAACGCAGTTTTAATCCCAGACGTTTAGATTAGTCCATTTTAGCACATTGAGTTAACAGTTGCCTGGACGTAGTAGCAATTGCACCTGTGTCTTATAAGCAAAATAGTTGATCGGTTTTTCGGAGCGCGGGCGTCCTCGCCCGCTGAACCCGCTAGGTGACGCGGACGACCGACTAATCGCATGGACGCCGCACTGCTCGACACCGACATGCTGGATGAAGTCCTGAAGCAGAAAAATGCTAACGTTCTGCCAAAACAAGCTTGTGTTACCCATATCCGACGCCATTCTCGACAGTGCAGCCGATCCTTGGGTTGCAGCACGCAAGATCGGCCAAGCAGGTCGTGACGCTGACCTTATCATTGCGGCCACCGCGCTCGAGCATTTTCTTGAATAGGTGACCGGCAATATCGAAGATTATTCTTGGATCCCCAGCATTAGATTGAACGACTGGCGAAGCTGAATATGGCAGCACCATTAGCGTCTTGCGAACCGGGCACAGCATCAACCAGCGCCGAGCGACTTCGGTATCATCCCAAACTTACCACATCCGACCGCGATCGTAGGATGCAAGTGAAAGTGATTGGAGAGAATCGCAAAGGCAAGTAGGTCGATCGTAAAGCTGGCCGGCAAGTGTTTGAGTTCATTTTCGAACCAAGACTTTCGATGGTCGTAGTTCTTTCCTGTGAGTTCATCAGTTCCCATCAAGAAGCAACGTCGAACCACACGACTCATCACATGGATCGCAGCAATTTTATCCGGCGCGCTCGCCTGACCGATCCAGACTCGCACCTTGCGAGACCGGCGAACGCCTGAAACGCTACCATCGCGACGACGAACACGAGCGGCGGATCATTCGGGAGGCTGTTTAACGATTTGCAGTCTGAAATCGGATTAGGACTATCGGGTTGGAAACCTAATAGTTGTGTTGGGAATGCGACTTCGATAACTCGCCGCCAAGCCAACGCGATGCGAAAGGTCACGGATATTGGTTGCGATTGTGTCGCTTGGTCGGCTATACTACTGGCTTCAATTGCGATATCAAAAACCAGGAACCATGCGTTGCACGAAAGTTGGCGGTGGTGACCGCACTTACCATGGCAAGCACGTTCCGCCAACTTCGTGAACGCGTTCGTTATGGTACTAATCGCGACTTCTATACGCTCGCAAGACACCTGCCATGCATGATGAAGAATACACGCTTGAAGACATCGTCGAGACACAGTCTTTGACAAAACACGTGTGTTTGAGGCCGCAGTTGTACACGGCAACCGGATCGCTAGAAGAGATTTATGGCTTCATCAATGCGTTGACTTTTGCGAAGCACGACGCTGAGGCCATTGTCGCAAAAGCAGCCGTAGCATGGTTGATTAGACATGCCGAGCTCAAGGAAGCCAAATTGAATTTTGACACGCTACGAAAAACGCACGGCTCAGACGCTGACGCACTTTGCGTCTTGCTGCGAGAACTTGATGAAAGTGTCCCATAACAATGGGTTGCAGACGAAGACCTCAAAAACTGCTTGCGAATTCTCCTGCCTCTAGTGTATTCGAAACGACGCTGCCGATTAGAATCGACGAACCAAGCGAGGCTGGATTATTGAGGTCAGTCTTTTACGTTCGCCACTAAAATGCTACTCGATTTGATTGCAACGATCTGCCGACCATCCCCAAGTAAATCGTTTTCGAAATAGAGTTGATCACCAATGAGTGCAGCGGCCCGGTTGCCGCCTGTAACAATTGCCGTTACTGAAATTTCAGTTTGTTCAATGGGCGGCTGCGCTGTAATTGAAACCGCTGTTTTCGGAAACTCAGACCCTGAAGGAGCATTGTCGGACGACGTCAGTATCGATTCCTTGCTGGGGCGACTCCGAAATGGATCGTGTGCGATGACGACCTTCAAATCAACGGTTGGCAACGGATGTACATTCGGCTCCAAAGCGGTGTTCTTAACAATCGCCGTAGGCATACTGGCCGGTGCTGCGTAACCATCACAAACAGAAGTTGGAATGGATGTTTGTGATTTGTTTGCGGAGCGAAATAGCAGTAACATGAGCAGGCACGAAAGCAATCCCACGGCAACGATCTTGTTGCGCGGCACTTTGGTTGCGTGAAGTTCAAGCTGAACGGTCATGTACTATCCTTGCTTTGCAGAACTACTCGCCTGCGGTGGTTGGGCTGTGAAGAGCAGAATATTGAAGGTTGCACCAAACGTCGCCCGGTTCTGATCTTGGGGAAGGATTTCCAGACTTGTGACTCGAAGCATGTAGGGGCACTGACGCAAGCTGTCCAAGAACAGACAGATCGATTCGTACGAGCCTTGAGCTGATAACACGACGGTTCGCGAATTATAGTCACCCTGTGTTTCGCGGTTCGAGGGTCGGAAATCTCGCACGTCAAGCTTCGACTCTTTTGATCGGTTATTGACCCATTCTAAAAAGGCAGTTTCATCATGCTGCGGTGACGACCGCTCACGTCGCTGAACGTCTTGTTGCCGAAGTTGTTGAATTTCATCGCTTGCTTTAGCAAAGTTCGCCAGTGCTACATTTTCCGTTGCTTTCAGCGATTCAAAGCTAGTCAGTTGTTGCTTAAGTTCCCATTGAGTAGTGATGCGTGTTTTAGTTACTAAAACCCCTGCGACGATCAATGCGACCGTTACACTGCTTCCAAATAGGTGCCAAACTGAACGTATTCTATCAAGTGACTTCATGGGGTTCGTTCCAATCGATAACACTAGCGGTTATAAGCAACTACTGTTGGCAGCGTATCTGAAAAGATCTTTTCGCGGAAAGTTTATCGGCAATCGCGTGCGAACTCTCAAGCTCGACGATTCGAAATACGTCGCATTCACTCAAGCGACTAACAAAGGCCGTGATTAGAAAATCGGCGTCGGCTGAGCCTACCAGCAGAATCTGCTTGCGCTTCATTGGGGATTTGCCTAGATCGCCGGAAGAGCCGCTCAATTCATCCATACGCAGAGAGTCAATTTGGATGTCCTTTCCAAGTCTTTGGCTGCTGCTTCCGATCGATTGTAAGAGCGCAAGGGGAGTATCCGTCTGCTGGAGAGCATCCGCAACGAGTGCATGCCGGATAAGCAATTCCTTTTCGTTCCTCATTTGTTCCAATCCAAGTTCTGCATCGCGAATTGGGGCGACTGCTGCCTCGGCGTTTGCGATCGAGTTCTTAAGTTGAATGCGTTTGCGATCGAGCAATCCGTAGATAACTATCCATGTGAGTACAAGTACAATCCAAACAGTGCCCCACACTTGCACCTGTCGACGGCACTCGAATGAAATTTGGGCATTTAATGGAAGGAGATTGGTCAAATGATTCATATCGCCGCTCCGTAGATTGCCAAGCTGAGGGCTTGCGCATAGATAGGAGAGTAACGTTCAGCAGATTGCCACGCAAAAGCAGCCGATGGTCCAGCAAATCGAACCCGCGCGCTCAATTCAGTTGCCAATTGCTGTGGAAGACCTCGAATATTCGCACCACCGCCGCAGAGCAAAAGTTCGCAATTTGCGTCTGCTCCAAAACGGTGCTTGAGAAAGCTTAGGGTACGACGAATTTCATAGACTAATTGCTGTAGCCACTTTGTTAGGTGCTGCGCAATGAGCTTTTCCAATTCCGATTGCTGGCTTACCTCCCCGCCTCCCAGGCCCCAGTGAATCAGTAAATTCTCCACAGCGCTCGCACTTATTCCCAACGCACTGGCAAGCGTACTTGTAGCTGACTCGTTCGAAAATCGAATTCGGTTGCGAAAATATTCACCATTGATATTCTCGGCAAATACAACTGAAAGTTCGCCAGCACCGATATCTAAAACAATCGAATGCCGTTGCGTGCTTGGCTTAAGCGTCGACACTCTTGCCAGGGTTTGTGCGGGAATATCGAGGGCAATGCATCGCCAACCATCGTGCGCCAATCCAGTTGCCAACTGTGAAGCAAATTCACTGGACGTCCAAGCTAAATTGAGCGTATTGGATGTGAGGTTTCGTTTGCTAGTCCAGTAGTCGTGGCTTGCGAGGCAGCGATCATTTGCGAGCAGCTCGGAAATGGCTTCTTCTGCAAAATCGAATAGGTCAATCGGCTTATTGGAAGGTATTTCAACGGTCTCGTAGTCCACCATTGAAGATGGCAAAGTGGCCACGTAGTTTCTACAGCCTGGGTCGCCGTACTCATGCAACCAATCGCTTAGCACTTTCGCTAGTTCAACTGGGTCTTCTTGGGCGGTAGGTGGAATGCACAGGCAGCTAGCCCGAGTCACGGCTACCTCTTGACGCTGTCGCCGAACGACCACGAGTTTTGCAACGTGTTTGCCGATGTCGATTCCTGTTAACGTGCGAACGTGTCGCAAGTTTCGTGCGGACGATAAATTCAATCTGGATTTGCTCATGGTTTGGAAGGTCATTTCAGGCTTAAACTCCCCCAGCCGCTGATAGATCTAGCAGTGGCAGCATAACAGCCAGAACAATGGCACCGACAACTAATCCTAGGACAACGATGATGGCAGGTTCCGCGAACTTTACAGCGTCGCGTAGAAGTTGCTCTCCTTCCGATTCATAGAATTCGCCGACGGTCTGTAACACTTCGCCCAACTGCCCATTTGCTTCGGCAGTAGAAATCATCTCTGCCGCACCGTTGGGTACACATGGAGAGTCAACTAGAGCATCGGCAACACCCTCGCCGTTGACGACCGAAGCTTCGATTCGATCAATGAGATCGGAATAACATGAATTGCCAACCGAGTTTCGAGTAAGCTGCAGAACCTCGAGCATTGGTACACCACTGGATAGCATCACGCCTTGTAAACGAAACATTCGACCTGAAAAAAGTGATGCACAAATGGTTCGGACGAAGGGTCCTCTGATCATCGTTCGATCAATCATTTTCCGACCTTCTGGCGACCGCACTTGCTTGTAAACAGCCAAACTACCGATGGCGATTGCTCCGCATATCAGCCACCAGTAATTACGCGCTAACGCAGCCGAATCCAGTAGTAAACGAGTGACCGCCGGCGTTGGAGCTCGGGAAGCTTCATAGATGCCAGCAAATTGCGGCAACACGAAGAAAATCATAGCCGCAAGTACCATCGAGGTTACAAAGATCAACACCAAAGGATAGCTGATTGCCGATCGAATCGAACTTTGCAAACGCAGTTCGTCGCGCACAATGACACTAAATCGTGCCAACACCTCAGGCAACCGTCCGGATGCTTCACCAGCGGCCACCGAAGCAACCATCACTCCGCCAAATCGATGTCGTTGGGAATCGAGCGCCATAGACAAAGAGCTGCCATTTTCCAGGGCAGCATAAACGTCGCCCATCGCTTCGCTGATCGGTTTGCTGCTCGAGCGTTGACTAATGCTACGAACCGCATCGGCCAAATCAACACCGGAACGAAGCATGATTGAAAGCTGAGTTACAACTAAAAGCAAATCACGCTTGGTTAAGACGCGCTTACCAAGCTGCATGGAGGGCGGCCGAAGCAAAAAAGACTTCTGGGTTGGAGATTTCTGGATTGCAGTTGTACGATCCGGTTTTTGGGGGCCTACGGTGTTGCGTCGTGGCAACGCGGAGGCCTTTTGGGGCGCAACAACAAGCGGCTGCGTCTGAAGCGTTTCTAATGGGTTCGTTGAAGATGACATAACCGTGCGGCAATTTCTAGTTAAATTGATTTATTCAAAAACTGCGACACGCAGGATTTCATCGAGCGAAGTGACGCCATCCTCGGCCATACGAATTGCACTTTCAGCCAGCGTGGAGCATCCACTACGCATTGCGCAATCACGCAAGCTATCAACCGGTGCACCTTGGTTAATCAGATCTCGCATTTCACGGGTAACTTGCAGCATCTCATAGATTCCTGCCCGGCCTTGATACCCTGAGTCATAACAGTGATCACAGCCATTGCCGCGAGCGAAGGGGCGATCACGGTCGCCCTGGTAGCCAATGGAATCCAACAATGGTCGGCTGGGATAGTAGCTTCCCCGGCAGTTCGTACAGACACGGCGCGCCAGTCGTTGTGCCACAACTCCCAATAAAGAGGCGCTGATTTTGTAGGGTGCAATACCCAAATCGACTAGCCGCGTTACTGCACTTGCGCTATCGTTCGTGTGAAGTGTGCTAAGAACAAGGTGCCCTGTGAGTGCTGCTTGCACGGCAGTCTCGGCGGTCTCGGCATCTCGAATTTCACCAATCATGATGATATCCGGGTCCTGCCGCAGAATTGCTCTCAACGCTTTAGCGAAGGTCATTTGAGTTGCCGCATTGGCATGTACTTGATTTATGTTCTCAAGGCGATATTCAACAGGGTCCTCGACAGTAACGATGTTAGTCTCGGCGGATTTCAGTAGCTCGATGATCGAGTAAAGTGTGGTCGTTTTTCCGCTTCCCGTAGGTCCTGTCACGAGGAGCATACCATTGGGCTTTGACACCAATTGCTTCAACGTATTGAACTGTGCGTCTGGAATTCCAAGTTCATCCAGACGGAATGTCACACTTGAACGATCGAGTATTCTAAGAACTGCCTTTTCACCCAAAACAGTCGGTAGCGTTGAAACTCGCAAATCGACTTGACGCTGATCGACAACCACATGGATGCGACCGTCCTGAGGCATGCGGTGTTCGGCAATATCCATTTTTGCCATTACCTTCAGGCGCGAGACGATCGCGGGATGAAATTCGCGTCTTGGGCGCAGCACTTCGCGCAGCATGCCATCGACACGAAATCTCACGATAGAATGCTGCGGACTTGCCTCGACGTGGATATCACTTGCACGTTGGCGAACCGCTTGGAGTATCATGTAGTTGACCAGATTGATTACTGGACTATTTTCATTTGTCGACGACAGACTCTCTAAGTCTAAGGTCACGACTTCATCGCCTAGGGCGACAGCATCGCGTTCCATATCCGCGGTCAACGACTCAACTTGAAACCCTTCGCCATAAACTTTGGGTATAAGTTCTTCGATTGCGTTTCGAAGCGCTAGAACAGGACGGACGCTCAATCCTGTTGCCCGTTCAAGCCGATCGATCCCTTCGAGGTCGTGCGGGTCCGCCATCGCGACGGTTAACGTTCTGCGAACACAGAATAATGCAAGGGAAGCACAGCTTTCTGTTAGTCCGCGTGGGATCAACTTCGTCGCAACAGGGTCGATTACACCTTCGCGTAGCTGCACATAGGAAACGCCAAGCTGTTCTGCGAGGAAGGGAAGCAAGTCCGACTCTTCGATAAACCCGAGTCGAACGAGTGTTTCGCCCAGTCGTTGGCCGGTAAGCGCGCATCACGACCGTATGGGTATCAGTCGGCGCGGGTGCGAATCGTCATGTAGGGTTGCTGGGCAACTGATGGGCAGTTGCTGAATCGGCAGGCCTTAGACGGGGATATCTTATGCCAAACGTGGATCAGCAGCG
>JANODD010000154.1:0-13106 GCA_031412515.1 Planctomycetia bacterium | reverse complement strand
TCACCATTGTGCAAAGCGGCCACGCATCTGGATGTAAGGATTTTATTCGAACCCACACGCTTCGGTACACTGGCCTTTCCCAATCGCATCCGGATTCCCGGATGCGATTAGGAAAGCCAGTGGCACACGAAATCGAAATCCGCAACATCAAAAGGCGCTAGCCGCTGGTGAACGTTAGGCATGCCGGAGAGCTTCGATCGGATTCATGCTTGCGGCTTTGTATGCCGGATAGACTCCAAAGACGATTCCGATCAGCACGGAAATACTAAATGCAACTAGAACGGAACTGAGACTAGTCGAGGTGTTAATGCCAAGCGCGAGCGTAAAGACCATTGGCAAAAGGACGCCAAAGAGGACGCCCAAGATTCCGCCGCAGGTGCTAAGGACCGTGGTCTCCATCAAGAACTGAATCACGATATGCCAGCGTTTTGCACCGATAGCTCGGCGAATTCCTATCTCGCGTGTTCGTTCCGTCACTGTTGCCAACATGATGTTCATGATGCCGATGCCGCCGACGAGCAGCGAGATGCCTGCGATCGAACCAAGCACTAAATTCCAAAGTCGCTTTTCACGCTCGGCTTGCTTCAGCAACTCAAGCGGAACTTGCACTTCGTAGTCCTTCTTGCCATCGTGCGTGTTGGACAAGACATTCCGAACAACAGATGCCAAGGATCGCACTTGCGATTGATCAGAGACCTTCAGTACGACTTCGCTCAGCTCTATTCGCACATACTGTCTCGACCCGGTTTCGACCAACCGCTGAATGACGCCCATTCGATTCTGCGCGGATGAGATGGGAATAAACAAAAAGCTGTTTTCATCGTTGCCACCCTCGGCCAACGTTTTTGCCGTTCCGCTATCGCGCTCGCCGATGACGCCAATGACACGATAAGCGTCGTCACCAATCAACAGCGATTGTTCGAGCGGGTTTTCAAAACCAAAAACCTCTTTAGCGATACTCTGGCCGATCACGACTACGTTGGATGAAGATTCAACATCTTTTTGGCCGAAGAATCGTCCTTGGATTTGCAGCGGTTTGACTTTGGGGAAATCGGCCGTAGTGCCAAACACTTTAGCTGCGTTGACGTGTCGCTTGCCATGTTGCAAATTCTTTTTGTGCAAAACAGTCGGAACGACGGTGCAGTCACTGAGCTTCAGATCTTCAATAGCCCGCAGGTCCGAGTATTTTAATCCGTATGCAAGCACGCTTGTGGAAGTAGAGCTAATGGGAACGTCGTTAGTCGGCTGCGGCTTGACGCTCCGAACGATCACGTTGCTCGCCCCAAGTCGTCGAATTTGCTCGAGGGCTTCCTGCTTGGAGCCTTCCCCGATCGACAGCATCGCAATCACCGACGCAACGCCCAGAATAGTGCCCAGCAACGTCAACGCACTTCGCAGCTTGTGCAGCAGCAAATTACGGATCGCGAGCATGAAAGTAGGAAAGAGCATTATTCCCGGACCCGATAGTCGACTTTCGCTCCGCGAAAGGTTCGTGTTTCGTTGCTTTCGCTCCGCGAAAGCTCAGTTCTTCGTTTCTTTCGCGGAGCGAAAGACGACGTTAGAAACAGAGTGTAGTCTACGAAGCGGGCGTTGAATCTTTTGCATCGCTAAAAATGGCACCTACAAGTTCCTGCGCATTGATCGCAATCGATTCTCCTTCGGACAATCCATTTTGAATGCTCACTCGTGTCTCGCTCGCTTGACCAAGATCCACAGGGCGCGGCTCGAGGCGATTATCACCGTCGCGGACAACAACGTAGGTTTCATCGTCATGTTCGACCACTGCATAAAGTGGCACGTTGACAACATCGGTTGCGGAATCGACCAGGATTTCTGCAACCGCAGTCATACCAGGCTTCAATCCAGTTACTTTCTCATCGATCGTCACGATAGTTTGATAAACCTTGGTGTCATTGCCTGACCAGCTGCTTTGCTCGGGCAACACAGCAACCGACTTGACCGTGCCGTTGTAGTGCGTGCCGGGAAAAGCGTCGACTGAAATGCGAACGGGCAATCCGGAATGAACTTGATCCAGCGCCGATTCGTGAATTCGCGTTTCGACTTGCATCGAATCGAGGTTTGGAATGGAAAGCAGTTTCTGACGAAAGATAACTGGAACTCCTTCACGGACTTCAGCCGTCTTGCTGCTTGGATAAGCGACTAAGCCAGACTGCGGTGCGTAGATTTTGCATTTCTCAAGTTGATCTTTGTAGCGCGCCAGCCGCTCTTCTTCTTTCTTCAGCATTTCATCTTTAGCTCGCATCAGAGCCTTCATCTGTGCCAGTTTGGCTTCGTTGTTTCGTAGGACTTGCTCAAGTCCACGCTCCGACGTTGCAACTTTTCCTTGGAGGCTTAGCAACTCTTTGCGTTGTTCATAGACTTGCATCTTCTTCAGCGCAGATTGTTCCGATTGCAACTGATTAAGTTTGGCCGCAAACTGCCCCTCAGCTGTTAAGTAAGTCAATTCGATACGGCGGACTTCATTGCGATTCGCATAACCTAGTTTGAACAGCGACTCGACGCCGCGTTGTTCTTCGCGTCGTAGTTCCATCGTCGCCTGGGCGGCGAGGATCTCATTGTTCACGTCGTCGATACGGCGTTTGTTCGCAGCGACAGCAAGTTTATGAGTGCCGTTGCTTTCGTCGACGTACATTTCCAATTCGAGCTTTGCCAACTCGATCAATAGCTTCGCTTCCGCTTCGGCCGTCAAGTTCATCGTCAACTGATTCTTCAAGTTCGCTTCAGCTTGGATCTTTTCAGCAATTGCATTTTCGGTAAGGAGCACTTGATCGTCGAGCGCCTCTTGCATTGGGTTTGCGTCGAGTTCGAGCAGCAAGTCGCCTTGCTTGACCGAAGCACCGTTGGGAACCATCCACAGAATTGTCGTACCGTTGATGTTATCGCGACGAACATCTTCGACTTCGCAAATTAGATCGACATTCGACTGGCTCTCTAAACTACCGCGTTCAAGCACCACAATTTCTAAATCGGATCGGTCAACTTGCTGCCAAACAGCTTGACTGAACAACTCGAAATTGGCCGGTGCTCGTTGACTGAAATACCAAGCGGCAGCTGAAGCGACCAACAAGCCGACAGCCGGAATCCAAAACCGCCGAACAAGCGCAGTTGGAAACGGCTGGGAATGGCTTGACTGAATGTCTACGCGGCCCAATACCGTGGACATAGTGTTTCTTCCGAAATGTAAGGCTGGACCTCAATGCATCTAATTCGACGCATCAGGCGATAGGTGGGGCTTTCGAGGGCTTCAATATACTTATCGAAGTTCGGTGAAAGTTAGGTTAGAGTCTATTTGAAATCGCGAAAAAAATCAATGCATGCACGGGCACGCGCTCAAATCGACGATACAATTTAAGCTATTGGTACCGCTAGACTTACGGTAATCGCGTCTACCCTTAGCGCAAAGCGTATGTTCTGGTGCTCACGCAAAACATCAAACTGGTTTAAGATTCTCATCTCTCGGCTGCGTGACGGCGACCATCCCGGCGCGCGAGTAAAGTGTGAGAAACACGCGGTCGCGCGACCTGGCACATGGAAGGAAAAGGGGGGGCAGGCCTGCCCGCTTTCTGCTTACGCCGGTCAGGCACCATACAAGCCTTAGTGGAGATTTGCGTTGATTAGTGTTCCAATAGTTGGCCGAATCGCCACGGCACATCATTGGCAAGTAGTGCGGTCATAACAAGCGGCACGAGCGAAGCTCCGATGCCCCAACACGCGTGCATCCAGTTCAGCCATCGCGCTGAGAATTTGATGGATGCAAATGCATTGAGGGCAACATCGATCGACCCACCAGCCATCCCGTTAAAGAACGCCAACACGATCAACATTCCCCAAGCCGATACCATCGAGAACCCAAGCAGCACTGCAACCATGCAACCGCTGCTTGCAATCAGGACAGTACTCAAGCCAAATTGCCTCTTCCATCTGTTGCTAGAAATGGATGCGATGAGGTAGCCGGTGAAGCCATACGCGACTAGCAAACCCAGCGTGTGAATCGGTTGATTTAGAGATTCTGCAATGCTCGGCCAGCCAACACCAAGTACTGCGTCCGGTATTCCGAGGCTTATGAATGCGAAGCATGCGATCAACTTGAGCTTAAGGTCGCGGCGCTCGCCTGCTAATTTTTCGGATTCGGTCACTCGACAGTAAACTCAATCGCTACGAGAGCTGCGCCCGAACCTTCTTCTCCTTCGACTTGCATTGTAGTTTCGAAGGGGCGAGCAATGCTATTGCCGGTCAGATCCTCGAGGTTCGTTGCGACTTCGATTGCGTAGTCCGATCGTTTCCAGGGCTGGGCGGGTTCAAAAGACCATACCGTTTCGTGTTCTGATATGGTCACTTTGCCGGTGATGAATTCGCCCGCTGGTTCGCGAACTTGCAAAACGCGATTGAGCATTGCATGGTCAAGCGGCTCGTTGAAGGTCAACGTAACAGGCTCTCGCGTACTGGCTTTCGGAGTTCCAATTTTCCAGTTGACCGGGTTGGGCTGCGTTTCATCGGCAGCGACAACTCGGAATTTTTTTACATGCTTCGCAGCCAGCGGTTGACGATCCGCACCCAGCCACGCTTGGTCAATTTGGAGCGAATACTCCTTGCCATCAGTCATGGGCAAACCACTGTCTTCGCGGGGTTTGACACCGTGTTTAATTCGGCCTGGATGGATGAACAGAGTGAATCGAGTCTGCTCGACATCCCAAAGCTCTTCGCCTAACTCGAGAAATGGATCTGGGACTTCGGTTCCCTCATGCATCAAGTGGATCCGTTTGTAAGCTTCCCCGCGGCTCATCGGTGCCGAAAAGTGGATATAGAATTTCAGCAAATTTTCAGGGAGTTTGTCACTGCTCGGATAGATTGCTTTGACAACTGGCGCGGGCAAAAGTGGTTTTCCACGCGGAGCAAAAATGAGTTCGGAAGTATCGCCGCCAGTCAGTTTCGCGGCCAATTCGACACGATATTTAACTGAGGTACTTAGTGGGAAACGACTGATAAACTGCAGTTGTGAATCGGTGACATTATATTCACCTAGCAGTGGCGGAAGCGATTTTCCGACGTCTGTCGCTTGAACTCGAATCGCGAACATTTGCTTCAATTGCTCTTCAGTAAGCGCACGCAGGTCGTCTAGTTTCGTTAAGCCAACGACAGCAAATGTGGAAAAACCTTCTGCTTCTCGCATTTCAACTTTGACCGAAGTCTTTCCAACAGGCTGCTGTTGAAGCTGCTGCTGAACTTGTGGAGAGCTGACTGTTGCAGATTCTTGTGCCTGAATCGCAGTAGCGTAAAAGCAGATTAAGAGACAAATGCCCCGCATCAATGAAAAATAAAGTCTCAGGAAACGCTCACGGTGCTCCGGACTGTGTGCCACTGGTTTGCCAGTGTATCGAAGTTTAACAGTCCGAATAAATAACACTTCTCGCTGATCGCCACCACTAAAACACTCGTTCCCAGGCTCATGCCTGGGAACGCGCTGTCTTCGAGGCTCTGCCTCTTGCATCCTCATTTCCGTCGGTGCTTCCGCAGGCAGAGCCTGCAATTCATTGGGTTCCCAGGCAGAGCCTGGGAACCAGTTGGTGGTCAGTTCAGTGCCTGGACGGCTTGAAGAAGGGTAGCCGAAGTAATAAACGTTACACATCGCAGCACCTTCGAATTGGAATGTCTTAACGTTCACAAGCGTTCAAAACTTCGACAACTTTCGCGGCGAGTGAGCTTGTGTTGGCACGATTACCTGCAATGAAACTCACCTACTCCGATTCACTGGCCTTGCCAGTGGCACACAAAATCAAAATGCACAATACCGCAAGCCAACAAACGGCTCGCCTTGTTGCAAGAAAAACGAGCCGAACTGTTTCTTACCGATGGAACAATTATGGCAAGTCGACAGTACGAATATCTTGCCGAGCATCCTTCTTGACCAACAGAACCGCATGATCAGCATTCAGTTTGTCAAGTTGCAAAACGTCCGTCAACTCTTTGACAGTTTCGTATGGCAGACCAGCGGTATCATCGATTCTTGAAGTAATCGCCTTGGTGGAATCGATGTCTTGCTTGCTCAGTTTGAGCTTCATGACGCCACGTGCTGAGTTAGCGATCAGCAGATAATCTTGGCTCCCCTTTTTGTAGACAATCATGTCGAGCGGTTGGTTGCGATTACCGAGCTCGGCGATGGTTTTGCCGACTGTCTTGGTTCCGGGCTTCAGTTCACCGACTGGAATGTTAACAAGCGGTGTGCAAGTGTAAGCCGCAAGAACGCTGTTTTCGTAAGTCACAAATGTTCGCACCGGAGAAGCCGTTTCAACTTTGCCGTGAGCTCCGTGATAGACTTCGATACTGGTCGATTCTTGGCTGCCATCGAACGGATACTTGATCGTACGCAGCTTCGATGCGAACTCTTCGTTCGAGAGGCCAGCGACAACAACCACGCCATCCATATATTGAATGTCCGTGATGGCGCTCATGCGTGGGTTACGAGCTCCTTCCTTTGATTCGGGAGCGTTCGCAAAAGCAGCTTTGGCAAACTTGACTTTCTTCAGACTGACTTCGGACAAAGTGCCTTTCGCATCGGCTTTGAAAATCACAGGAGCAGCATCAGGACCACGACCTCGGGAAACAGACAGGTAGAGATTGCCGCTGATCGGATTGACGACCATGTCGTTAATAATCGTCTCTTCAACGCCAATGCCCAGCATGGCGGCGATTTTTTCATTGACCCCTTCAATGTTGACGGACTTTGCTTCACCAGCCGAGTTATCGCCGGTATCGATTGCATAGATGGCCGCGCTCAGCGTATCGCCAACCAAAAGCACTCCATGTGGAGCAAAGGCAAGTGAGCCCGCTTGTTTGATGTCAGGCGTACCTTCTTTCAAACCAGAGTCCGCTTTCAACATTGTGCAAGGAATCATTGCAGCAAGAGCTAACCCCAAGGCAAGTTTAGATCGCAACATTCTACCGCTCCTAATCGTGAGATAGTTCGAAGAACCAACGAAAGACATTGTGAGAGTATTCGCGTGGATCGTGACTGTGAAGTGACAATGACGATCTCGAATCGACTCGCATTATCCCAACCTTTGGCCGAGAAGCAACTCCTGTAGCTTGGGACCATTGTCACGCCTTCCCCAGCACCTCATGGGTCAGCGGCGTGGTGGCACCGGGGCGGCTGGCAGCAAACGCCCCGCATAAATTGGCGGCCATTACAATTCGTTTAGGATCCCAGCCGAGAACCAGCCCAATTGCTAACGCAGCGCCAGCTGCATCGCCTGCTCCCACACTGTCCGCGTTAGGCTCATGAATAAACTGTGGCACTTCAGCAACAACATATTTCGACTCGGATTGCCAACAGCATCCTTCAGAACCACGTGTCCAAAATACTGCTTGGAGTTCGAATTGCTCTCGAAGCTGCGAAGCGATCGCAAAGCCATCAGTCGCTTCAGTCAGTTCAAACCACGCCGCAAGCTGCTGGAGTTCCTCTAGATTGCACTTCAGCACATCGGCTTGTTGCAAACTAGATCTCACCGTTGCCAAGTGCGGCAGTGGTTTGCGCAGATTGAGGTCGAGTATTTTGGTGGCCAACTTTGCAGCACTTAAAAACTGCGTGAGGGTCGTGGCGGAAACTTGCCCCAACTGAACCAAGGTGCCAAAGCAGACCACCGTTGCTTGCTTAGCCAATTTGCTAGCGGCTTCATTCCATTCGATCTCATCCCACGCGACTTGGCGACCGATCGTATAATTCGGCTGGCCGTTATCGAGAACGACATCGACGAAGCCCGTGGGAAGTTGTTTATCGACCTGGATACCAGACAACTCGAGTTTCGAATCGGCTAAACGAGCTGAAATCAGTTGGCCGTGTTGATCTGAGCCGATCCGAGTAACCAGTGCGGCGTCACAACCGTAGTAATCACCTAACTCAGCCGCACGCAGTGAAAAATTGAGCGGAGCTCCGCCAACTGCGTCACCAGACGGTAATTTATCGATAAGGGCTTCGCCGAAGCCTACAATAAGTGGTTGCAAGACGAACTCCGCCCAAAAGATTTTGCAAGTTCACATTTTGCCGCATGCACTGTTCCAGTGATAGGGCGGTGATGGAATCAAAAAGTTCTCGGTATATGCTTTGTATTTCAATTTAGCAACTGGTTCTAGAACCCAATCTATTATGCTTCAACGCTTGATTCGCAAGTCCACTTTCTTTCATGTCATCGCGATTATGGTTGCGAGCGGCAGTTGGGGGCTCACTTACATTGGTTATGCAGCCGACCCTGATAAGTTAAAACCAAGGATCGATGCGGAGTTGGAAAGTAAGCAAGTTGATCTCTCAAAAATCCCTGCTTGGCTGGACAAAATGACGCCGGCAGCCAAGCGAGGTTATCGCCATTTGGTCGATTCTGTCTATTTGCCAGCTGACTTGGATGATGAAGTTGCGAAGGAACTTGCGCGTTCACTCGCCACTCGATATGCTAAACCGGAGACTTCGGCGAGCAACGGCGATAAAACACCTTTCTCGCGTGAAGAAATGCTTAACCACTATGGTCTGACACCACGTCCCGACGACCCGAGTTCTGGTAAGCCTCTCCAATACGTAGTCGACGAGAAATCGCAGTGGGTAATGAACTGCTTTGCATGTCACGGAGGAACCGTCTATGGCACGCCGATGCCCGGAGCGCCAAACAATAACCTTCAGCTGCAGTCGTTTATCGAAGATATTCGCGCGGCAAAGTTAAAACTTGGTAAACCGCTTGGGCACATGGAAATTGGCTCCATGTTCATGCCGCTCGGAACAACTGCAGGGACGACCAATGCCGTCATGTTTGGCGTCGCTCTGATGCATTTTCGAGATGTTGACTTAAACGTTTTGCCGATCCGATCAACAGTCCCCATGGTACACCATGACATGGATCCGCCCGCGTGGTGGCTCATTCATCGTAAGACTCGGATCTATGCGGATGGTTTTGCGCAGAAGGGGCATCGTGGATTGATGCAGTTTATGTTGGTCAGAGAAAACGGACCCGAAAAATTTCGTGAATGGGAAAACGATTTCAGCGACGTATTGGCACTTATGGAATCGTTGAGGCCGCCCAAGTATCCTTCAACGATTGATCAGGAACTGGCCGAACGCGGTCGCGTTGCCTTCAACGATAATTGCAGTCGCTGTCATGGAACATATGGCGACGGCTCAAAACACCCTGAAGTCTTGGTTCCGATCGATGAAGTTGATACAGATCGCGTTCGGCTGGACGCGCTGTCGGCCAAGCAACGAGCGTCTTACGGCAACAGCTGGTTTGCGCACTATGGCAAACAAGAAACCTGGGACGACCCCAAGGGATATATGGCACCGCCGCTCGATGGTGTTTGGGCATCGGCTCCTTATTTCCACAACGGTTCCGTACCAACCTTGTGGCACGTCCTCAATCCAGAGGATCGTCCCGTGGTTTGGCATCGGACGTCCGATCAGCTCGACGAGCAGAAAGTTGGCTTAACCGTTGAATCGCTAACAGAGTCTCCGAGAAGGTTGCGTGATTTAGCGGTCAAGCGTACTTACTTTGACACACGTGTATTCGGTAAATCTTCGGCCGGACACGAGTTCCCGCTTGAGTTAACTGTCGAACAGCGCATATCTGTGCTGGAGTATCTCAAAACACTGTAAGTCGAGCGGCAGATTTAGACTTACCAAACGAGATCTACTGAGGCGCTACCCGATTTCTGGCGACTTAATCGGCTGGAGTCTTTAGATTTTGTGCAAATTGGGTCTGTGTGCCACTGACTTGCCCAATAGAGACCGAGCTTGTGCCAGACTCTATCGGGCAGGGCGCGAGCATATGTAGCTGGTTTCGTGAGAAACCGGGCGCACCGATGACCTTCCTACTGCATCCGGTTTCTCACGAAATCAGCTACCTTACGATAAGAAATGCTTCCGAGCGTTGTCGCCTTAGGGAAACAGTTCCGTTAGTTTGTCGCGCTCGTTTTCTTAGTTGCTCGTTTTTTAGTCGAGCGTTTAGCGGCTTTGCCGCCCTTCTTTCCTCCCTTTTTTGCGGCTGCATGAGCAACTTTTTTGCCACGCCCACTACCGCTTTTCTTTCCGCCGCCGCTGTCCTTATTCACTGTGGCCCAAGCACGCCGCTCTGCCTCCTCTTTGCTAGCTCCTCTTTCTTCGTAACTCTCCTCGATATGTTCTGCTTGACGTTTTTGTTTGTCGGTATATTTGTCTTTATCGCCTCTTGGCATTTGGAATTCTCCTGCTGAATTAGTTTTTAATGACTACTTTGATGCAACCATCTTTCTTGTCGCGAAACGTTTTGTAGGCTTCCGGTGCTTCGTCGAGGCTAATTCGATGAGTGATAACGAAAGAAGGGTCAATCATGCCTTCTTCGATCAGGTCGAGAAGTGGCTTCATATACTTTTGCATATGCGTCTGGCCACTCTTCATGGTAAGCCCCTTGTTCATAAAGGCTCCAAAGGGAATTTTGTCAGGGAAACCTGCGTAGGCTCCAGGAACTGAAATTGTCCCACCTTTACGACAGCACATAATTGCTTGTCGAAGAACATGGCCATGATCAGCGCCAACCATAACAGCGGACTTGACTGCATCAATCGCTGAGTCCAACGAAGCAAGTCCATGTGCTTCGCAACCGACTGCATCAATACACCTATCTGGACCACGTTGCGAAGTCATTTCTTGGAGTTTTTCGTAAACATCTTCTTTAGAAAAGTTGATGGTCTCGGCTTTGCCATGTGTCTCAGCCATCTCCAATCGCTCTTTTACACGATCGATGGCAATTACTCTACCTGCGCCCATCAGCCAAGCACACTTGATAGTGAATTGTCCAACCGGGCCACAGCCCCAAACAGCGACGGTATCGCCTGCTTCGATCCCAGCATTTTCAGCAGCCATGTATCCCGTTGGAAAAATGTCTGAAAGAAAAACCACCATATCATCATCAAGTCCAGACTCGATCTTGATCGGTCCAACGTCGGCATAAGGGACTCTTAAGTACTCCGCTTGGCCACCCGGAAAACCTCCCATCATGTGCGAGAATCCTAATAGGCCCGCAGGCGAGTGCCCCATCATTTTAGCGGCAATCTTTGCGTTTGGATTCGATGTATCACAGCAAGAAAACAGTTGCTTTTTACAGAAGTAGCAAGAGCCACATGATATCGTGAAAGGCACGACGACCCGATCACCAACCTTGAGATGAGTGATATTTGAACCGACTTCGACCACCTCTCCCATAGGTTCATGACCTAATATATCTCCCGATTCCATGGTCGGGATGAAGCCATCCATGAGGTGCAAATCGGATCCGCAGATCCCTGAAGTTGTCACGCGAATAATGATATCGCGCGGATTTTGAATTTTGGGATCGTCGACAGTGTCGGTTCGGACGTCATTGGTGCCATGCCAGCAAAGAGCCTTCATCAATAACTCCTTTTCTAAATATGTATATGCGATTGAGTCACTAGTCGTAAACGGCCAAGTCTGGCTGCAATTGATATGCCACAGTTCGCAATAAAATGAAGTAGATTCAATAAATAAAACAGGACGAAGATCTCACAAATTGCCTGAGGGCCCACGAGCTAGGGGGTCGCTGGTTTCGTGAGAAACCGGATGAACTAGAAAGTTCACTTGTGCGCAAGACAGTTTCTCACGAAACCAGCTACACGTGCACGACTCGCTCAACTCGCACGACTTGCTCGGCTCTTCTTGGTAGGTGAGGCTCGTTTTGACCTCGCCTTAGTTGGCTTCACTGCAGTGGAGCTATTCTTTGACTTAAGACTTTTCTGCAACGCATCCATAAGGCTAATGACGTTGCGCTCCTGAGGCTCTTCTTCTTCCTCTTTAACCGACTTTCCACTGCGGCTGTTTTTCTCAATTACTTTTTCGACTTTCTTCCGTGTCTCGTCGATGTACTTGGAGTAGTCAAAGTCTTTCTCCTCCAGTTCTTCAATCAGGGTCTGTGCCAGTCGAATCTGTTTGGTCTGTCCAGAGAGTTTTGAGAGCTTGTCGGTGAAATCATCCACAGGCTTAATTTCAGCGTCGTAGTTCAACATGGCCATATGCATGATGCCGTTTTGCGCACGAATCATCGCCAACTGCTGTTTTCCCGACAGAATGATCTCGCCGATCCCCAAAGTTCCTTTGCGTTCCATGGCAGCGACGAAAACTCCGTAGGGCGTCTGAGCCACTTCTTCAGCCGGTAAGAGATAATACATTCGGCCATCGTAGTAGATTGGATCGACTGCATCCGGTTCAACAAAGACATCAATAGTGATCGTTTTTGCCTGCTCAGTTTTTACTTCTTTGAGTTCTTCGGGATCGATCTCGACGTAATTCCCGGGACTCTTCTCATAACCCATGGCGATTTCATCAGCGTCGATTTCTCCGTGCACCGGACACATCTTTGCATAATGAATACGTCGGCCGCACGTAGCGTGGAGCTGATGAAAGTGGATGTCACTGTTCTTTCGATCCAAGGCATTGACTGCTTCGACTTTGAAGGACACCAAGCCAAACGTTAGATGCCCCTGCCAGCTTGGCCTCGGTCCGGTTGTCGAAGATTTTTTCGAGGCCCCTTTTTTTGTTGCCATGATTTGCGTCTTGATTACTTAGGTTGCGTGGTCGCCCTTATCGCCTTGTCCCTTCTTCGCGACTTTTCTTGCGTGTTGCCTGAAATCTTGGCTAAGCGATCGGCCCACGTCGTCTGACTCGGTAAACTGGCCCTCTTCGTTTCTTCTCACATAGCGTTTATCAGTACCGGTATCGATAAGTTCGCGAGCTGATCCGCTTTTTGACGATTTCTTTTTTGCCATGATTTCTCTTCTCATTAAGACTTGTTTTCTTTAATGACATCTTCCAGCTGTTTGAGACTATCAATCGCAACTAAGAATCGGCCATTTTCGCAGGGTGGCCGGGGTGGTTGCGATTCTTTGATCGCAACTAGCAACTGGCAAGCTGTCTGATTAGAGTTGGACACTCGATTCCAATTCTAAAAAAAACGCCTCGCTGCAGAACTTCTACCTTCTACAACGAGACTTGACTCACGGGACTTGTACTCCCGAGTGCCCAACTCCAATCCTGATCATTGCCAGCAAGCTTCGCAAGTCGC
>JANODD010000153.1:0-10779 GCA_031412515.1 Planctomycetia bacterium | reverse complement strand
AATTGGTTGAAACTGGGTCGAAGTTTTTCGACGCAGGGACAGCGTAACGCGATTCTGTGGTGTAGACAAGCGTTTTTTCGCGATACGCGCAGACCGTCGGCGTCGTATGCACTAAATCTGTTGGTTTGCAGTTCGATATCGCTAAGCAGCTATGCGTTTACTTCGCGCCGCTTGGGACTTCGCATTCACTTGGGCGATGAGTAGCTTGCCAAGAGTGTGAAGGTTACGACCGAGGATAGCCAACGCGATGTATCGCTCCAGCCCAACTTCGCTGCGATCACGGCAACGCTTAAGACCATTGCCGGATTGAAGGGAACCTATGGCAGACTCGATGCCGGCGTGACGTTTGCGTGACTCATGAAACTCAACAGAAGCTTCCTTTAACTTCTCCGCAAACTGCTTCGGGTGACGTGGAGGTACGCATGGAGATGCAACTATTTTTGAGAGTGCAATTTCGTTTTCTGGCGAATGGAAACCGCGATCGAATGAAGCCTTCTCAATTTCATTCTTGTGCAACTCTTGAACGCGCCGGGTTTGCTCAACGACCACACTTGCATCTTGGACATCGCGTGCCAGCAGATGGTAGTGACTTATGAAGCCCGCTTTGTCCTCATACACAAGTAACAGTCGTCCAAATTGATTTGGTGTGCCAGCTTTGCCACGTCTATAAAGTTGCGTATGGGTTTCGAAGAGGCTGAAAAGCTTCTCAGTATTAGGGACTGTTTCACCAAGAATGACGCGCCGCCTCGCCGTATCACAGACCTGCTCGGTCAACTCGATCCAGCCCAACAATTCCTTGGCTTTTAGCAACTGATCAATACCAACACCCTTTGTTTCCAGTAGGCTTTTGCCACGCTTGATGATTGTCGTCGCTCGCTCCAGCAACTTGGCATACGCGGTCGGTAGTGCCTCTTTCGCTTTAGGGCTCTTGCTCGAACTAATTTGCGAGATCACACGTGCTTGCTGCTTAATTCTCTTACGCAGTTGTGCCGCCTGACGCCACCCTGGTGCACCTATGTGTTCTGCCAGTGCGATACACAACGGAATGATCTTCCGCACACCATCCCAGATCAAACTGCTCTCTGTTGGGAAGTGAATATTCGTCTCAATCACAAACGAATCTGCTCGTACCTCCGCTCTCGCGTCACCGTGCAACTCCTGCCCATGGCTCACAATGAGTTGATTAATTTTCTCAATCGTAGCTGGATGTATCAGACACACATTGTCTCGAATACGACGCCAAGAGAAATTGATGGCCTGATCCCAATCACCAATTCCCATCACACTTCGAAGCGTGCGATGGTTCTCAGCTAGATCTTGCAGCTTGTCATAGTTCAAATTGCAACCCAGTCGCACCGATGCCAAGACCGCGATTTCCCAGTAACTGAACCCTTCACGGCCAACGTCGCTGCGTGAGTCCTTATTGACATCATCGGCAATAAGTTTCGTCACCGAAGAACGTAGATTTGGTGACGAATAGATATGTTGAAGTGCCGCCAAGATTGGTACAATTTCATCTCGACACTCAGTGTTCAGTTGAACACTCCCAACAGGACTGCAATCCAATCGAAGCTGTGTTGAAAAAGCCTTTCGCATCGCACTTGCTCCTTGAAGATTTTTGCGTGAACTTGCTTGTTGTTAACAAATTCAACGCATGAGCCTTGAAAAAGGTTCGCTCTTCAAGGAGCTTTTTTCATTTTTTGTCAGTATTTCTAAGGCCAGAATCAATTTCCGGACAGACACTAGCCTAAGCGGGACGCTCTCTACCGCGCTACGGCTAATCCCAAAATCTAGCTCGGGACAAATGGTCCCAAACTAAGATGACTGCGCTGATGGTCTAACAAAATCGCTTGGTGCAGTTGGCCGCACTTATTCTAAGGTCGGTGCATTGGGCGTTAGCCAGTGGGGACTGCGGAAATGCATCGATCGAAATTTATCGCGCGCCGGCTGCGCCTCCGCGAATCGCCTTTGTTCCCTCGTCCCTCGTCCGCACGGCTCATCGCTACGGCTCCGCCGGCGCAACCGCACTGACCTGCTTTACTATCGGGCTGCGAACCAAACAGACACGAAAGCCGATGTTCCTGCCGGAGTTACCAGCCCCGACCCCGGAGCGAAACGCCGCGCGGCACCCAAAAGCCGAGAAGAACCAGGAACCACCGCGCAACACGCGAATCGGATCATTACTTCGCGCGCCGAATTGCTCATTCAGTTGATAGGTTTCCAGCAATTCGACACCATCCCAACGACGCCGGTAAGCTCCTTCGTCCCAGCGATCCATGCACCACTCCCACACATTGCCGTGCATGTCATACAGTCCAAATCGATTGGCCAGTTTGTCACTGGCCACTGGGCACGTCGATTCGCAGTTGCCAACGAACCAACCCGCTTTGCCCAAAGCTGTTTTGCCGTCTCCGGTGTAATACTCCGTTTGTGTCCCAGCGCGGCAGGAATATTCCCACTGTGCTTCGATGGGTAAGCTTGCGAACAGATGCGAAGCCGGAAACTGCGATGCAGCCCGGTCTGTCAGCCAATCACAGAACTCATTCGCTCGATACCAGCTAACACTATCTGCCGGATGATTGGGTTTACCGTCGAACCGGTTTGTGTGCTCGGTACCAGATTGATCGGTCCAAATAGCGAATTGCTCCTGGGTCACAGGCGTTTCGCTCATCCAAAAATCTTCCGAGATTACAACGCGGTGAATCGGTTCTTCGCTCGAATAAAAACCGCGGCTGCCCATCAGAAAACCCTCTGGGCATGCAGGGATCAAGCGGAAAGCCATGTTGATGTTTGTAGCGAGTGTTACGATGTGGCGCGGACAATCACACTTGCTTGACGAGTGTGATGTCATCGTTTGTGTCCGCCTTCCAATGGCAGCCGTAGTTTTGCTAAAACCCAAGCGATGATCTCTGCGGATGCTTCTGACGACCATACTTTTCGAATACCGATCGCATCAGAGCTCAGCGGTATGGAACTGTCCGTGAGAATATTCACAAACTTCCTACGCATGTGTTTCCAGTTTTGCGATAAAAGTTGCTCTGGTAGGTTTTTGGGATACTCATCACCATCAATGTCGACAAGTTCAAGATTGTTCCAATGCGCGAGAATGGGTGCAATATCGCCTGCGGTGAGCTTATTACCTGATTCGTGGGCAATGACTAAGATAGATTTATCCGTACCCTTACACGACTTCATCAAACTGGTGAGCACAGAAGCTAACTCAAGCATGCACCACCACGATGTCCAGTATTTTTCGCTGGTAAAGATTAAGACGAGATCGACATCCTGCG
Organism: Planctomycetia bacterium; assembly: GCA_031412515.1. Taxonomy (GTDB): domain Bacteria; phylum Planctomycetota; class Planctomycetia; order Pirellulales; family Pirellulaceae; genus Aureliella. Next base: position 7,489 of record JANODD010000153.1, on the reverse strand, counting down.
AGCCCGCCTTTGCCACATATTCTGTGATGTAGTCCCCCGGCTGCATCGTGTGTTTATCCCGGAGGATCTTGAGTCGATCCTTAAAAGGAAGCAACGCTGCTTCAATTGCATTCACGGGCTCTTCGTAGGACGCGATCTTGCCGACGGGGTCCCACGCAAACGAAAGGAAGACTGTCGGGGCTTCCTCCACACAGTCAATAAACTCGCGTCGATAATCGACGGCGTCGGACGCTTTCCCTTCAAAGCCGGGTAGGAAGGACTCGGTGAAGCGTTTCAATGCGGGTAAGTGCTCACGGATCTGCTCTCCTTCGACACTGATGAGAATCTTGCCGCCCAGCCCGTTCTTTTCGTCGTCCAATTGATAACGCAGCAGCGCTGACCAAGGCTTGTCTTCTCGATTCCAGCGATAGGTCGAACCACGAATCAGGCAAGCTTCCTTCGTGTAAGTCGCGTCATCACCGTAGTCTCTACAAATTTCGCGGAGAATAGCGAACCAATGTCCGCGATGCAATTGCTTCGATTCGACCACTTCCTGGACTTGATCCAAGTGATGCAAATCAAATTCAGTGCACAGTGCGTTCGAGCCTGGAAGGTGCGTTGGGCTAATGTAGACTGCTTCGTTAGAACCATACCGCTGGGTTATTGGAAAGCAGATACCGACGGTGGCCATGAATGAGAGAATCAACTTTTGATCATCGGTATCCAATGTCTCACCCCGCCAACACCAGTCCTGCAGATTGGCGAAAGTGAAACGGCCTTGATTGCTTACCAGTCGCTTGTAGACATCGGATTCGGGACGTCGATCCAGGGTTGAGTAGGCGAGTCTCAGCGCCCAACGCTGGTCGATGATTACTCGCGAATCAAAGAGATTCGCGTTCCAGTAAATCCAGCCGCTGTGGGTTAGAAATCGAAGCGTTCGTTGGATTCGCGGTTTGGTCAAAAATTTACGGTTATACTGCTGTCTCAGTTTGTCGTAGTCGGTATCCTGGTCCTTGGTCTGTAGTTGTTGTTCAATGGCCTCTCGAAATCGGTCAGCGAATTCGTCGATCTTCAACCGAGTCAGAGATTCATGAGCGATCGAATCGGGTTCCTCCTTGTCTGGTTTGGGCAGCCATTGCTCCACCATGTTCTGGCCAATCTCCCAATAGGTCGGCACGACAGTACCTTGGGAAGTGACGACCGAAGAAACGGAGGCCTTGAGCCAACTCTCCAGTTCCGCCTTCTCGCCTGATTTGATCTCCGAGTCGAGTACAAACAGCGGACAGCGATCGGCGTATTCATCACCGATATCACGTCGCAACCTGGCCGCGAGCTCCTTCTTCAGCTTGGTATTTTCGGCTGGCTTGCCAGGATGCCATTTATTGCCTTGATGCGAGCAGACGATTGTCACCAGTGGGCGATTGTGAGGGCATTCCATGTGGATGTAGTCCAACCAATAGCGAACTGGGTACCAGACATCCTGGTATCCTTCCTCAATGGGTGGCTGTTTTCCGTCTTGGTCAGGATTCCAGACGATGACGAATACCGATCCGCGACTGACGAATAGGCGATGTGTGCTATGGTAGATCTCCTGACCGCCGAAGTCCCACATATGCAGGTTTACGTTGCACGGCTCATTCGCATACTTTGCCACGTAGTCTGGCCAATCCCAGAACTGAATGCCATGGGTGGTACCGTTGTATTGGTTGCTGTTGAGATGTGGATTCACGTTCAACGCCAGCTTGGTTTTGCCAGCCTTGCCATTGCCAAGTAACAGAAGTTTGCAACGGCGGACCGTGCCGCTGCCAACCAATTCCACTTCTCCTTGATATTCGCGGGTATCGAAGGCAACATTGGTATCGGCCGACGCCCCATGTTCCGAAGCGGGTGGTTCCAAGACCCCCGATCCATAAAGAAACAACGTCTGCGGTTGAACATTAGTAATGTCGCCCTTGGCATCCCGTTCCAAGGCAGGAAACTTTGGCAAAGTACGGAGATTGGTTGTCATGGCCAAGTCAACATAGTCGATCGCTTTCCGCAGTTCCGGAATATGCTCAATCTTGCTCGCGCCTTTTAAACCCAATCGTCGCAAACTAAGCGGCAACGGATCGGGCAGGCTTTCCAGGTTTTTGCATTCGTTCAATTCCAGCCGATCCAAGCTCGTCGGCAGATTGGGCAAGAGTCTTGTCACTTGAGAGCAACGAGACAAATCGATGAATTGCAACTTCGGTGATGCGGCAATCAAGTCGTCGATCCAAGCGGGATCAATGGCCGTGCAACCAGCCAAAGTCAACTCGAACAGATTTGGGAAAGAGCGTCCCTTCACTTCCGGCAATTGTTTCAGCAATGGGCAATTTTCCAAGACTAAAGAACGCAAGCTTTTGGGCAGGCCGTCGATCGTTGTCAGCTCAGTAGACTCGCGAATCTCGAGCACTAATTGTTGCGGCGGGAGCTTAGGAACGCGCAGCAGCGACTTGGTTTTCCAGAGAAATAAATGCGTTAAGTTCTTGAAACTCGTCTCCAGTAGCGGCAACTGAGGCACATCGGTCCACTCTGCGCCATCAGCTGTCGGCGACTCGCCGATGATGATCTTCTGCACATCCGAGCTCGGCGAATCAAGCGGCGAAAGATCAGTATCTTGGGCGCGAACATTGATAACCATTTTTGCAGGCATAAAACTATCCTGTAGAAATCATCTAATTTGAAATCAACTGGTGAAAAATATACCATGCGCCGGTGCGCCCGGACTGTGCGACAAATAGCAGCTAAAGAGAATCAGTTTATGTGACTTTCGTTCCTCTTCTGCAAGCTCAGTCACAAACGAAGGAGCTCCCAATCGCCCCGGTTCACCGCGGAGAGGTGGACGGGGGGTGAGGGGCATACGGTTCGGAGCGAAGTAACTTTGTCTCGGCATACTCGAGACGCGCCCCTCACCCCCAACCCCTCTCCCCGGAATACCGGGGCGAGGGGAGACGCATCGTTTTCACTCGTCGATTGCGTAGAAGCTGAACGAAGCTGTGGAACAAAACTCACGCTGCAGATTTTGACCGATTGCTATATATCGCGCGCCGGCTGCGCCTGCGCGAATCGCCTTTGTTCCCTCGTCCCTCGTCCACACGGCTCATCGCTTCGGCTCCGCCGGCGCGACCGGACTGACCTTCACTATCGGGCTGCGAACCAAACAGACACGAAAGCCGATGCACCCGACGGAGTTACCAGCCCAGAGCCCGACGCGATACGCCGCGCGGCACCCAAAGGCCGAGTTGACCCAGGAACCACCGCGCATCACGCGATTCGGATTTTCTGAAGTGTCGCCAAATTCTTCGTTTAGCCAATAGCATTCCACCATTTCGATACCATCCCAACGACGCCGATAAGCTCCAGTGTCCCAACGATCCTTGCACCATTCCCATACATTGCCGTGCATGTCATGCAGTCCGAATTGATTGGGTACGAGGTTGTCGCTGGCCACTGGGCAAGTCGCTTCGCAGTTCCCATCGAACCAGCCCGCTTTGCGCAGGGCTGCTTCGCCGTCGCCGGTGTAATACTCGGTTTGAATGTCACCGCGACAGGCATACTCCCACTGAGCCTCAGTGGGTAGAGTTGCAAACCGATGCGAGTCTGGCAACTGCGACGAGTATTCTGTGGTTAACCAGTCGCAGAACTGGTTCGCTTGATGCCATGTCATCGACTCCGCTGGATGATCTGGATGTCCATCGTTTTCGTTTTTGTGCTGGGTGCCAGATTCCGCGCACCAAAGCGCGAATTGTGCCTGTGTCACCGGCGTATCACCTAACCAAAAGTCTTCGGCGATGATGACGCGATGAATCGGCTCTTCGTCTTGGTAGAATCCAAGGCTACCCATCAGAAAACCGTGCGTGCATTCGGGAATCAAGCAAAAACCGAGCGAGATTTCTTTTCCCTCCCAACGGCCAAGATGAAACTCGTGGCGATCATGTCTGGAACGTCGAGGCTGCATTCTTTGTCACAAAATGGCGATAAATTTGCGTGGGCCGGATCGAGGCATCTCGACATAGGCCCACGCAATCAAAAAAGGTTTTGTCCCGCAATTGAAGTTGCGAGCGCTGGAAGCCGTGTTGCCCGACAGAACTCTGTCGTACTGCGAACCAAACAGACACGAAAGCCGATGTTCCTGTTGGAGTTACCAGCCCTGTTCCTGTTGCGATACGCCGCGCGGCACCTATTGGCCGAGTTGTTCCAGGAACCACCGCGCATCACGCGATTCTTACGACTCCCGCAGTAATGTAAACTTTGCCAATTCGCGCCGCCAGTCACCATCGTCAGCGAACGTCGCGTGGGCTAATAAGGCTTGTCCACGCTCTTGCAGCTCGATCTCGGTAGTGGTGCCTACCAAATAAGATTTTTCTAATGTCCTAATCTTCGCTCTTAATCGTTTTTTGCCCCGAGCGCTTAGGCGAAAACGGTTTGGATAGACGATGAATCCGAGAAATGGCAGGCCGGTGTCGCACCGATTTAGTTGCGCGCTCGACTTTGCCCGTAACCCTATCGTGTCCAGGAACGGTTCGATTCGCTGTTGAATGCTTCGAAGTTCGATTTGCGATCCCCAAAAGACCATATCGTCCATGTATCGGGCATATCGTAAACAACGCATCGTTTGAGTCGCCCAACGATCCACCGGATCCAAATAGAAATTTCCCAAATATTGACTTGTTAAGGCACCGATAGGAAGGCCTTTTCCCGGACTGAATTTGTAGGAATCAATTAAACTTGAGAAAAGGTTAAGCAACCGCTGTTCTCGAAACCGGCGTCGCAGTAACAACTTCAAATGCTCGTGATCGACCGAATCATAGAACTTCTCAACATCGAGCTTGAGATACCAGTCGCTGCAATGACTCCAGCATCGGGCCTGTTGTAAAGCTGCATGTTGTCCCTTTCCGGAGCGGCATGCATAGCTGTGCTGAATCGCCCCTTTTTCGAACGTGGCACCTGTTGCCAATATTAACGCGTGATGGACGACGCGATCCGCGAATGGTGGTGCGTGAATCCGTCTTGTTTTGGGGTCACGAACGTTAAAAGTTCGATAATTGCCAAATTGCAGTTTGCCTAAACGTAAGTGCTCAATACTCCTGGCAAGGTTATCATCCAGATGCGCAAAGTAGATTCGCACCTCACGACGTTGCCGTTTCCCTTTAGCTGCAAGGTTCGCGGCTTCGGAGAAGTTTGAACGATCGACGATTCTCGAGAACAGTCCGCCAATCTTCTTCAATTGGCTGTGTCCGGAATCGGGTTAACGATATCGTTGACAATAGCCACTAGTTCATCCCCAAACTTTTCAATACGAGCCTTACCAATCCCACTAACACTCTTTAGGTCCGTGAGATTGCGAATATTTCGCTGCACTATTTCAGCCAACTGCGCATTTGTAAAAATTGTGTATACCGGCACTCCTTCTTGCTCGGCGATCCTCTTGCGCAGGTCACGTAAACGACTAAAGCTGACGAATTGGTCAGCCGAAAGCAGTTGTCTGTAATCAATTTTCGTATTGCCAGTTGAACCAGTTCTTTGGTTCGCATCGAAATACTCAACCACAAACACAAGCAACGGCGCGTCTCGCTTGTTGACAAGGTATTGGCGAATGGCCGTTATTCGGTGGCTGGCAATGAACTGGTTAAGTTCCAGCGTTCCGTCAGTGCAAGGCAGTAGGACCTGGAAAATCTCAAACTTCACTTTTGGTAGATTTCAAAAAGGAGTGCATTTTGTCAGTTGGGAAATATATCGCGCGCCGGCTGCGCCTTCGCGAATCGCCTTTGTTCCCTCGTCCCTCGTCCACACGGCTCATCGCTTCGGCTCCGCCGGCGCGACCGGACTGACTTGCTTCAATATCGGGCTGCGAACCAAACAGACACGAAAGCCGAAGTACCTGTCGGAGTTACCAGCCCCGAACCAGTTGCGATACGCCGCGCGGCACCAAAAGGCCGAGAAGCACCAGGAACCACCGCGCAACACGCGAGACCCGTCATTCCCTTGATCGCCGAATTGCTCATTTAGTTGGTAGATTTCCGCCATTTCGACACCGTCCGAACGCCGCCGGTAGGCTCCTTCGTCCCACCGATCCAAGCACCACTCCCACACATTGCCATGCATGTCATACAGGCCAAAATCGTTTGGAGCCAGCTTGCCCGTGGGATGTGTCGAGCCCGAATCCCAATCTTCGCCGAACCAAGCTACCTTACTAAGCGCGAATTTGCCATCGCCAGAATAGTATTCCATGCGAGTTCCCGCTCGACAGGCATATTCCCACTGGGCTTCGGTCGGCAATTCCGCAAACCGATGCCCAGGTGGCAACTGCGTTTGGTAATTGCTTGTCAGCCAATCGCAGAAGTCGATCGCTTGATGCCATGTTAAACTTTCGGCAGGATGGTCCAATTTACCGCTAAAATGATTTTGATGTTCGATTCCCATAGCTTTCGTCCATATCGCGAACTGTGCCTGTGTAACGGGTATCTCACCCATCCAAAAATCATCTGCGATAATGACACGATGAATCGGCTCTTCGCTTGGATGGAATCCACGGCTGCCCATCAGAAAACCTTCTGGGCAGGCTGGAATTAGGCGGAAGGTCATCGTGACGGGCCGACCAGCGGATTGACCAAGCGTGATTATGCAAGGTGGAGTAACTTGGCGGGTTGTTGGCGATTTCATCATTTTGACATTCGCATATTTATTGAGTTTCCCATCTGGTTGCGTAAGACTCTGTCGCGAAATTGTTCGGGCAACATCAGCCGGAACGCGTTAGAGAGCGTCCCGCTTAGGAGTTTGAACTGAACCTGGTCATTACGGTGGTATAGTCTCATCAGCCGTCGGCATTAGCCTCCGGTTGTGTATTGAACCGGAGGCTAACACCTTCCGGCTGATAAATCACCTGTAAATCCGCGTTTTCAAGTTCATTCCTAAGCAGGACGCTCTCGTTAGCGTCCGGTTTCTGCCGCGTGAACCGAGTGCTAGTGCACTGCGGCTAATCCCAAAATCGAGCTCGGGACAAATGGTCCCAAGCTACGACGTAACACAATCGCTTTATCTTAATATTTTTACCGTTCATCTTTTTGCCGGCTTAGTTAGTTCTGTCATTATTTAGAGGATCAGACCTGGCAAAAGTTGGCAGTATCATTAAATGACTGATTTGTTCGCTGACCATTTCGGTCTTCTGCTGTGTAAGTACTCGAGGAATCCGCTGGTAGCCACTCGGCAAGGGTCAAGTTGCTGAGATAGATCCCCGGGAGAGTGCATAAGTGTAGCCACAATTCTGCAACAAATCGCAATTTCTTTGTAACAGTTTGACGGACACTTCGCTTCTATCAACAGAGTTACATCTGACCGACCGTTATCTTGCACGAGGGTATTTCCCATGTTCACTTCATTCGTATGCGTTCGACAAGTCGACACGAGCGATTGCGGTGCGGCAGCCCTTGCCACGATTGCAAAGCACTACGGAATTTCGTTTGGCTTGCAAGCATTACGAGAGCTTGCA
>JANODD010000152.1:0-51777 GCA_031412515.1 Planctomycetia bacterium | reverse complement strand
CATCGAGCACGTAGTGCCTGCGGCCAGGCTGGCAACCCCCGCGCAATTGCTCCTCATCCCCCGGCCCCTTCTCCTCGGAGTACCGAGGAGAAGGGGAGACACAAATTCCGAGTGAAACTTTACTCAAATTGATACAAAGCGCTTGAGGCACTTTGCTTGATCCTTACAGTCACGCGTCTGTGTCAAATGGTTTCCGATTCCGGTGGTCAAGCTCATCTGTGTATTCCGTGCGAAATTGTTCGTCGCCTTTCGCTCTGCGAAAGTGGCGTGAGTGAGCGCTACTTTCGCGGAGCGAAAGGCGACTATATTTGATCGCACAACTTCGCAACTATAACGATGTTGCGAAACAGAAAAGATGCTTCACACCGCGAATTAGAATCTTATCGGAGCAAGGAACCGGCGATCCGATGACGGATTCGCCCATGTTGTTTTCCGAGAGAATCTCGATTTTGTTATTCGCGAGACTCGCAACAAAAACCGCACCATCTTCGCGGGGTGCATAGAGCTTGTCGCCTGCAACCAGCGGCGAAGAATAAAAATTGGATCGATTCTTGGGAAATGTGCCCTTCCATACAGTTTCGCCAGTCTTAGGATCTACGCACTCAACTTCGCTGCGGTCACGGACCAAAATCAACTGGTCTTTGTAAGCTGCGGGCGTGGGTACAAAGGTTCCAACGTCTTCTCGCTTCCAAACATGATTGGTCGCTGTTACGTCACCACTGCCGGACAGACGCACGCCGAAAAGTCTGGGAATACCGCGATCATTTCGACCGTAAGCAATAACAACTGTATCGCCAAAGATAATAGGAGTAGCAATGGCCGGCCAGAGTTTACTTTGCTCAGGATTGAAACCACCGCAGGTCCAAACAGTTTCGCCATTTGCTGCATCGTGAATCGTCACGTGCTCGCCTCCCCACACCAAGATTGACTCCTTTCCATCATGTTGAATCACCAAGGGTGTTGTATATCCGTGATCACATTCTTGGGGAGTCTTAAAATTGCGAGCCACTTTCCAAGCTAGTTCGCCGCTCTGTTTGTCAAAAGCCGCCAGCCACGATTCGCCTTCGTGCATGCGAACCATGATGACATGCTTCGCGGTCAACACAGGTGAAGTTCCGTGATCCCAGTACAGCGTGTCTTTACCAAAACGCTCGACAAGATTCGATTGCCAGCGAACTTTGCCGTCGGTTTCAACTGCTGCAAAGGTGCCGCTTTTGAAGAAGCAATAGACGGCTTTCCCATCCGTGATGGGTGAAGCATTACTGCCTGAACCGTTCGCATGCTTGCCCGGGTTTTCTTTACCAAACGTCGCTCGCCATTTCTCACTTCCCGACATGTCGTAGCACAGTAAGCCATCGTTGCCACCGATCGGTGCGGTGATAAAAATGCTCTGGTTACTAACGATCGGAGTCGAACATCCTTTGCCCGGGAGTTCAATCTTCCAAAGGCACTTATTAGGATCGAGCTTGTCGGGAAAATTTCCTTGCTCAGTGCTTCCGTTTCCATGAGGGCCGCGCCAGTTTTGCCAACCAAGTTTATCTTCGCTGAATGATCTTGCAGCTACAGAAAGTACGAATAGGAAGACAAGGCAGGTCGATTTGCAATTCATGTTACGATTCCAAGAGGTTTTAGGGGGTAGGAACAGCTGGCGAGTAAATCTATGATACCATCGAACTGATTAGTAGGATTGCGACGACGGGCGAACGATGCTCTCTGCCGAGCTAGTCTTCACCCAAGTCCGACGCAGCTGTACCCGTTGGGTTACATCACCTGTATGTCGTTGATAGCCAAGTCCAATACCGCAACAATTCGCTGGTCGAACAGGGACTTGAGATCGCGTGCATTCAGTGCATTGCCGAGGAACAAACAGTCACTGTGAATGGGCCGAATCATGATTCGCTCTTGCGTTTTGGTTTGCTTTGGTACCGAGAAATGAGCGCTTCCATTGTACGCTTCATTTCCGCACGACAACTTGCCGGTTCAAGCACTTCGGCTTCGGTCCCTAACCTGAGCACGCGTTGCAAAATTTCAGTATCGTGATAAGCCGTCACGGTCAGCAGTACGTTTCCATCAGACTCTGGTGTAAGTACTTGTTGTGCATGCCAAGGATCTTCTTGAACCCACATCGCGGCTTGTGGTGACAGGCGAATGATGTACTGCTTGGGTTCAGCTCCACTGAAGATGCCGACCGATTGCCCCAGATGAGCTTGAAGGTCGATCGACTCGTTCGGCTTGAACCAAGTATCCAGGGCTTTGGCACTGAGAAAACGGTCCAGTTTCCAATGCCTAAGTCGCTCTGTCCCTTCGCCGTCGCTCGCTTCCTCAGTTGTGATTGCATAAATGCTCGACTGAAAAATCGCCACGCCATACGGTTCAACGGTTCGCACCCTCGGAGTACGTCCCGGCACCTGATACTCAATTTCTAATCTTCGATGCTCTTGAATCGCCCTGTTGACGGTTTTTAGCATTCCTTGATGCTTTTCATACGTCTTGGTGGGTGTGCCAAGTACATAGAGCGTGCGTCGATAACGCTGGTAATGTTCCCACACGCCAGCCGGCAACTGTTCGCGGACTTTGTTCCAGAACGACTCAATCCCGATCCAAAATTGGGTCCCAACAAGCGGCAACATCAGATCGCGACCCATTGAGAGTGCGATCATTTCGCTAGCAGTGGTAGCGATCTTTTGAAGTCCCTTGTCTGCGCGGCTGAGTTTCCACACGCGGCCGCGCTGACTATCCTCGTCGGCAATTGGCATTCCAGCCGCCACGAGCGCTTCAATATCGCGGCGGATACTTCTCACGTGAAGCGAACTGAGTCCAAGTTCTTCAACGACACTGTCGCGCAGTTCTTCAAGCGTTGCTCCGAATCGCAGCCGTTCGAGCACTTGCAAGATTTTATGCTGACGGATTAATTGTTCATTGCGTGCCAAGATGAGCCCTCCATGTTCTTGTCGACAGACTTCCGTGTACTAACCACCCGCCGCCTCTTCAAGGACTTCTTCGGAAACGAAGATTGGCAAGTGTGGCGAAAACGTCACTGCGATCGCAATCGCGTCGCTGGGCCGAGCGTCGATTTCGACAATCTCGCCATCCTTTTTCAGCCGCAACTTCGCAAAATACGTGTGCTCGCGCAGTTCATTGATCACGACGCTATCAAATTCTGCGCCCAACTGCTCAGCAACCGACACAATTAAGTCGTGTGTGAGCGGACGGATTGGGTTGTAGTCCGCTTTAACCCTTCGATCAATGCTCGTCGCTTCAAAGATTCCAATCAAAATCGGAAATTGGCGTTCGCCACCGATCTCCTGCAAGTAAATGACTTGGTTATCACTGATCTCGCTGATAATGATTCGAGCGAGCTGCATTTGTACTGACATCATTTTCACATCGCCAGTGGCGAGCCATAAGAGTCGACTTGTTGGCCACACATCCTTGCAGCCAATCCTCCAGTCGCGATTATAGCATTCTCCCGCCGATTTCCAGCTACGTAGGACGGGACTCCAGTCCCGTCCGCAAATGTTTACATTCGTACGACGTGACCATTTGCCCCATCCCTGATTATTTCTCTCCCTTCAACAAATTCAAATCGCTCGGGACAATGGTCCCAAGCTATGGCCGGTTAACGACGTAAGCGGAGTGGGGATGCGGACAGATCGGACTCCTTCATTTTTCGCTTCGTCCAGTGCGAAATCGAACAACTACCCAAATTGGGTATTAAGTGGGAGGGGAAAAGCGAAGGCAACCAATTTCTATCAGGTGTCTTGAACATAAACGAGCAGCGAAGGTTGGTTTATTTCGGCTAAAGAACCTAATCAAAGATGCTCGCAGTACATCGCTGCATAAGCCGCTAGCTGATTCTTTAGTTGGAAATGACCTTCGATTCGAGCGTAGTTGGCGGCTGCGCACTCAACACGCAGCTTTGGATCCACAATCATTCCCCGGACCAAAGTGATAAATTGCTCAAAATCACCCGATGAGGCGACTTGATTGGCTGCGAACGGCGATTCGCCAAGCAACTGTCGGACTCCGTCAACGTCAAACGCAACAAAAGGCAACCGTACAGCCATAGCTTCCAGCAACACGTTGGGCATCCCTTCGTAGCTGGCGGGCAGTAACAAGACTTCAGCGCGATGCATCCAAGCAAGCACGCTCGATTGCCATCCAACGATATGAACACGCTCGGTCGCCAGCTCTCGCAAACGACATTCGAGTGGTCCAGATCCCATGACCACAAGATGATGTTGCGGCAGCGTCGCTAACAAATCTTTAGCACGCGTGACGAGTTCTTCGATTCCTTTTTGCGGATGCAATCGTCCAGCAAAAAGCAGCACACGGGCGTCCTCCGGCAAGCCGAACTTCGTCCACTGCCAGTCCTTCGACGCGTTGATCACCCAATCAACCAATTGAAGATCGATGCCGTTCGGAATAGTCACTAACTTCTCGGGTGCTATGCGTTCAACCTTCTCACTGTGCCCAGCAACATCGTCGCTAACACAAACCAATTTGAGCATCCGTCGCGATGCCCACCGCTCAAGCCACCACCGCCATCGTTCGGGTTGTCGCACTCGAACGCCACCAAAGAGTTTTGATTTCTTACGATCAGCAGCCAGCGCGGTAAGCAAGTTTCCATGGAACAACATCGACTGAACAACATCGGGTGCAAACCGGCGTAGCTCGGACTTCAACCAACGCACAACTTTGGGAAAAGCCCAAGTGGTACGCGTGGACCCAGGTCCGATACCGAACCCTACTGGTACCTTGTGAGCCTCCAGTTCACGCACAAAATGATCTTGGCTGAGTATGGGTGGCGGCCCAATGGCAAACACTCGTACATCATGACCTTGATCAGCTAAGTAGCATGCAAGCTGCGTCAAGCATTTTTCCGCTCCGCCTGGATCAAGTTCAGTAATAACCAGTGCGATACGCATTAAGGGACACAGTATCTAGCTTGAAGCGGCAATATGTTGAGTTTTATCGAGAACGGCGAGACGAGCCCTTCGGATAATGGAAGTGACTTATTTTAACGTGTAATGAGCTTGGCGTCTTCACTCTAAGTGGGCTGATGTTGCCCCGGTGCCAGTTGGCGTTGCGACGCAAATTTCACTAACCTTAATTTAATGCACTACACTTCAAAGATTGTTGCAGCAGGTGATACTTCAAAGTTGTGCGGCAATCAGTTGACGCTTAAACTACTTTGTCGTCTCTTGGTTTTCTTGCCTGAAAGGCAGTTACAATCCAGCCCAGGGCAGAGCGTGAAGCGCCGCCCTGGGAATCGTGCAACATGGAACGGACGCCCTGAAGGGGCAAAATAAGCTCGCCGCAGCCTTGCAAGCTGGAAATTCAAGGACACACCAGTCACGTTGGACGTAGGTTCGAAAAGTAACATCAAACTGAGGGAGGGCAACAAATGCGTCAGATACTTCTTGGGGTTGCACCTTTTGTATTCCGATGACTTCACTGCCTGACATCAACGCGATACTCCAGAATTCGCTCGCGGATATTTCCGACCCAAATGTCGTTTCTTGCATTCGTGAATACTGCGTCGCACCACGGCTCGAGATGCGTGATTGGGACTACAAGGATGACACTCAGTTTCCTTGTTGGATCATCGCGGTTGACCCGAAATCGAAAACGGCGATAGCATACTGTGAGTTTGGCTTTGGCCCGGCGTGCCCGTGGGGGTTGTTGAATGAACCGTCGGAATTCAGCGGTATGGGACCAGACTACTGCTGGTATTCGAGATTGGAGGACGCGATTCGACAATCAATGCTGTGGGATGGCGAGAATCCAGTAGACTACGAGGTGCAATGACGAATCCTTACAAACCTTCATGATCAAATGAGGACCTTAGCGCTGACCGTCTGGCGCAGCCTCGGTTTCCATTTCTTTCGGTTGGCCCACTGACGGGTGCAACGGTTGGCATTTCGCACGTCGCGGGCGTTGTGCTCGCCTGGTGGATACACGACTGTCCCGATTTCCTTATGCGGACCGGTACTGCAGCCGTTTTCGCTACCGTCTTTGCAATTGCCGGGCTGATGTTCGGCTTGGTATATTGTCGCCGTCGACGGCACTTGACGCCCAAGTCGTTGTCCTTCGGCTACTGTTCTCGCTAATCGTTCGCTCACAGGTAATGCTATCGGATCTGCAACCACTTCCCGGGGTTGTCGACTAACAATGTCCGACGCTCTTCTTCGCTTAGCCCAAGCGAAGCGATCAACCAACGATCCGCGTCCCTCATTGAACATGCAGACCCGACGAAGTGTTTACCAGATGGATCGCGAGCTGCTTTGTCCGGTCCAATCGAGACTTCGCGACCAGCCAGGCGATACACGCCAGGCCCCAGCCCGGCGGCGCTGATTGCATCCGAGACAACGGCTAACCGATCGTGAGACACCCAATTCAAAATGTTTTCAAAAAGGACTTTCGGTACGTGAAATCCATCGGCAATTAAGGTGTAGCGCAACCGATCGCTTCGGCGCAGTGCGCGGTAGATGATATTGTCATGGCGATTCATCTCCGGCGGACAGGCGTTGCATAAGTGCGTGAACAACTTCAAACCGGCTTCAATGCAAACATCCAGTTCATCCAGTGATGCGTCAGTATGACCTGCGGATACGGCCACGTTTCGCTCAACCAAAAAACGAGTCATCGCGCCTCCGCGATCCACTTCTGGGGCCAACGTAACGAGCTTTACCAACCCTTCGCCACAATCGATCAGCTTGGCGAGTGCAATGAGGTCCGCATCTAGAGCGTGCTGCGGCGGATGAGCTCCGATGAAACCTGGCTTACGCGATAGAAAAGGACCTTCGAGATGAATCCCCGCGAACAAGTCGTGACATAGGGGATCGTTGTCAATCGCTGCCCGAAGTGAGCGGATACACTCGCACATGTCGTCGATACTGCCGGTGATGAGTGTTGGCAACGCTTTGCGCACGCCGTCGCTCAGCATTGCGTCAGCCGCAAGTCGCAACTCGGCAACACTTCTCAGAGGCTGGTTGAAATCGATTCCCTGATATCCGTTGACTTGAAGGTCAACGTATCCGTCAACAAGTTGCGAGTTCACCGGTGAGTCATTTCCAGTTTGAGCCTAGTGCTTTGTCCAAATTTTATTTTACGGTCGAACAGTTGCGTTACCCCTGATTCATTGAGGTAGCGGAAGCCGTCGAGGCTTTCGGGTATTCAAACTATGTGAAATTCACTAAATGCTTGACGCATTCCGCTACCCCAAAATCAAATTTGGACTAAGCACTAATATGGAGGCGTTAGTTGAGACAGCGATTTGAGCCCATTGGATCGATCTCGCTTTCCCGCTGCTGTTCCAGCTCATTTTGCAGTTCTGCCGCAGGAACGAAACGGCTTGTTGTGTACTGAACCGTTTTCTGCCTTTTTTCGGTCACCATTCGGCAGGTTTGATACGTAACGGATTTCTTCCGTTGTTCAGGAACCATTTTCGTCACAGTGTAAACAACGGGCTTCATTTTGGCTTCGGGTATGTGCATAACTGTTTTGACGACGCGATCTCTACTGTCATCATCAGGAAGGGCGTCAAGAACGGTGTGCTCCGTAGTAACGGCTTTCATAACCGTGTAAGGGACATTTTTTACTAGCGTCTCAGTCACAGGTCTCATGACCGTGTAGTTTACCAACTTGGTATGTGTCTCGTAGACCGGGATCGAGACCGTATAGTGGACGACTTTCTCATGCGTAACATCAATTCTGGCCATGATTCTCGATGGAGGAGTTACGTTAGAGGTACGAGAAGGATGATCTGCAACCTGCTTTTGTGGCTCATTGGAGACGGTAACGTTATTTTGGACTGGACGTTTAAGAAATAGCACTGCAACTACGACGAGTAACACCACAACCGAAACCGCGACGAATATTTTCCTCACTTCGTAGCTCCTTTAAAAAAACGTTTCAAAATGTCAGTCCGTCAGCCACTACAGGCTGTTTTGTACTTGTGTGGAATCTGACAGCATCGTGGCACTTGCAGCGTCCAAAACCAAAGTCACATCCGCATGTTGCTTAAGGGCTGAAGCAGGCACCATTGGATCCACTTCGCCTTCAACTGTGTTGCGAACTGCTTCCGCTTTGCGTTGATCAGGAACACTGCACAATATCTTCTTAGCCTTCAGAATCTGGGCGATGGACATACTGATCGCTTGAGTTGGGACTTGTTCGAGCGAATCGAACCAACCTTCGCCGACTTGCTGCCGACGGCACGCTTCGTCCAGCTCGACAATCAAATAGGGCTCTTGAGTTGCAAAGTCAGCAGGTGGATCGTTAAACGCCAAGTGCCCGTTTTCACCGATTCCACATAAGAGCAAGTCCACAGTTCGTCCTGCAAGTTGCTCTGACGCCTGTGTTCGCAGCAACTCCGGCAACTTCGTTCCATCCAAGTAGAAGAACGATTTCAATGGGATACGATCAACAAAGCGTTTAGACAAGTAACCACAAAACGAGGCCGAATGGGAACGATCGATCCCTAGATACTCGTCTAAGTGGAATCCATTAACCCTCGACCAATCGATATTGGGTTGGCTAACAAGGCTTTCGAGAACTTCGAATTGACTTGATCCAGTAGCTATTACAAGGTTGCATTCAGCTTTTTGAGACAAACAATCTCGCAAACAAGCTGCAGCTTGCTCTGCGGTAAAACGTCCCATAGAGATTCGGTCTTGTGCGACAACTATTTTCATCGATATGCCATCTACTTTCCACTGAATCTTGCTTGAACAGAGCTTGGTTTGTTTTATTCAGCCGGGTATTTTATGCGATTCTTCACCATCTTGCTATTCACGGCTTTGGCGAGGTCAATCTTTAAGACGTTCGCGATAGCCAAAGCGTAGCAGGTCACGTCCGCCAACTCGTCGGCGATTTCTGCAAAGTCTTGCTGTTCGCCTGCGACGACTTCGTCAGTCGTCAGCCACTGGAAATGTTCCATCAGCTCAGCTGCCTCTATCGCGAGAGACATGGAGAGATTTTTAGCATTATGAAATTTGCGCCAATTTCGCTCGTCGACGAACTGCTGGACAACCGCTTTCAGGTCTGCGACGGTCGTCGTCGAATCGTCCTTATTGGTCATTCAGATACCCATAAGTTCTTGTTGCGCCGCTTAGATCACTTCTGCCAACGTTCTCGCATCGATTCGCGCAGTTGTTGCAGAATGGGCGGGGAATTGTTCCATCGACTGCCAGCGGTCGATTTCTCTGGTTCATCGAATTGCTGATTGTTGACTGGCGCTTGCATTGTAGGCTTGGCTTTGATGGATGCAAGGTAACGAGCGATGTGGCTGTTGAGCACCTGTTCTGCTGGAAACGCGTTGTTGTCACGCAGCTTTTCTTTTGCCAAAAAGATCTGACTGCGAATCTGAATACGCTCGTCTGGGCTCAAGTAGGCCTCAAGGGCTTGAATGTCATCGACCCACACTTTGCCTGGCCCAACTAGATCGAATGCCACGTACAGTTCCGAAAGTTCGGCGCTTGGCAAATCGGTAACGAAAAGTGTCACCGGTCGTTTGCCCCAGTCGATGGCCACATCCGATCCCGAGGGCTGCGTTCCGAATTGGTGTGAACGCTGATATCGACGACCATCGCGTGTTCGACCTATCAGTGACAAACGCAAGACCTGCGGCATCTTGCCCGCCGAGGGCGCACGCACCCAGGCATTCACCACCAGCCGGCCTGATTCAGGAATCCTAATCTTGTCACTTTGTATCCAAGCTGACACTTGAGATTGATTGATGTTCTCAATCACAACGCAACTTGAGCCACTGTGCGGGAGTGACTTTTCTTGGCGAATGGAGACCTGGGGCAGCGACGACACGGTCCAGCCACTTGGACGAAGACCATCGATCCAGTTTTCGAAATCGCCACCAGGCACATCCAATGACTCCGCCCGGGCTGAATCGCTAATCAAAGTCATCATGTTTTCCAGCGAATCAATTTCACGCTTCATTTTTTCGATCAGACTTGGGTCGGGCGAATGAACAAAGCTGTTCAGCTTGAACTGCGGATCGGAAACTTTGAATGCGATAAGTTCGTACGGCGATAAATCAAATTGCCAAATCGTGCTCGCCCTAGATCCATTCGCATCCATTCGCGAACTGGATTGACTTGAAGTCGCTGCTCCGTTGATGACCAATTCCTTGCCGCCGAGCACTTCGTACACTCCGCGGATATTAGCAATCTTGACATCCATCGTCACGTGCTCGGTCCACGATGCGTTATTGATCAGTTGCAGATACGTATCGTTGCCGACTTTAACCGATCGCAAGCGGAGATTGTTTTCATCCCGATCGATCTTCACCGTTTGCATCGGTACGTTCGGCAATTCAGCTAGCGTTCTTCTGAACGTTTCAAGTTGCAACGAGTCGCCTTGCGGAGGCATCCAAGTTCCATCAGCAACCAACAAGCTATCTTCGCGGTAAAGCTGCTCAATGGAACTCTTGCGCAGCTGTGGGCCAAGACCGGCCGCGACGGGATAGCACCAAACAAGGTTGGATGGCGAGTGAGTTGGATTGCTAGTCTGCTGGTTTAGATTTTGCAGCTTATTTGCTTCCGGAATGACCATTCCAACGGGCCGTTGCAGGTGAATCGTCCCGCTGCTGTTACCTGTGCTTGCGTGGACCAATCCCGCGTCACTGGCCGCACGGCTCAGCCACGCTCGCTCGAGGTCGCTGCCAAGGGCACACTCGGTTTGCCCTCGCAATATAGCCACCTGTGGATTCTGCTTCAGCCAAGCCAGGTCTAGTCCTGCCGCAAGCAACGTGTCGCTCAAATTTCGAGAGGTTGCGATCGCGTCGGCGTATTCATGCTGTGAAGGTTGCCGTTGCCAAAGTGAGATCGGATTCAAAAGTAATTTTGCATCGGCCTTAGAGTCACGTACGATGTCAGCCAAGCGGACAAAAAAAGTCGACAGCTCTCGAGCTCGCCAGTTCAAGTACGCCAAACGCAAGGGACCTTGCATGGTCGTCGGCAACGCTTCGCGAGCCGGCAGTTTTGACTGAGTCGAGGCCTCAAATCGCTTTAAAGTAGATTCATCATATCCCCAACGATCGCCCGCAAAAATAAAATGCGAGGCTTCACCCAGATCAAACGCAATACCTTTGAAACAATCGTACGACGAATACCGGTTGCTCACCTCGCGTACGATTTGCTCTAGCTCGACTTGAACTTGCGAATGGAGTGGATTGTACAGAACCCGCCGATTGCTCGAGTCCGAATCGAGTTGCCAAGGTTTACCTTCTAAGTTCACTTGATAGAGGCCGGTGTTCTTCAAGTCTGCGTTCTTGGAGTCGTCCATTTCATATTTAATCAAACCAGGCAGGTGAGCATTTAGATCAAGCGTCACAATAAGCTTCAAACCAGAACGATCAAGATGCTTGCAGAGCAGCTCAACGAAGTCCTTGATTTCTGGCGAGCGCCCATCGGAAAAGAATGCTCCGCTATCGAAGCGCGTCGTAGCGGCCAAGCGTGAGAGCGGTAGCACCGCCCCGCCGTCGCTAGCTACATTGAGTATCAAAGTGTTGTAGCCCGAATTTTGCATGTACAATGCCAATCGCTCTGCCGACTGTTGCCAAGTCAACCAACTGTCGAGTGCCCGTTTTGTAACCGGGTCGATGCTCCTCTGTCCTCCAAATGCATCAGCTATTAGCGGCTTGGTCAAGTAAAGTGCGATGTTCCGAGGAGAGTTGCCACTTGCGTTCGTCGGTCCCTTCACAACATTGACTGACGGCGTGCGGGCTAGCAGTTGTCCGACTTCGAGTTGCACATCGCCAAAGGCGGCGTCTTCCGTTGAAGATGCGTTGAGCATCAAGAGCATGGGTCTGGAGGAACGAGGCCAAAAGACAATTTCGTGATCCGACCACTGGCTTGCACCGAATGATTCAGATGACGCCTGACGTTCACCCAAGACAATTCCCGAGTCGACGTTTAAAGTGGTTAGTTCGCCGTTAGCGTGATAGTCGCGAATACTAATAACCAGTTGTTGTGCTTGATCGCGTGGTACTCTTACCCGCATTCGATGGGGTTGGCCAGGATGTTCAATGGCCAGCGGATAAGCTTGCCATGCAGAAGGGCCAAGAACCAAGCATTCCTCTTCTCCAACTTTGCGACTCGATTGAGGACCATGATTGACCAAACGCTTGTTGTGCTCAGTGAAGTTAGGCAACTGAATAAGTTGCTGCGTCGAACTGAGATTAGGCAGCCAATTCATAGAGCTCCACCACTGTGCATTCAACGGTTGAATAGTGGCTACCGGAGCCCATGACTCAATACTCTTCGACGGTGCGTTCGAGTCGAAGACGACTAAATCGATTCGACGTTTCAGCGATTGCGACGAACTGACGAAGGAATGCAGAAATCGCTTTCGATGCAAAGAGAACTCGATGGCGTAACAGCTTTCGAGTTTTGGCAATGCAACTTGTAGCGACGGCACATTGAAATTGCCTTGCTGATCAATCGTTACGGTTTGATCGTGCTCCGAAACGATCGTATCGTCCGCGTTCTGGTCCAGCAGTCTGGTCATCAATTGATACTCACCAGCCGGCAGACCACAGCGATAGCCACTCAGCGTGCCGCTCCATGTAGAGTCAGCCGGAAAGATGCTCGACGGTTGACCCGAACGGACACGCAAGCGATCCTGCATCTGGCGTTCGGCCGCGATGCGATTCCCTTGCTCGTCTAGTTTGCGCAGCCAGCGATCGTCCAATACTTCACTTATGAGAAAAGAACTTTCAACTGGCTGGTTCGTAGCCGGGTGAACAAACCGTATTGTTATGCGACTTGTCGCAGCACCTTCAATCATCACATCGGCACCGCCAAACGTGCTTGCGCTGTGCCCAAGAACTTTCAGTGTCGCAGGTTCTGTGTTAACTATGGACCCGATGGAATCTGATTGTTGACTTAAGTTTCGAAGCAACTTGATGGAACCGTTGTCGATTCGAATACTACCTTGAAAAACTCGCTGAGAACTTCCTCCCCATACGATTCGCAGTTCGATAGCCAATTTTTCCGCTAGCGCCAGTTTTGTAGCTGACGGTACATTCGAGCTCAAGCTGTTGGTCGATGAGGGTAGCTCATCTGATGTATTTGCCTGAGTATTTGCCTGGGTATTTGTTTGCGAATTGTCTTCGGCTATGAGAGTGCTCTTTTGAGCATGTACGCGAATGCTTGAGGTCACTGCGATAACCGCAACAAGCAGCGCAGCACTCCACGCATGACGCCCTCGGCTGCAGGAAGCAGACGGCGATGATTGACCAACGACTTGTGGACTTCCGTGCCCGACAGTCATGTTATGAAAGACCCAAGAGAGATAATTTCTTCTGTGACTTGACGTTCAAAACGAATTTCTACGCAAACACGCGTTGTGAGATGTAGCAGAACTTTGGAGGTAAGCCCACAGCGAAAACCGTAAACCAAATGGGGGGAAGCGTTGTGTAGCTGGTTTTGTGAAAAACCGGCAGCGTCGAGAATCGCCTCAAATCAGGCCGTGTCTAGAAGAGGGGACCGCTTCCAATAATCAAACAGAAAGCGCTCGTGTCGGCTGTGTGTTTGTGTCAGTTGAAAATCACAGCCTTTTAAGTCCCTAGCCAGTCCAGCCGGTTTCTCACGAAACCAGCTACCGCATAAATAAACTATGTCAGCACTTAGCTGCGGCTATCTCGCAATTCGTTTTGTAAAGCGAGCATTTGGCTTTTTGGCGTCACCCAGTCATCGCAGATTGCCTCAAGTTCCAGCAGCTGGTCCGCGAGCCAGTTATCAAGATTCAGTAATCCCCCAGTGGGGACGCGTTCAATCAACCAGCTCCAATTGGCTGGCGACTCGCTGGCGGGCATCGCTCCCGCAAATTCGTTTTGATTTGAATCAATCATGGGGCCCGCCCTTATTTAACCCGGTTTCCCGGTCCGCCTTTTTTCTCTGCCACCAGAACATACATCCCTGTTCACTGAACTCAACTTCCTTGCCTCTCTACTCTGTGACTGCAAACAAGTTGCAAAGGTTCACAGCAACCATTATGCCGGAGCGGAGATTTTAGGAGAATTTTGCAGTAAACTGAGGATGCGAAGCCGCTTAGAGCAACCTCGAATTTTTAGTCCGATCACAGAATGTTGCAAAAAACCAACACATTATTAGCTTGATGACGCAAAATGACTGCAAAGCGAAGGGCTATAATTTTTTGTAAATTAGTGCCACTATTTACCAAATAATCCGCGGCTGCCAATTTGTTCGGCTTGCTTAGAGGAAAGTTGCATCCAATGCCAGCACAATTGACTCAAATTGCGAAAACTAGAATGCTCCACCAATTGAGCCTTGCTATCGGTTTACTTATGGCGGGATTGCAGTGGAAAGACCTCCAGGCCACGGAGAGACCACAAGCAGACAAGCCAGCGATCGATCGCCCAAACTTTGTGGTGTTTTTTGCTGACGATCTGGGTTACGCAGACTTGAAGTGTTTTGGCGGCGAGCAAATGGTAACTCCCAATCTAGACCAGTTGGCGAGTCAAGGTCGGCGAATGACTAGTTTTTACGTATCGCAAGCGGTCTGCAGCGCCTCGAGATGCTCGCTGTTGACGGGATGCTATAACGTTCGCGTCGGAATTTTGGGCGCGCTAGGCCCGGGTGCAAAAAACTGCTTAAATCCCGAAGAACAGACGATTGCCGAATTGCTCAAGCCCCAAGGTTACCAAACAGCCATTTTTGGAAAATGGCATTTGGGGGATCGAGGCATTGGTCTGCCCACCAACCATGGCTTTGATGAGTACTTTGGTTTGCCGTACTCCAATGATATGTGGCCGTATCATCCGACCAGCAAGAACTTTCCTGCATTGCCGTTGATTGAAGGTACCAAGACCATTAACGCCAACGTTACTGCGGACGATCAGCAGTACTTGACGCGATGGAATACCGAACACGCTCTTAAATTTATCGAACGCAATCGCGAGCAGCCGTTTTTTCTTTATATGCCGTACAGCATGCCGCATGTGCCTATCTATGCATCTGATAAGTTCCGCGATTCTACGGGCAAAGGCATTTATGCTGATGTGGTTGCTGAGATCGACTGGAGTGTTGGCAAAGTAGTTGCTGCGCTTCGGCAACATGGACTCGACCAACGAACTTTAGTTCTGTTCACATCGGACAACGGACCTTGGCTCTCTTATGGCAATCATGCTGGCTCTGCAAAGCCGCTCCGCGAAGGCAAAGGAACTGCATGGGAAGGTGGGCAGCGTGAGCCAACTATCGCTTACTGGCCCGGTCAGATTCCCGCTGGAACTGTCTGTGACGAAGTCGCGGGCACGATTGATGTATTGCCAACTCTCGCATACCTCGCGGGCGCCGAATTGCCGAAGCGGAAAATCGATGGTGCGAACGCTTGGCCGATTCTCTCTGGGGCAGTCGGTGCAACCAGCCCGCACGAAGCCTACTATTATTATTGGGGACGCGAACTGCATGCGGTTCGAAGCGGACCTTGGAAATTGCACTTTCCGCACACTTATCGAAGTCTTGAGGGGGCGGCGGGAGCCGATGGTCAACCGGCTTCCTACGAAGAGAAAAGCTGCGGGCTAGAATTGTACAATCTCGACAGCGACATTGGTGAATCAACAGATGTGGCCGAAGCAAACTCGGCAGTGGTTGAACGCTTGACAAGACTAGCTGATAAAATTCGCGTCGAACTCGGTGATGGACTCACCAAAGTAAGTGGAACCGAACTGCGCCCAGCCGGAAAACTCGAATAACTTCCGTGGCCTAGGCATCCTGCCTGGGTTGAGCGTTCCGTAGTTGCAGTCCCCAGGCTGGAAGCCTAGGCTACGAGGACATCTGCCACTTGCCGCCGCCGGACAGTGATGCGGTGAACTATTTTCTACTTTACTGATCTGACTCAAAATGCCCATGAAGATCGCTCAAGACCGACGCAATGAACAAGGGGCGTGGTTGTTTATCATCTCCCTAGCCGTTTTCTTTTTCAGTTGCGTCTTGCTGTATGCGATCTACGTTGTGACGCGTGTAGCTGCTCCTGGAGGTTTCTCGCAGCCCTTCGTTTTGCCGATCAACTTCATTACTACAACGGTGGTCTTGATCGCGATCAGTATCTGCTTGCATCTATCGGTTGGAGCGATCCGCCGCGAACGTCGTGTCGATGTTTGGCGGTATATCATTATCGCCAGCATCTTGAACATCGTGTTTTTCGGAATGCAATCGACCGGCATGTTGACGATGATTGAGCGGTTGCAAGAATCTAATCAGCAAGATAAGAGTCTCTACGGATTTACTTTTCTCATGGTGTTGATTCATGCGCTTCACGTAGTGGGCGGGTCAGCAGGCCTAGTGTTCATCATGTTCGGACTGTCGCGAGAGTCCTACGACCATGAACGTTACTGGCCGATCAAGTTCTGCGCCATTTACTGGCATTTCTTGGACGTTGTCTGGGTCTTGATGCTGGCGAGTTTTGCATTAGCTGCCATTGCGTCGAAATAGCCTTGTGAGCCGCTGGCGCTAGCCACGGGCCTCGAAGTTGTGATCTGTGAAATGCAAGGTCGCTGGCCAAGGTTGGTTGTAAGGGGCATTGCGTCGCCGCCTTTCGTCCAATCCATTGGAACGTGTCAATGCGATGATCGTCGATTACTTCGAAACCCGTGGCTAGCGCCAACGGCTCACAGTCCAGCGGACGTTCGTTATTCTCGCCCATGCGCTAAACAAGTAACGGATCGGTATTGACGTCCAGATCCCAACAGTTAATAATTTAGCGCTTAGTCCAAACATGTGGGGATGTTAAAAATGGTTGATCAAAGCTCGTTGTCGCGGCGTGAGCGACAAATCATGGATATTCTATTCGCGAACCGCGAAGCTACCGTGCGGCAGATCCAAGAAGCGATCGACGATCCACCCACGGTGATGGCCATTCGGCGGATGCTGCATATCCTTGAAGAAAAGGGACATCTCAAGCGTCATCTAGCCGGCCGCGAAGTCGTTTACAGCCCGCTTGAATCGCGAAAAACCGCTGGAGCGACTGCTCTGAAACATGTGATTGACACATTTTTCAGCGGAGCCATCGATGAAGCTCTCGCCGCTCACTTTGCTCGCAAAGAAGGGATCTCTCCAGAACAATTGGCGAGACTACAAGAGATGATTGCACAAGCCAAACTGCGCAAATCCAACAAGAAATAGTGCGTCATACGAACCAACGTCCATCTGACTTTAACGTGGGTCGACCAATGAATAAATTTCAAGCTTCGAATTTTCTTAGCGTCACGCTAGTCGGTAGCAGCTCTGCTGGGTTTGCATGCTTGTGGCTACTGGATGCGTCCGTCAAGAGCCTCTTACTTTTAAGTCTCGGCGCGGTGGCTTGTTTCTTACTCAGCCGAGCTTCTGCGGCGACTCGCCACTGGATCTGGGCGACATTGCTGATTGGTCTGATCAGACGCGTTGCTTCGATAGCCCATGAACTCAATGTAAAGCAACCCCGCATCATTGTTGGAACTGATGGCGCCATGCCCATGGTTTGGTCATTTGCAAGTGGGCGCTTATTGCTTCCAAAAGATTGCGATCAATGGACCATGACGAGATTAAACGCAGTTCTAAGTCACGAATTGATTCACCTGCGCCGACGAGATCCGCTGCTGTTCTTGCTTGGCTTGGCAGCTCGCGCAATGAACTGGTTCAATCCGCTTGCGTGGTACGCGGTACGCCGACTAAGAATTGAATGTGAGCGCGCTTGCGACGATCATGTCCTGCGTCTAGGGATCGATGCAAGTGAATATGCAGGGCACTTATTGGCCTTTTCTACAGCATCGCAGCCAGCTCAGGGAACCAGTTCACTAGCATTCGCGATGTCAGCGAAGCCGAACATAGAACAGCGAATCATATCAGTCTTGGACGAAAAACTGAATCGCCGTGGAGTGACTTTTCGACGAGCGTTTATGCTGCTACTAGTTGTGGCGAGCGGCGTTGCTTTGTTGGCAACTCTACGAGCCACCGTTGCCAGCGAATCACTGATTCAAGCTGACGACGAAAAAGTTGCAATCAAATATCCCTATTGTGTAGTCAAAGTAGACAACCTTCAGCCGCGCCCGCTTGCAGAGGCGATTAAAGCTTTCAACTTGGAAGCGAAACAGAGTCCCACCGGCGTCGGACAGCGACCGATCAGCGAGCCAGAAACTCTTGCGGCAATCGCAAAATCGCTCGAGCAGCCTGAAGTTGCCGACTCGGTGAAAGCGGTCTTGCGTGACATTGCAAATACCAAAATGCTACCTGCAAAAGCTTACTTTCGTCGTTTCACGCGATTCGACGACGAGCAGCAGATGCATGGCGTCTGGTGGGTTCGCTTGTGTATCGAAGGTGAAACTCCGCCGATGTACTCCGTCCCCATTCGCACGACTGAAATTTTTGCTCGTCCATACTCTCAGTTAGAACGTGAGCAAAATTCTGGGCAGGGAGTCTCTCTAATCAATCGCAGATCCTCTTACTTTGAAGAGCCTCCTCAAACCCAACCTGCTGAAGAGTTACCGCAAGCCGCAATAGAGAAGTTGCTCGCGCGAGTGAAAAAGGGACTTGATGATAAAAGTATCGATGAACTGAAAACGTTGTTCGATTGGAAAGGGGCTGCCCTGAGAGAATTTGCTGAATCGGAACTGCAAATGCTAATGAAGGCTACGATTCATTCGATCAAGGTCGAACCGCAACGGCTAGAAGGTAACTTGTTGCATTGGTCTGGCTTCCAGGTGTACCATCCCAACTTGCCGGTTGTTGCCTACCTCGCGATCGAGTACACGCATCCTGAAGACGCCGCGAACAGGAAAAGCGTCTGGCTTGAACTAGGAATATCGAACGACGACTTGCAATTGGTGAATTACGTCGCAAAAGAACCGAACTTACCGGCCGGATTAGCTGGGATTTCTATGCGCGGTCATACCGAACAACTTGCCGATGGCATCTACCAGCTAACATCGCTGATCACAAATCCCGGCGAACTCATTTCGGCACATTTAGCCAACGAAGAGGTCCGGCATCGCGACTACGAACACAAGCGGGCTAAAAGCTCAGTGGCGAAAATTGAGCCCTCGATCCGGCCTGCTCCAACGCGAATCGGCGAGAGTCGATTCCGGCTAGCTGAAGGCGCCTATTGGAACGACTTCCTTGAGTTAGGTACATGGCAGTCTCCCATTGAGAAAGTGTTGATATTTCAACCTCGCCTTCGAAACTGGAAAGTTCGACTGGTTGAAGCAAGTACTGGCAATCCAGTACCAGGAATAAAGATTCGCGTTCAGTCACTCGCAGATGGGCAACACAACGTTCAACCGGTCAAAGCCACCAGCGACGCAGATGGGTTAGCTAATGTGCAAGTCATCGAAGGAGCACCCGCTCGCGTCGAAGTCGTTTCTACTAACTGGTGGCAAGTCGCACAAACGTTGCTCGATGAGAAATTGTTCGACAAAACGGCTGAAAATGCAGGTGAAAAAAGTCAAATCATCGACGTCAAGTTGAACCGTGGCCAACCGATTGAACTTCCAACTCAGCGAACCATGTTCCGTTAAAACCTATTGATTAGGACTCATTGAACACTGGAAGTTCGAATATACGCGAGCAACTCGAATATCTCATCCATCGTAAACTGATCCATGAGCGCGGCAGGCATGATCGACTTCGAAGATTGAACCATTTCGTCGATCTCCTTTTGCTGAATCACGGTCGGTTTGGGTTGGTCGGGATTGCTTAGAAGCGAGATCGTTTTCTCATCCTCGGCCACGATGACGCCTGAGTAGACTTGACCGTCAAGTGTCAGGACGGAATGGGAAGCGTACTTCGGATCGATCTTGTGCGATGGGTCAATGATTTCGCGTAGGACTGACTGCACATCCTCCTTGTGACGCTTGAAAACCTCGGCCAGATCTGGACCGACGCGACCACCTTTGCCGCCGAGCAAATGACACTGGGCACAAGTGGCTTCGGTAAAAATTCGAGCTCCGATCTCACTGTTTCTACCTTTCATCCCGCCTTCGAGCTTGCCATCGAAGTCGCCGAGTTTCCAGTTTTTCACAAACGTACGGTTGTTGCCGATCGGGTCTTTGGGCTCAGTTGGGTTTTGCATGTAAGCGTCCACGTCTGCAACGACTATCATGACTCCGTACATCCGCATCCAGTGATTGGGGTACGTGCACACGAATGGATACTCACCGGGAATTTCGGGCGCAGTGAACGTCAACCGATCTTGTTTGTTGGCCTGGACCATTTTGGTTGCAAACAAAACCTGCGGCACAGCCGGCACATATTGCTTGCCATCGGTCATTGCATCCGGAGCCATAGTCGCCGCTTGCAAGGCGACTTCCTTGAGAGTTCCGGGTTGTACGACAACCAAGTTGTGCGGCATCAAATCTTCGTTCTGCAAAATCACCTGGATCGGTTTTCCAGCCGCGGCTACAAAATGTTTTAGATCGTAACGCATCTCTTCTGCTACAGTCTTGATGCGCACGACGCGGACCGCAATGTCTTGCATTCGTCTGCGCATTGACTTCGATTCTTGCTCTGCAAGCCGCGGCAGCAAGCGATCAAGCAGTTGTGCGGCGTCAATAAAACGATCCGTCGTGCGTTTCGCGGCAGGCGTCGCTTCGGCAGTAGTAATCAACCGAGTGGCAACTAGCGTTGCGAGCGCTGGTTCGATCTTCGCCGAGTTGATCCTTAGCAGGCTTTGCACAGCGACCTCTTCCATTGCAGGTTCATCTATTAGTTTTGCAAGTGCGGCAAAGTTGTCATTCGGTTCGCCTCCAACACTCGGTAAGCTCAATGCAGCTTGATGTCGAACCTCTTTCGCCACGCGCGGTTGCAACGATTCCAATACAAAAGCGCGCAATGCGAGACGCTTGTCTTCAGGAGTAACCATCGATGCTGCGGCAAGAAAGCCGACTCGGGCATTGTCTTCGGTCGCTGCAATTTTCTGTGCCGAGGTAACTTGACCTGAATTAATCAGTGCAGCCATAGCTGCTCGGCAAACCAGCGGTTTTTGGTTTGATACGGCTTTTGTGAGTGCCTCGATCGGAAGCTGGTCGATAGTTTGTCTTAACAACAGATCGGTCAGCTCGCGTGCAACGCGCCGCTGTTCAAGATCACTTTCGGTCAGCTTGGCAAGTTGCTCGAAGACCGTTTCTGCAATCGATTTTCCATTCAGTTTAGCTAGAGCCTGTACAGCCGCTTCACGCTGCTCGGCACTCATCCCAGGCCGCGCCGCGATCGCAGCGACGACAGGAACGTACTTCGGATGGTCGGTCGCAACTTCGATCATCAACAACTGAGCATTCGAGAGTCGTTTGAGTTGATACTCGACGATCCTGGCGCTCTTATCGAGAAACACTTTCGGCGGTTCAACTTTCTTAGTCGCACCACTATGTTCAGGATGTTCCTGCGCGTAGGCAAGTCCAGAAGGGAGTAGATGAAAAAGAAGCAGTAACAGATAAACAGCGGGATGACTTTTCATAACCTTAACAACTCATTCGGCTCGATACGCAAGAAATCTTTCTCTGATTCATCAACCACGAAATCCCCTCAAAAAGATGATATCGTATCACGCTAGTTGACGCGACTAGCTGTAGAAATTGATCAGAGACAAAGTGCACGGAAGACTCAACACGCGATGCACATTAAACCGCCCAACTTCGAGACTTGCGGCTAGCGGCTTTGGATGTTGCGAATTTTGGTATGTGAGCCGTCGGCGCTAGCCGCGGGTGAACGAAGTGGTTACCGAGACATCATCTAGTGACCTCCCAGTGCCGAACGATTCTCTACGAGCGCCCTAAGCATTAGATAGGTAATTAATCTTGGAAGACCACAACTTCGGTCACCCGCGGCTAGCGCTGACGGCTCACAGCCCGCTGCGACCGCCAATGTTAAATTGTGCCTAAACACTGTTGCTTGGTCCAAATCATTCCAGCCTCACCTTACAAATTCTCTCAAGCATTCTTAACCGAACCTTAACAAAACCGGCGCCTGCTATGGTACAGTTTCCAAGCCCTTAACGATACAAGCAGCTTGTGATCGAGTTTCAATCTACTTCCTTGGAGCAATCTACATTGTGTTTGGACTTGGAATCGGGCCTGTAGGAATGCAAACATTGAGTTACCGGCGTTATGCCTTAAAAAATCCGAGCATTGGCGCTACATGCCTCCAAGAATTTCAATCGCAGTAAGAGATTTTAGACTCTTCCACTTGACTACCCACTAGACGGTCGCTCATCCCCCGGCCCCTCACTAGAGTTGTTGTTGCATTACACAAATGTTCTCAGAAATGTTCTCAGAAACTTGCTAAAGTGGATGACCGGTTTTCGGAGCGCGGGCGTCCTCACCCGCTACGGGACTCGCTGTCTCGCTACCGTGAGGGTCGTTCTCGCTATGTAGACAAAGTGCCAATTCATTAGTGTTGCCCGAGTCAACTTGCGGGTTCAGCGGGCGGGGACGCCCGCGCTCCTGAAAACCGGTCTACTTTTGTGCAATTTTAGCAGGCACCGGAGTCTACGCTGCGAACTCAGCTTTAATTAGAAAGTGAGTGACATTGGGCGAGGACGCCCGCGCTCCGAAAAACCGGTCAACTATTTTGCATAACTTATACGACAAAACAGCAATTACTATTATTCAACACTCGCCCCTTACTCCCCGGAATACGGGGGCGAAGGGGAGCCAGGAATCGGTGTGTATTCCCTGACCACTAAAGTCTCAGCGAACACTTGCAGTACATACTCGAGAGTCGTACTGACGTTTAATATCACTGACTTTCAAAGTAACGAATGGTCTCGTCGAGCGTGTACTCGAGGTCGGGGTCCATGGGTTTGTCGAGAACTTCAAGTACGGCTTCTTGCATGTCTTTGGCGGGCAAGTAACTGGCCGCGCGAACGGCTTCTAGTCGGACTCTTGAGGCATCGTCTTTTAAACGCTCTTTAAGCAAGGGCACAACATCGCGAACGGAATTGCGCCAGTAGCATAGGACGCGGGTCGCAGCCGCTCGAGCGCGCATATCGCTACAAGTAAGCAGTTCCTTCAACAAGTCTTCCTTGACAGTATTGTGAGTCTGATACATCCAGAGTCCCTCGAGTCGATGGTGAATCGTTTCGGCATCGGTGCCCTTGATCGTTTTCAACCATTTTTCGAGAGCTTGCGTTACATCTGCGGAGTCACGCTCGGCGAGCTCGCGGCGGACGGCATATCGAATACGGTCCTCGGGAGTTTTTAACAAGTCCAGCAATTTTTCAATCGGCTCACCGGCGATTTTGGGCGGCTTTTGTAAATCTCGTCCCGTCGCGACAACTCGCCAAATACGACCGTGCGTATGGTCGCGATTCGGCTCTCGCAGATTGTGTTGCAAGTGACCAATCAAAGCGTTGTGCCAGTCAACGATATACAGCGCTCCGTCAGGACCGAACTGCAAATCAACGGGACGGAAATTACCGTCTTCGCAGTAAACGAGCGGTGTGACTTCCTTGCCTTCAAAACCGGAATCGCGGTCTTTCATCGTATGCTGCAACACCGATCGATCGCCGATGACATTGTTGATCAAGAAGTTACCTTGAGCGCTCGGCGGATAGTGACTGCTGGAGACAATCTCGCATCCCGAACTGGGTCGAGTCCGCTTTTGGATAAAGTGTCGAGGCTCTTTGTCGATCTTCGAACCCGGATTGTTTTGACTCTTCGCTTGGCCACCGCCGGGATGTTTGTCTGGATAAGTCACTTTGCCGCTGATCATTGCGGCCCAGTAGTTGAAACCCGGCGATGCATCGCAAATGAAGTTCTGCCCCCATTTGTCGAAGACATGCCCCCAAGGGTTTGCAAACGCAATCGAGGCGTGAACGTCGAGACGCTCAGTGCGTGGGTCGTAACGCCACACTCCAGCTTCGCCTAGTCGAACCGGTCCATACGGGCTTTCTAACTGTGAGTATTTGAAAGTGCCTTCTTGGAAATAAAGTGCTCCATCAGGTCCCCATTCAAAGGCCGCGATGCCGTGATGACTATCAGCGGTATCAAAGCCAAACAATTTATGAGTTCGTACGTCGGCTTTGTCGTCGCCGTCCCGGTCCTCTAAGAACAGGATGTCGGGTTGTTCAGCAACCCAAACACCGCCTCGACCGATCTCAAAGCCTGTCGGTTGGTGCAAGCCGTCCGCAAAGGTTTTGCATTCGTCCATGCGTCCGTCACCATCTTTGTCTTCAAGGATCAAGATCTTGTCGTTGAGCTTCGTCTTGGGCTGCCACTGTGGATAGCTGGGCATGGTTGAAACCCACAACCGACCACGATTGTCAAAATTCATCGAGACCGGTTTAGCTAGATCAGGGAAAATTTCTTCGGACGCAACCAGTTGTATTTCATAACCCGGAGCCAGTTTGAAGAGCTTCTGCTGGGCTTCTGCGTTGAGGTAATTTAGCGAACCGAGCTTGCCGGCTTTGGCGTTCTTGTCATCAGGCTCGCCGACATTCGTCTTCGGCTGAATAAAGGGAAGGGTGTTACTATCGTCGATTGGGCCGGTTGGCTTGTCGCCGCGAGCCAGCGCCCAGATGCGTTGATCTCGATTGGCGCACATTTGGTCGAGGATCTCCCGTTCGCGTTCCATGACTTCACGATTGCGATACGTTCCGTCTGAACCTGCTTCACCGCGTTTGCCGTAGATCGAATAACCGTTGACGGCGCGGTAGCGATGCCACCAATGAAAGTTCTTGTCGTTGACCTGTTCCAGAATCGCAGTGTCAACTTCCGATTTAGGATTAGCACCCAGTAGAGCTTTGACAAACACCGGCGCGATGGCTTTATAGCCTTCGTCGTTCAAGTGAATACCATTAAGTGTCAAGCGTTTGTCACTGTCAGCGAAAATTTTCTTTGAGGGGTTGAAGAGATCGATGTAGAGGACGCCGGTTTTGTCAGCGACTAATTTTAGCGCCGAAGCGTACGCTTCCAGTTGTTTGTTTTCTTTGTCGCCTTTCGGCAGATTCGGGTCACCGGTATCTTCGAAAGCAATCGGAGAGACCAAGCCGATTTTTGGACCCGCTTTGCCGTTGTAGTTCTTATGACTAGTTTCTTCGACGAGCTTAGTCATCTGTTTAACAAAGTCAGCTCGGCCAGCTTCACCTTTGAATGACTCATTGAGACCGAAAAAAAACAGAATCACGCTGGCTTTTGAGTGCTTCAAATGGTCGTCGGGTGACCCGAAGTTCATCGAACGAAGCCGCAATTCGGGTTCATCGGCAGGGAAACACAAGTTGCGGACAGTTAGGTCCAGTTCTGGAAGCTGTTGATAAAGCAGGGTTTCCCAGTAATTATGATGCTGAAGTCGCTCGCCGAGTGCGTTACCGACCAAGCAGATACGGTCGCCTTTTTCTAGCTTCAGCTCGGCGGCTATGCCAAGCGTAGAAAGCGAAGTTAGAAGTAGAAGTGCAAAAAAAGACCAATTTCGCATGTTTTGTCTCCAGAAAACACGAACAGGTTGTTAGATTGGGTGGGATTACAATCTAGTCTTAGACCGCTTCGTTTGCACCCCGGACAAACAAATACTTAACAAAGCGATTCTGGAAATTGATTCGACTTTTCCAAATAGCCTTTACCGCATATAAAATAGATGTGAGGTTCATGGTAGTTCGGATGCCGATAGACTCCAGGTTGATCCGATGAGTGCCGAACACACTTGAACTAGTTATTTACAAGCCAGCCCACTTTGCAGTTTTTGTGGCCGAATTGTTTGCAAATCGGCACCGGAGTCGATAAACGACTCTGCCACACACAGTTTTTTACAGAGGTACACTTCATGGCAGTTATTCTAACCGAAAGCGCCGCATCTCAAGTCAAGAAGTTCCGTGACGAACAACAACTTGGCGATGCCATGTTTCTCCGCATTGGAGTCGCAGGTGGTGGTTGCAGCGGTTTCAACTATACACTTGGTTTCGACGATAAGTTCGATGAAGCCGCTGACAGCAAGTACGAACACCACGGCGTGGCCGTCGTTGTCGACAAGAAGAGCTCGCTTTATCTCGATGGAACCACGGTTGATTGGTTCCATAGCCTAGAAAAGCAAGGCTTTACGTTCAACAATCCGAACGCAGTGAAGAGCTGTGGTTGTGGAAGCTCATTCTCGGCCTAATCTGATTGCAAGTTTTAGTCGCACATTCCGCTTCGCAGCCGATGCATCCGCATCGGCTTCGAGGACGGTTTTTAAAAACGTGCCTAAATTTCTCTGGACCTTCGTTAATTCTTGGTTCAGCCTTAGTACTCTAGAGAGCGTCCTGCTAAGGAATGAACTTGAAAACGCGGATTCACAGGTGATTTATCAGCCGGAAGGCGTTAGCCTCCGGTTCAATATACAACCGGAGGCTAACGCCTTCCGGCTGATAAGACCATACCACCGTAATGACCAGCTTCAGTTCAAACTCCTAAGCGGGACGCTCTCTCTAGCTGCGGTTTCTGAACGGGCGTAAACCGGACGTGAGCGTGTACCGGCTGATGTTTACCAATCCCAGAGTTGAATTGCAACATCGCGTCGCACCGTTGCAGAGCATTAAGTCAATGATTTTGATGCGGAGCAAGGTCTAATTAGTCAAGCGACCAGTAATTCACGCATCGGGCGCAGGTTTCGAGTAAAACGCCAATACGACTTCGACGTCGTTTGGAAAAGCTCGGATGATAAAGAGCACGCGAGGACTTTTCCTGTCTCGGCAACTTTTTTCCAAAAGCACGTTGCAACCGGATGCATTAGCAAAGTCGCCGGTGCGCCCGGTTTCTCACGAAACCAACTACATATGCTCAATAGAATACTTCACAGGGTCGCCCATCAGGCCTATTGCTTATCTGCACCAACGACGATATCCCGTGTCACTTGTTGAATGCTTGATTGACGGTCTGCCAAGCCTTTAACTTCTTTGAGGATATCAGCGTCCTTAGCTTGGCCAACCACATCAGCTGGATCGGCAAGCATCTGCGATAGTGAAGTTGTCCGATTGTTGATACGAACTTGCAAGGTGCGGACTAAACGTAACTCGGCCAGTTTATCGACCAGCGGTTGTTCTCCGGGTTCGCCTTGTTGCTGCTGCCCCTGCTGTTGTTTTTGTTTCTTTTCCTTCTGATCCTTTTGAACTTGCACCAGGGCGGCAACCATTTCTTCAAGCGAACTGACGATCTCCTGCTCAACGGTCGTGGTCAGTTTTCCAATGTCCGATTTTGTCAAACGTTCTACAATGTTGCCAATGTCAGTGTTTACTTGCTCCATAGCTTCGGGAAACGCTGCACTCGAGCCCTCTTCACGAAGCAGTAGAAACGCTCGCCTTCCTTCCTCTAGAATTTTTCTCTCTTGACCAGCCAAAGTACCAGCCCGAACCTCTATCTGACGCGTAGCCTGTTCACCGGTGATTTCTTGCAGTCTGAGTGTCTCTTCAAGAACTTTGTTCTGCATTTCAAGCATGCGGCGCAGCCGAGTCTCCAGCGAAGCTAAACTGCGTTCAATCTCTTCTTCCCGAAGCTGCCGCAAGATCTCTTCAAGAGCTTCGATAGCAGATCGCAGCTCAGACTCCGCTTCACGTTGTTTCTCTACCGCTCCCTTGCGTTCTGCATCATCGAGCGCCTTCTTGGCTTCTTCCATTTTTCGTTGAGCCTGTTCGATTCGCTTTTTGGCTCGTTCAGTCGGATCTTTGGGCTCTTGCTGTTTCTGTTGCTCGTCCGATTGTCCTTTCTGACTTTGACCTGGTTGGCTTTGTCCCTGCTGAGGCTGACTTTTGTCATTTTTTTGAGATTCTTCTGATTCAGATGGCTCAGATTGGCTTGGCTGAGTTTCAGAAGGTTGGGGCTCAGACGACTTTCCATCTGAGTTTTTATCTTGCGGATCTTTTTTCTTTGAGTCGTCCGGTTTATCGCTGTCAGGCTTATCACCTACGGGCTTTCCATCTTTCGATTTGCCATCCTTAGACTTTCCATCACTGGATTTTCCATCCTTAGGTTCGCTCGACTTATCGCCGTCTTTGGGTTTATCGCCAGACTCAGTTCCTTCGGTTGCTTTTTCCGATTTGGGATCGGTGTCCGCTTTCTCATCCTTGGAGGGATTCTTTTCGCCGGCTTCTTTTTCAGACTTTCCGTCTTCGGATTTCTTGCCTGATTTGTCACTCGATTTTTCGCCCAATTTTTCAGAAGCTTTTGCGTCGGAGTTTTCGCCTTTAGAATTCGAATCGTCTGCCGACTTTTTATCTTGAGGCGATTTCTGATCCTTTGCTTCTTTGTCGCTGCCTAGTTCCTTGGCAATTTCTTTGGCTTTGTTCGAAAGCTTGTTTTGATCGCCGGACGCTTGCTGCATTTCTTGCCCGCCTTCGGTCCGTCCGCTGAGCGATTTTTGCAGTCTTAACAAGCGGTCGGTTTCTTCAATCCAGCGGCGCACTTGATCACGTTGTTCGCGCACGCGCTCGCCGCGATTCTCGCTTTGCAGTAACTCAAGCAAACGTTTCAGATTCTCGCGACTCGCTCGCTGGTCATCGAGAGCTTGGCTGTACTGTTTCTTTTCAAGTCGCGTTGCGGCGTTGGCGAGTAGATCTGCTAGTTGAGATTGCTTGCCCAGTTGAGCGGCTTGTTGAAGCAGAGCGGATCGTGCTGGGTTCTCAGCCGATTCAAGTTCCGCAGATCGCAGCAGAAGCTCTTCAAGCTTTTTATACCGACCAGCCACCAACTGCTGTTCAGTGGTCAGTGGGTCCGCTTGCTCGCGATCTGGAGAACCTTTGTCCTGTGCGATGGATGGATTCGTTGATCCAAACGCTGAGATCAACACAAGAGCCCAAGCACACCTAAACGTCCGACATCCATAGGTCGAAGGATGGTTTCCAATTTGTGTTTTTACCATGTCAAACATCCTTCATCGGCCTACTTGTAAATTCTGCGCAAAACCACCGTCTAACCACCGTCTAATTGGGCCACTGACTACTTGGTCTTCTTGAACCGATCGAGGATTCCCTGTTTCTGTTGCTTTTCAGTTTCCGACAGGATTTTTTCTTGATCATCCAGCAAACCTTGCACAAGGTCAAGAATTTCCGTGAAAGATTCCATATCCAGCATGTTGGCCTTGATGGCTTCGAGCGCTATTAACACTTGATCGGTCGCTTCAACCGCCGTCCGAGCCTGGGCTCCACCACCTGCATCCGACATGGCCGCCGTTTGGAAAGCCAGTAGTTGGCTTCGCAATTTCTCGTATTCGCTCGCCAACAAGTTCGTCAGCGGTTGATGCACTTTCTCTTGCA
The DNA here is from genome assembly GCA_031412515.1 of Planctomycetia bacterium. Lineage (GTDB taxonomy): Bacteria > Planctomycetota > Planctomycetia > Pirellulales > Pirellulaceae > Aureliella. The sequence goes on along the minus strand of JANODD010000152.1, from coordinate 22,551 downwards.
AACGGACTTGACGGTCGATCGTGTCAGTGCGGTTGTTGATCAATTGCTTCCGGACATTCTCGACTCGCAGTGCGATACTCGCTAATTCTTGCTGTGACTTATCGCCTTGCAGAACTGCTTGTTGGGCGCGAAGCGTAGCGACACGACGCAGTTGTGCGGCGGCATCTGGTTGCGACTGAGTGGGAGGTTTCTTTTCAGAGTCTTGCAACGCCTGCAAAGAAACAAAACCGCTCCCGCGATCCATGCGATGCAAGCTGGCCGATCCGGCTGGTGAGAGCGAGGCGGCCGTTTGCTGCAACGCGTCACGCAGTTGCTGCACCTCGCTGATGATCAACTCCAGTCGCTGACGCAATTCCAATTCTTGACGATCAAGGATAATTCCCAGTTCATTAGCCGTGACCACAGCCAATTGTTGCGGTTGGCCAAGTCCAATGTGCTGCTGCCCCTGCAAGTCATATCGATCGCGAGCACTCACCACCAAGCCGAGTGTCATTTTCGGTGCCAGAGTAAGTCGTCCTTCCTCAGCGAGCTGAGCCAAATCGATCCTTGTGTCCAATTTGTCATCACCGGCTATCGGAACCTGCAACTTCAGTGGCTCGTCTTCGTTTCTTGCAAGCTCCACCAAAACCTCTTGGACACCATGATCGTCAGTTACGCTCCCTAAGATCGGAAGAACGGCGTTCGGTGTGATGGCCATACCGATTCCATCGAGCCGCGTTGCGACTTCCGGAACCGTATCCTCTTGCATCGTCAGCAAGTAGCGCGGAATCTGATCGGACGATAAACCGTAATGGTCGATCAAACGAACTTCAACTACCAAACTCGAGTTCAACGGCCCGAGCGAAAGCTTGAATTCGCTTCCGCTTGGCTCTGCGTTCAAAATCTGCAACGCTCCATCGCCACCGGCATTCACGCTCGTACCGCGAACGACATATTGCACCCGTCGAAGTGGGCTGCTCGATTTTCCGATCAGCGTTACTTCGGTGCCTTGTGGAATACGTTGGCCACTACGATACGCGAGGCGTTCGACGCTTGGGCGACTGGACAATGAATCGATTAGGTAAGCCGGATAGCGACATTCAATCTGCATGTCGCTGACCGCTGAGGGCTCCACGATCTGTAACTTGAGATCTCGCAAACGTGCGTCGAGTCCTACGACGTCAAACTCCAGATCACTCGTCAGTCCATCCAGCGGCGGGCCTTCTAATGTAAATTGCTGCCAACCGGCCACCGGGCCACCAACGCGGCGCAAGTTCGCTCGACCGCGCGAACCATCTTCGGCTCGATAAAACAGTGTGCAAGTCTCCGGCAGGGCAGCGGCTTTGGTGTCGGCTGAAATCTGCAACTGGGCCGCCGCACCGCTAGGCAATCGTGCGAGACCTTTTTCAAACGGAATCATAACTCGCTCAGCCGCCAACTGGCCCGTAAACGCAGGCACTTGCAACTGGATTCCATCGGCATTCAACGACGCGCGCCTGGGCCATGGCAAATCAGACAGCGCAAATAGCCGCTGCGACCATTGCCACACCCAGCTTGACATTCCCAAAGCCGCGATCGCGGTTACGACCGTTGCAAAACCGAACGCAATCCCAGCGCCCCAAATAGGTTGCCAATTCAAAAGTGTCGCTGGTTGAACAGCTTCAATTCTGCGACCGACCGACTTGTGAACACGGTCCAGCATCGCTCGATAGGCGTCTGGATTCGAGACATCGGCTTCCGCTTGGCTGCTCAATTCAACAGCCGTAACCAGTTCGTTGTTGAACTCGGGGTATTTCCGTTCGACCAAAAGCGCCAGGCTCTTAAACGGTAGGCTCGCAAAAACACGACTTGCTAGACGCACGATTAGAATCCAGCCAGTACCCATCGCCATCACAGCGAGCAAGCCGATTCGAACCGCTCGGGGTGTTTCGCTGGCCCCCGCCGTGACCGGCAGATAATCAAGCATCCCGCCCAGCCAAAAAATTGCCAAGCACCAAAGGGCTATCCAAAGCAGAGCTTCGATGATGACGTAATTCCGTATCAACCCAGCGATCGCCGACAGTTTGCGAACTACGGGGGCTTCAATCACATGCGTTTTACGTACACTCATTGATCACTCTTTGACTTCTTGCGTGACATCCTCTTTTAAGAATTGTAAGCGTTTTTGGACAATTACGCTTGCCCATTTTACGCCTATCGGCAGCATTTTCGTTCACCGGACTCGGGCAAATGCCAGTGATTCGCCACCAAGTTGTGCATGTACTTGGCCCCTTTTTGCCTTCAGTGCCTCTTTGTGGTTAGCAACACAAAGAAACAGTTAGATTGCTGCCACAAAAAGATCACAAGGACATAAAAACATTCACTTGTTCTGCTGAGGGGGCGGATTATTCGTGCCTGGCGCGCTAACCAGCGGGTCAAGGGAGAACCCTTCGAGATGCAACAATCCATTCCCAAGCGGCCAATGATAACACGATCAGCGTTTCTGTGCAGAAATAAACGACACCTAAGTAGGTTACAGTCGTACGATGTGCACACACCGACACGAACACAAGTATGCAGTAGCTGAAATTCGCACAGGCAATGATGCGTAACGGAATCGCGGGATCGATGCGTCGAACGACCAACGCAGTGATGTCAAAGCAAGCGAAGCACGCGGCCACAAATGCCATCGCATAAAGAAGGCCAGCGGGCAGCCCTGTTTCTATTCGCTGTCCCGCCAACAAATAGAAAGTTGCGACCGATGTAACTGCCGCGCCGCCTGCATCAATGAGCAACAACATTCGTGGATTCAGCAACATGTTTCTCAAGTTTTGAAGCATGTTTTCAGCGAAAAAATCCTCATTAGTCGCAACCAAATAAAGACGAAAGTCACCTGGTTGCCGTTAACCACGTCCGTTGGGATATCTGCAAGGCTTGCATGATGGTCGGTAGGCAGGCGACGGGTAATCCCAGTTTGGACATGCTCGCGAAGAATTTGGACGAGTTAGCCTCTTACAGTGTAGCGTCCAATGAAGGTCGGAACAATTCTTGCAGTAATGCTCGATTGTTGGATTTTGCTACACATCTTTTCACCCGCAAGACGATCGTCGAGTGCATTTTCAAATCGGTTCTCGGTTCCAATGTGGTCACTGGAACGCATTTGACATTTGCGTTTCTCCAGTCGAACAACGACCGCATACACCAACTTGCCGGGTGACGACGTCAATGAATGCGATCAGGGCTCGAAGTCTTGACGACTTCGAGCCCTGGAGAGTTTGATTGAATCTAGGCTTGGCCCTAGATCGATTCCGGCAACTTATTAGTATGTCAACGCGAGGCCGACATCCACCCCGTGCATCCAGTATCCGCTGTCTGCGAAGCTGAAGGCTGGGCGAGTTGAGTTGGCACCACCAAGAGATTGCGTGAAGTCAACTGTGCGGTCGATTTGATTTCCAGATAATGCTACCGAAGAGTAGTACATGAAGCTGTAACCAACGGTCATCTGCAGGCATTCACTGAGCGAGTAACCCATCTTCAGCCGCATTTCAGGGATGAACGCGAACTTGTTGCGTTCAAACTCGGTAATGTTACTTTGCTGAGTCAGGACGCCGCCTGGGAAGGTGGATGTGGCACCGTTGAATTCTTGTGCTGCGAATCCACGTACCGAGGCAGTCTGATTCATATTGCCGAAGCTCACTTTAGCCAGCGACGAGAGCGATACGCGTTTGCAAACTACCGAGCTAAGCATACCAATGTGCGCTCCGTGGAAATTGTTCGCTGTTTCAAACAAGTCGTTGGTGCGGAACACAGTTCCATCAGGAATCAAGTTTCCAGTGAATTGATCGGTTGTCGTCGATACCACTGTGGTCGAGTCTTTCAGCTTGTTGTACGTGTATCCGCTGACCAAATCGACTCGGTGACTATTTGATCGAGCCAGGAGGAAGTAACCCGAAGCTTCTGCACCGATCATGTTGAGGTCGGCACGAGCGGTTACGGTTCCAGCGGAAACAGGGACAGCGCCTGTGTTGAACGCAACCAGGTAAGCATCCTCACCGTTGATTGTGTCGCTGTAAAAAGGAATTCCCACTGAGGTGCTACCGTCTGATGTTACGGTTTTCGTTTGGCTGTTCTGGAAAATTCCAAACACGCGGCCGCCAACGGCGATCTTTTGGCACGAGTCCAAGTACTTGCCGCCAGACAGACTGTAGCCAGTTAACAATCCGGTTGGGACTCCATCCTGACCACCAAATTGACTCGTTACACCCGGATCTCCTGCAACTGGCAACACACCTTGATTGGCTGTTGTTATCAGTGTTGGTGATTGTCGGCGTTGACCGAACCACAACAGTGATTCCATGTTCATCCAGTACTCAGTCGACTTGTTGCCGCAGCCTGAAATTAAGGCCGAGTCAGCGGAACTGCACCCACATCCAGAACCGCAGCTTCCAGAACTGCAACCGCAGTCACCCGAAACGGATGGTGCGAGCATTTCCATGTCCAGCATTTGACTGTTGGACACAAGGCTGGCTTTGGGTTTGAACTCGGCGGGACGAGCGTCCTGTGGCATTGCAACGTAGCGATCGGAATCGCCAACGCTACGGACTCCGTCGCCGACGTGTCGAGCTGCTTGAGTTGGGGAGGCGGTTTGAGCGGACGCTTGATTCAAGCTAGAACCCGCCAATGCCATGACTAATAGTAGTTTTGTGATTTTCATTTTCTTTTGTTCTCGCTAGACGGACCAAGCGTCAGATTCGTTAGCTTTAGATCGGCCAGATTTAGCGTTACTTCGAACAAAAAAGGACTAACCTGCATTGCTGACGCAGATTGCCCAAAGTCTCAGGACGCAAATTTGGTTCTATAACATGCGAAAAACGGCAGTTGCGCATAGAATGGTGTTAGTCCCGCGACAGTTCGCAACCCCGTGTGATAGCAATCGGAAAGCCGTCTTATGAGTGATGCCCGCACCATCGCCAACTCTACACCTGAACCCGAATTGCCGATTCCTCTTCAACCCTCCAAGGAAGAGAGTTCGCCGCTGATTGGCAAAGTGAGTTTGCCAGGAACGCCCCGGATTGCGGCTGGCTGGAAAATCCCTGGTGCGGGAGCGGTCCGAATTCGCAGATGGACCCATTCGATGCATGCTGTCGCGGCTGAAGAACCCAAGATGCGTAGTCTGGCAACGGAGCAGATTCGCAAAGAGAGTTTGTCACTGCGTTATCGCGCGATGAGCGGCGAACCATTAGTCAAGATTTTGCCAGAGGCCTTTGCTCTGGTTCGCGAAGCTGGCCGACGGGCGCTGAACATGCGCCACTTCGACGTTCAAGTTTTGGGCGGGGCCGCCCTGTTTGATGGCTGCATCGCTGAAATGCAGACTGGAGAAGGCAAGACATTGACCGCAACCTTGCCACTCTATCTGCATGCTTTGGCTGGCCACGGTGCGCACTTGGCAACCGTTAACGACTACCTGGCGCATCGCGACGCAGAGTGGATGCGACCGATCTACAATTTGCTCGGCGTAACAGTTGGCGTAGTGCTCACTGATAGCAGCCCGGATGATCGACGCAAAGCCTATGGGGCCGATATCACTTATGGAACCGCCAAGGAATTTGGATTTGATTTCCTGCGCGACCGGCTGTTGTTACGTGCTCAAGGACGCATGCAAAGCGACTTTCTCGGTGACGGCAGTGCGGAACGTTGGACCACGCGTGGTGACGAACCCGTACAACGCACGATGCACTTTGCACTCGTTGACGAAGCCGATAGTATTTTGATCGATGAAGCTCGTACACCGCTTATCATCGGTTCGCTTGGCGATGAATCGCGTGAAACTGTGATCGCAACTTTTGCGTGGGCGGCTGAGAATTCACCGAAGTTTGAGATTGAAGAGCATTTCACGATCGAAGAAGATTCTCGCAAGATTGAGTTGACAGGTCGTGGTCGGGCTCTTGTTCGCAGCTTGCCTCGTGACGAATTAATGCGACAAGTGGCGCTGGTGGATCTTTACGACTTCATCGAACGTGGCATCAAAGTCCATCGCGACTTTCATCTTGATCGTCAGTACGTTATTCGCGACGGAGAGATCGTGATCGTGGATGAATTCACTGGCCGTTTAGCAGAAGGCCGCAAGTGGCGCGATGGTATCCATCAAGCGATCGAAGCCAAAGAAAAAATTGAAATCTCGGTGCCCACCGGTCAAGCGGCTCGTATCACGGTGCAAGATCTCTTTCATCGGTATCGGCATATTGGCGGGATGACAGGTACCGCTTCCACGAGTGCTCCCGAGCTTTGCAAAATTTATAAAACTCCAGTCGTACTTGTTCCTACGAACCGACCACCGAAACGTGTCCGTCTGCCGGATCAAGTTTTTGGAACCATGATGCAAAAGTTCGAAGCGATTGTTACCGAAACACGCGTCTATCATGATCAAGGACGTCCAGTTTTGATTGGAACACGTTCGATCGATAAGTCAATGATCCTCTCGCGTTTACTTATCGACGCGGGTATTCAGCATCAAGTCCTGAACGCGAATGAAGTTGAACGTGAAGCCGAGATTGTTTCCGAAGCCGGTAAATATGGACGCGTCACGGTGGCAACCAACATGGCCGGTCGCGGAACGGACGTGAAGCTCGAACCCGATGTGAAAGAAGTAGGCGGGATGCACGTGATCTGCACAGAGTTACATGACGCGGCACGTATCGATCGCCAGTTGATTGGTCGTTGTGGTCGTCAAGGCGATCCGGGCTCCTACCGACAGTACTTATCACTGGATGACGATATTTTACGTAGTGGCTTGGGAATGAAGAAAGCCGATCAAATGACGGCTGTTGGAAAGACGCAAGCCGGTCCGTTTCACTCGCTTGCCGGGCTTTTTCGTCGAGCTCAGCGACGTGTCGAGCGCAAACATTTCCGCGATCGTATGATGTTGTTGCATCACGAACGTGAACGCACCAAAATGCAGCGAGAAATCGGCCAAGACCCTTATCTAGATACAGCCGAGTAAGACCCAAACGAGTGCCTACCGCGCTAAACAAATGTGAGCCGACGGTGCTAGCCGCGGGTGTACGGAGTAGGCGACGCAAGACATCTAAACGATTAACCTGATACATTACATTCGCAACGACTCGCACCAGTGCGTGTTGCTGTTGGTTGGAGGTTTGTTATGGGCGACTACTACTTCGAAACCCGTGGCTAGCGCCAGCGGCTCACATCAATTCTGGTCAATTGTTCTAGATATCGAGACTGTGAAGTGTTGCTGTTGGTTGGAGGTTTGTTATGGGCGACTACTACTTCGAAACCCGTGGCTAGCGCCAACGGCTCACATCAATTCTGGTCAATTGTTCTAGATATCGAGACTGTGAAGTGTTGCTGTTGGTTGGACGATTGTTATGGGTGACTACTACTTCGAAACCCGTGGCTAGCGCCAGCGGCTCACATCAATTCTAGTCAATTGTTCTAGCTATCGAGACTGTGAAGTGTTGCTGTTGGTTGGACGATTGTTATGGGTGACTACTACTTCGAAACCCGTGGCTAGCGCCAACGGCTCACATCAATTCTGGTCAATTGTTCTAGATATCGAGACTGTGAAGTTTGGACTCGGACGCTGGCAGCGTCCGCCGCGAGCAGTCATCGAAACCAGAGTGAGAAGTCGATTCGCCGGAGAGCTACGTCGGCTACGAGTAAACCGAGTGCCGACATGATCAGGTAAGGCCACAGTGGCAACGCTAACCTCGCAGTGCGCTCACCTGCTTCGAAAACCTCTTGGGCTGGTACATCAAAACGGCCACCGGACACTTGGCTGATCTGCTTGAGAAGCTCAACGTTGGTCGGGCCTAAACGAAGTTCGTCAGGATAACCAACAACTAAACCGCGAGTCTGGCGAAAGGTCGTGACTCCGTTTTGATTCTGATTCAGCTCGAGATTGTACGATCCCGTTTTCGTTGTATCAAATTCGGCCTCGTAACGGCCCGGCGCAGTTTGTTGCATAACCAGTGGCTTGTTTCCAAGGCTGGGATCAATGACGGTCAGTTTTGTTTCAGCCTTGTTGATGAACTTGCCGCTTTCATCGACGGAGTCAACGATCAATCGAGCGCGATCATCGTGCCGCTCAATCTCGACAAAAACGCCCTTGGCATCGCTCTTCCGCATCGCATGACGAGTGACTTGCGCCCAGAAGGCACCGAACTGCGGCCAAGCTTGCCACTCGGCGGCCCACTGGCTTTTGGCGTCCGATGTAAATGCGACTGTCATACCTAAACCATAACGCCACCATACAAGCAACGGATCGCCCGATTCACTGGCTAATATGAATTCACAGGTTGGCTTGGGACGAGTCACGACATAGCCAAGGAGGAACGGAGCCGTATCAAGCTCTAATCCGTTTAGCACTTGTGTGGGCCGAACCATCTGAGGCAAAAAGGGCAATTCGTTGATTGCTGACTTACTGGCGGTCACTGTTTCTTTAGCAAAAATCTGCGGCACGCTCTGGGGGTCTTCACACATGTAATATCGACCGCCACCCGTCTGTGCGAGTTCCTCCAGTAGTTTTTGATCCGCTTCGGCACCACATGCGACGCTAGAAAGAGTAATTCTGGCTGCAACCATATCGCGAACGATCCCATCATAATCGCCAGGCGTCGAGTGCCCGTCGGTCATAAGAATCACGTGCTTGAGTTTCGCCGAGGTTGATACGAGTGCTTCGTATGCGTCGCTCAAGCCCGGATAGATGTTTGTACCACCGCTGGCCTCGATCGTGCTGATGCGATCCATGACATAACCTTTGTCGGCCGCGCTATGGACTTCACTGATCCAGTAACTCGCGCCATCAAAGGCAATGATGCCGATCTGATCGCGAGGCGAAAGCAACTCAACGGCACCTTTGGCGGCGTCTTTAGCCAGCTCAATTTTCTGGCCACCCATCGAGCCCGATTTGTCGATGACGAGGACCATCGCCAAACTCGGTTTCTCTTTTTCCTTTTCAAAGTTACTTCGGACCGGCAGGATCTCTTCGAGCGTCGTTTTGTAGTAACCGCCAAGTCCAAAGGATTGATCGCCACCGAGCATGACCAAACCGCCTCCGAGATCTTGCACATAAGTGCGAATGATCTCCATTTGCTGCAAAGTCATCGCTGTTGCTGGCACGTTGGATAACATCAAGCAATCGAAACGCTGAAGTTCACTGAGCGAACGCGGGACGCCTTCTACAGGTCGAACTTGAACCAGCAAGCCTTGTTCTTCCAACGCCCATCGAAGTTCATTTGTCTGATCCACTTGCGAATCGACCAATAGCACTGTGGGCTTGCCGGAGGCGAAGACGACTGCCGACGCTGAGTTATTGTCGAGCAACGTATCGGTGAACCCGCGAACTCGAACCGCGTAGTCGACTTGCTTTTCATCATCGACGGTTTGGCGAAAGCGAAGTTTAGTTTCACCCTCTTCAATCTTGATGGGTTCCTTCTGATCGATCGCAAGCACATCGCCCCGGTAGACGTCAATGAATCCCTGATCGGCATGATTGGAAGCGATCGTGACTTCGACGTAAAACGGCTCGCCCTGACGCACCTGAGCCGGCGCCGTGACCTCAGCCACTTGCACTTCGGGTTCGTCGCGCGACGGCAAAGGCACGGTACTGATAGGGACCTTCGCACCGGCAGCCGCTTGCACGGCATCGCCGAGCGTTTGACGGCCGTCGCTGAGCACCACAACGTGCGGAACGTGGCTTGGCGGGACTGAAGCAACTGCGGTTTCAATGGCCGAAGCGATGTTTGTTGCCCGCTTAGCACTCTCTGGCTGCGGTGTACGGTCGGCGTCGAACGCGCTGAGGGCTGCTGGCTCGGCCGCAAAATCGATGACCGCGAGATCATTTTTGCCGCGTGTTTCAGCCGCATGTTTGATGAATTCGTCAATTTTGGCGCTTGCGTCCGCATCTACGCTTTGGCTGCGATCGACCGCCAGGACGACGAACATTTGCTTGGTTGGTTGAAGTAGTGTTAATCCTGCTAGCGCCAAAACCAAACAACCCACAATCAACGATCGCGCAGCCAGCGACACGCGACGTTGCCAAGTCGGGAAGTCGCTGAGGCTTTTCCAAAAATACCATGCGATGGGCAAGAGCGCGAGCAAAGCCCACAGCATCCAGGGCCGTGCCAACTCAATGGCCATGTCGGTGATCTGTGTCGATTCGCTCATCCAACTACCCTACGTTGATAAAGCCACCATTCGACCGCCACCAAGACCAGGCCCGCTAAGACTAAATAAAACCAAATCGAACGACCACCGAGACTGAGCATTCCAAAATCGCTCGGCGTTTGCAGTTCGACTCGAGGTTTGAGATCACTCTCTTCGCGGTTGCACAAGTTGCAAGCAACACGAACCAGTTGAGCATCGTCCGTCGCCAAGGTTTTGTTTGATGCTTCAGTGGACTTATCTGTTCCAGGTTCCTCGTTCGCCCATGGATCGATTCGAAGAGCTTCATCTGTTCCGATCGTCCACAAACCGCAGTAATTCAGCATCGAAAGCACAGCCGTCGATTCATCGCGAGCGAGCGGAGTCAGCCCGCCAGCGGGACTATGCAGCATGAAATCTTCGGTCGATGTTTCTGTTTTGTCCGCTTTAACAATTTCGATTGAATCCGTTGCATCTGATTTTGGTTCAGCCTTTGAATCTTCCTTTAGTGCATCGTTTTCTACAGTGCGTGAGGCGCGCTTTCCTGCAGGCTGACTGACGCTTGGCAATTGAATAGTCGCTGCTTGACCAGTCGCCAGGGCGGGCTGCAATTCTCCTTGATTACCTTGAAACCATTCCACCGCATTCTTCATCAAGACAGGGAAGGCGATACGAAGGGGAAGGTCGCCAAGATCAAGGTCAACGTTTAACACCAGCACATCTCCACCCGGTCGACGAATGTAACTCAGTAGCGGTTCGTCGAGTGGCGTTTTGATCAACGCTTTACTCTGGCCCGTGAACGACAAGATGCGAGCGTCAGGGAATAGAACATTCGTCAAGCGCACATGTTGCGTCACGGGCGAGGACTCATCGACCGTGCTCACCAGCGGCGTTTCGATCGGTTCACCTGCCGTCCACAAATCGCAATTATTGCGAGGGTTAATGACCAGCAGCTTTCCAGGGGGAAGTTTTTCTGGCACTTTCTGGTGCAAAACCAAAATACTGTCCCGGCCTGGTTTCCAATTCTCGGGCAACGCTTCGACGATGGTCAAATCAACCAGCGGAATGGATTCGAGTACGCTTTTAAGAAAGATGCTGCCCGCAGTGGCAAGGGTAATTGGCATCTTACGCCGCGTGGGCAAAACCGCCAGGGCAACATTATCGACGGCGATCCCATCGGTGTCATCGATCTTTGCAACCAACCGACCGCCGGTTGCAGAAGCGTGATCGAGATTCAATGTCTTAGAAGCTCCCGGTTCCAGCTCAATCGGCACCACATCCACTAATGCATCTTCAAGATTCAATTCCAGTCGGCACTTTTGAGCATTAGCGCCGAGATTGCTAACTTCGACCAAGACTTGGTAGCCGATCGCGTCCAGCAAACTGCGTCGAACTTGAAACTGCGTAATGGCCAGATTGTCTTGAGGCGTACCGAAACCGTACAGGGTAATTGACTCGTCTTTTTGCAAGTCCTCGATCGCTGGATCGCAACCGTCGGTCAGCAACATCAGCTTGGATTGTTTTGAAGGGGGAACCAATCGCTTGGCCATTTGCACCGCCGCCACCAGCGAGTTCGGTGCATCGGTTAGTTCTATCCGGTCGATCGCTTCGAGCAGTGACCGTACGTGGCCTGTCAGCCCGATTGCAACAGTTGAATTTCCTCCAGCGGTCAGAATTGCCATTTCATCACCGACTCGTAGCGAACGGGCGAGTGCGGCCGCGGTGAGCTTGGCTTTGGCAAAGCGACTTTGTCCAGCTTCAACTGCCGCCATGCTAGCAGAGTTATCTACGACCAAAACCAGCTTCCGGCGCTGGTTCTTCTGCCAACTCCAAAGCGGATCGACAAGTGCAGCGACGAGTAAGAGCAGCAAAGCGAGTTGCAGAAGCAGCGACAACCAGTGACGGAGTTGCTGCCACCACGCTCGCGGTTTCTTTTCGTCGAACACTTTGTCCCAAAACAACATGGTGCTGACGGGTTGGCGACGCAAGCGAACTTTTAATATGTAAAAACCAATGATTGGCAAGGCCAACGCCGCCCACCACCAACCGATCGGATTTGCGAACTCGAGTATGTTCAAAGTTAACCGACTCCTCCTGCGGCGCGCATCATGCGCAAGATCAGTTCGTCGAAGGGCAGATCAATAGTGGTGCGAGTGTTGGATAATGAATAGGTCCGGCAGTAGCCATCAATCTCGCCAAGAAACGCTTGAAACAGTTCCGCGTATTGTTTCAGTTTGCGTTCGGTGATCGTCAACTTTCGAAGATCGCCGGTTTCGACTTCTTGCAATTCGATGTCGCCAAGCATTTTCGGCTGAGCCTCTTCGGCCGTATGCAACTGGACAACGTGCGGTTCAAATCGACGGTGTCGCAGTAGATCTACACCTTGCTTGAAGCCATCTTGATCGAACAAGTCGCTAATGATGACCACGACGCCAGCTCGTTGAGCTCGATTGACCAGTCCCTTCACCACCCGGCCAAGATCGGTTCGTGTTCCACTTGTTTCAAGATTGTCGAGAAATCGGAGCACCGACAAGACCCGATCTTTTCCACGGGTCATGGGCATTTCGTCAATCAATTCGTTCGAATAAGCATAAATGCCAACTCGATCCAGGTCAGCCAGCGCGATGTACGCCAGTGCCGCCGCCACCCGCCGCGCGTAATCAAATTTCGTCGACGGCGTGCCCACATTCATACTTGGCGAGGCGTCCAGCAGAATATAGACGTGCAGATCTTGTTCTTCTTGAAAACGTTTTAGCAGCAGATCGCCATAGCGCGCGAACACGTTCCAATCCAGATAGCGAAGATCATCGCCGTGAGCGTATTCGCGGTGATCGGCGAATTCAATGCCGCCGCCCATCTGCTTCGTACGTCGCTGGGCCAGCAATTGACCTCGAAACATACGCTTCGAAACCAACGACAGATATTCCAATCGCTTTAGAAATTCAGAGTCGAATAGGGACATGCGACAAGCCTGCAAAACTGAGAAACATTAATTGCCGGGATTCATTAGCCGGAAAGCGCTAGCCTCCGGTAGTATTGTCTCATCAGCCGGAAGGCATTAGCCTCCGGTTTTGTCTTCAACCGGAGGCTAACGCCTTCCGGCTCATAGGACCACACCGCCGGAACGTTCAACTCGATCCAATCTCTTGAACGGAACGCTCTCAAAGGCCTACCGGCTAATGAACCCGCTGAAAGTCCGTTTCTTTTTGCTAAGCGGCTTGTCGTTTGCCAATGTTTTGCAAAATGTTCTGGACAATGTCATCCGTCTTCACATCTTCCGCCTGCCCTTCAAAGTTCAGCAGAATGCGATGTCTTAAACAATTTGTGGCGACCGCACGAATATCGTCGGTGGCAACATGATAACGGTTATCGAGAATTGCATGGATCTTGGCGGCCAAGATGACGGCTTGTGCACCGCGTGGGCTTGAACCGTAGCGGACAAACTTTTTGGTCATCGGACTAGCCAGTTCGTGATCAGGGTGTGAACCCATGACTGTATGAATGGCAAAGCGACGCACTTCGTCGCTGATCGGAATTCGCCGCGCCAGTCGACTCATCTCGATAATTCGATCTGGTTCCATCAAACGATTGGCCTCTGGGCTATCGACGTCGGTGGTTCGATTGAGAATCATCTCGATATCTTGAGTCGACGGAAAGGGCACGAGTAGTTTGAAGAAGAAACGATCAAGCTGGGCTTCCGGTAGTGGATAAGTTCCTTCCATTTCCAGCGGGTTTTGTGTGGCCATCACAAAAAAGAGACCGTCGAGCTTGTGCGAGATACCACCTACTGTGACACTTTTCTCTTGCATCGCTTCAAGCAACGCGGACTGTGTCTTTGGCGTCGCACGATTGATTTCGTCAGCGAGCAGAATGTTTGAAAAGACTGGACCACGCTCGAACTGGAATGATCGTGCTCCGCCTCCTTGCGAATCAATCATCACGTTGGTTCCGATGATATCCGCAGGCATCAAGTCGGGCGTGAATTGAATGCGAGAGAACTTCGCATGCAAAACACTGGCTAAGGTACGAACGAGCAGAGTCTTGCCCAAACCTGGAACACCTTCGAGCAGTATGTGACCGCCCGAAATCAAACCCATTAATACACCTTCAACAATTTTATCTTGGCCCACAATCACTTTGCCGACTTCACGCCGTAAATTAGTGAAGTCCTCACGAAAACGATCCAATTCTTGTTTAAGCTGTTCATCAATTTCACTCATCGATTGGCTCTTCCCTTCATTGGATTTAGATCAGTTGGGTTGCGATGTGTTGACAGAGTGTCCGCTGAGGTATCCGTCATAATAGCCTGTCGCACGCACCAAGAAAGCTACCACAAGAATCCTCAGAGATGTTTTTGTCAAAGTTCTTGAAGAGAAATTAACCTAGAGTAGCCTAGGTGACTCGAAGCCTAGGCATCCTTGCTGGGTTGATCGCATCCGAGTGGATCCCGTCTGGAATCAGGAAGTGAACGTTATCCCAGGCTGGAAGCTGGCAGGGCGAAAAGTTTTGGATGAATACCGTAGCGGAAGCCGTCAAGGCTTTCGGAGATTGAACTTGCGGGCGCAAAGTCGCATGAACGAAATGCTTGACGCATTCCGCTACCGACTTTCAGTCATCCCAGGCTGGAAGCTGGGCTGTCGGAAAGTCGTGAACAAACGCAGTAGCGGAAGCCGTCAAGGCTTTCGGGAGTTGATATTGCGGGCCAAAGTTGCATGCACGAAATGCTTGACGCATTCCACTACCGACTTTCAGTCATCCCAGGCTGGAAGCCTAGGCTACGTAGGCTACGCGGACGGGACTGGAGTCCCATCCTACGGTGATTCCCACAGAGCCCGCGCAATCCAATCCAAGTCCTCTTTCTGAATTTCTTGAACGGACGCATCTAAAGTCGCACCCGCTGAGTGAAGGGCAGCGTGCACAACCAGGCGCACGACATTGGCAAGAGGACTGCTGGTGCCTTTAGCCAGAGCACGTTCGACGAGGCTGTTTTGACGGTTAAGGATAACTTCGTTCTTGTCAGCGGGCGCTTGACGAAAGTGGGCATCAATGAGCCGCTGAAAACCCGGGGGTATGTCACCATCCTTTTTCAAACCTTCAAAGGTCTTTGAAAGTTCATAGCGCTCATTCAAGAACGCCATAACAGGTTGTGTTCCGCGGAAGTCGGCGATCATGACACGAGCACTCGTGCCACCTAAGAACTCGAGCCATTCCTCTGGGGCATCTTCTAACCGCTTGATGCCCAGTACGGTCGTACCGAAGTTCGGCGACGATGGACTGGCAATGCGCAAGTCAACTTCGCGCTCTTGCAGATCGGCTATCATTGCGGCGAGTAAAGACTCTTCAAAGCTGCGCAGTGCATGAACGCACAGAGCCTGATTGCCGCTGAAGACTTCGTTCAGCCAGCGTTCTTGACGCCTATCCGCATTGTACCAAATGACATTGTCAGCATCCATTTCGACCAGCGGATCGGATTTGCTCTTGGCAATGATCTGTTCGAAAGTGAGATCGCCGCGGGTCGTCGAGAATCGATAGCAACCTTTGAGTAATTGCCGCAGCGGTTCTTCCTCGAGCGCGGAGCCTGCGATGGTGAAGCGGTGCCAATTAATGATCGCTTCCAAACGCTGCGGGTGTTCATCGGCGAGGTCACGAAAGTGCGCATAGATCTGTTCCTGAACAGCAATGCGAACCGCCAGGAATTTTCCATCGCGCACCAGATCCTCACGACTAGCAGTCGGCGAGCAATCGGGCAGTTCCAGGATGCCGCGTAAGAACGAGGCCCAAGGAGGCAGAAGGTCTTGAATTCGGCGCGAGATAACCATCCGCCGAATCGTGGCGGCAACGACGGCATCATCTGAGAAACCGGGAGTACGCTGGGGCGAGATGTAAAGCGCACCTTCGACATGAACGGGCTGAGTGATGTGGATAGGAATGACGTCGAGCGGCGATTCATGAAAGTAGCTCGACAAATCCAACTCAATCGATTCAGGATCCGGCGTGGGGCTGAACCATGCCACATTGATCAGATTGCTTCTCGCGGGAGCACGATTCACATAAATGGGTATCTGAATGAAGTCAGCAAAATTTTTGATTGCCGCTTCCAGCATCTCCGAATTTTCCGCCAGCGCTTGACATTCGGGCTTTAGAAACAGCGTGACCGTTGTTCCAGCTTGCTCGCGCGTGGAACTCGATAGTTCGATATCCGTCCCTGCACCTGCGGACCAGCGGATACCTTCTTCGTGATCCGCTCGTCGGCTTTCCACAACTAGGCGATTGGCCAGCATGAAGGAGCTGAACAGTCCGATTCCAAACTGGCCGATTAATTGATCGCCTGAACCGATGACGGTGGCGCGCGCTTCATCGCTGCCGCGGCCTTTGAGTAAACCTGTGATTCCGATGCCAAGTGTTCCGAGGTACTCTTCCGCTTCGTCAGGCGACAATCCGATTCCGTCGTCGGTAAAGCTGAGCGTGTTGCGCTGGGCGTCTTGTTCAATATCGATGCGACCCTGGTAGTCTAAATCCCGGTTCCGTCGGCGCATGATGGCGTCGTGAGCGTTCTGAATCAGCTCGCGAATCGGCGTGTCAGGCCGACTGTACAGCGACGAGCCCATGATTTCGATCACGCCGGCAATATCAACTTTGAAAGGTATTCGCTTAGTCCACACCCGCATCGGCTCCGAAGAACAAATTTTTGTTTGAAGTCGGCAGATTGTACCGAAATTTGCCAAGTCCGTAGCTTGGGACCATTATCCCGAGCGTTCTGTGTGTTCGGTCGAACGAAGATTTAGAGCTTTAAACCGAAGAAGCCGGGAAACTTGACGGACGGGACAATTGGTCCCATCCTACGTCGGCACTCCGCTACACCAACTCGACACATAACAATAGAATGCCTTCAAAACATGAGTCGGCCATTCAGACCACTTATAAACCTCAAAGGAACAATTGATAATGCGAATCGGAATGAGAACTGCGGAAGCGTTGGTTGAGGGCAGCGAAGCGTATCTCTGTGCCGAGCCCGAGATCGCAATCGGTGAACTTGACGGGCCCGTTGGAACGGCGCTGGCGACGCTTTTGGGCGATCAAGTCAAAGGGCACACCCGCGTTTTCGCTATTCTCAACAGCGACGTCCAAGTCAAACCTGCCACATTGATGGTTTCCAAGGTGACTGTTTCGAGCTCGCGGTACACCAATATCCTTATGGGTACCGTTCAAGCTGGAATCGCCCACGGAGTTCTCGACGCAGTGCGTGAAGGCATCATCGACAAATCGAAAGCCAATGAACTCGGCATCATCTATTCGGTGTGGCTCGACCCAAGCGTCGCTGAACTCAAGAAAATCGACCACAAAGCCCTCTTTGAAATCCACCGCGAAGCGACTGTGAAAGTGCTTAAAAAAGCGCTGGCGAATGAGCCATCGATCGACTGGCTTCTGGAAAATCAGCACACCGTGGAACACTTTTTCCATCAAATGGGCGTTAACGGCGAGTTGGATGGATAGTCGTTTAGGCTACTCGCTTCAGTTGGATGCTTCAGTTCTCATGCGGCAAGCTGGAAGCATACCCCACCTAACACCTTGTCAGACCGTAACTGTCAAGGCTCGGAGGAACTTGAGGAAAACGTTTGACAGCATGTAATTTTGTTCGCCAAAGGCATCCAGACAGGCGGTTTCGACCGGCAAACTCGTTACTATTTCACAGAAGTGGGGGATCATTTTCGCCGAATAGCGAATTTCGATTTGCTTAAGGCTTTTATTTTGTCGTCGAACTACGAATAATCGTTTTGTTCACGGTTTTGCTCAAGCAGTTACAATCGGTAAAGTTCGACCTCAACTTTTGGCAGGATTAACTGATGCTGGCATTTCGATTCAAGAAACGTATGAAAAGCATATTGCCAGTAGCCGAATTGAAAAAACTGACGGTGAGTAAATGTTTTGCAGTTTTACTGATTAGTTTGTGTTCGGTGTCTGCGGTTGGTCAGGATTTTTCGGGACCGCAGCCTCAACTGGTCTATCCGCCGCAGCAAAATTCGCCAACGCCACAGCTGGCTCCTTCAGTTCAGGGTGCCCCGCTCGAACGAGTTGTGCCTCAACAGGTCCCACCTCAACAGACTTCATCGTCTCTCGGGCCATCGCGAACCGCTGGAAAGCCACTTGTTAACTCTAACTCTTCATCTTCGGAAGTTGTGGGGGCGACGTTTGTCGCGCTTGACTCGCGGTTGAAGCAAGTTTTCAAAGGTTTCGTACCAGGAAATTTGTCTGAGCTGCGAGCTCTGGATGAACAGCAAGCGAAAGTGGCATCAGTTATTGATAAAGTCACCGTCAACGTGCAACAAGGTTCCGCTCAGGGTAGTGGAGTGATTATTTCAGGCGATGGATACATCTTTACGGCGGCTCACGTCGCTGGAAAGCCTGGACGACAAGCTTGGGTACGATTCAGTGACGGCACACGCATTGAAGCGATAACGTTGGGTATGGATCGGAATAACGATGCCGGGCTAATTAAAATCAAAACCCCGCGAAGCACCCCTTGGCCGCATGCAACTCGCGGTAATAGCAAGAGTTTAGAAGTAGGTCAGTGGTGTATTGCAGCAGGTCACCCAGGTGGCTGGCAACAAAAACGTGGAAGCGTCATCCGTGTAGGGCGAATACTTTCAATAAAAGGCCGCGATCCGGCAAACACGCTTTTTACCGATTGCACCTTGATCGGTGGCGATAGCGGCGGACCGCTGTTCACTTTAGAAGGCAAATTGATTGGCATCCACTCGCGCATCGGAACTGACATGGAGGACAACATGCACGTCCCGATCGAAGTATTTGAATTGGGTGCCGAGAAACTGAAGAAAAGCGAAGCTTGGGGTGTTTTGCCTGGCTTCAAACCCATGATCGGCGTCGTTGGACTCAAAAATTCTGCTGCCGGTGCAAACTCCGAAGCAATTGTTGCAGAAGTACGAGCGGACAGCCCCGCTGAACTTGCCGGTATTGTTGCCGGCGATGTAATTCGAAGCTTCGATAATGTGAAAGTAAAAACGTTTTCAGACTTGCAGGCGGCGGTCGAGCAAACGTTGCCCGGTGATAGCGTGTTTATTGAAATAGTACGCGATGGAGCTTCATTGAGATTTCCACTGGTAGTTGGAGTCGAAGACTAATGCTTTGTAAGGATTTAGTTTTAGGATCAGCCGCAGTGCGCTAGAGGGCGTCCCGCTTAGGAATGAACTTGAAAACGCGGATTTACAGGTGAATTATCAGCCGGAAGGCGTTAGCCTCCGGTTCAATACACAACCGGAGGCTAACGCCTTCCGGCTGATAAGACTATACCGCCATAATGACCAGCTTCAGTTCAAACTCCTAAGCGGGACGCTCTCGCTAGCACGCGGTTCACGCGGCAAAAGCCGGACGCTAGCGCGTTTCGGCTGATCTTGCCGACAAGCTGCAATAGGATCGTTGCGGCGAGTAACACAACCACATGGAGCCTGATTAGAATGGAGTCTATAAAGCAATCTCGGCCAGGACTACTTTGCTAGAAAGTTATTATCGCTGTGACTACTCGCCTAATTTGCACACTCGTAATTTCGGTCAGCCTGTTTGCAACCTCTTTTTCAAGTTATTTCATCGATCGAACTACGTCTGAGTTTGAGTTTCTTGCTTACTCTAACTTCGCTTCTGCAACTGTGCCTGCTAGCAGTTCCCGCTTAATTCAGGAACCAAGTCGTCGGTCGTTCCGGCCGGATACATCTTCGGGCCACATGAAACGAAGCAACCTACGGTCCAGTTTCGGAATGCTGAAAGCCTTTGATGGGGCGCTTGGCGATAGCTGGAAAAGTACTGTTCGATTCATGTATGGTGGTGAACAAGTCGCCTTAGGAGCGATCGTTGATAGCGATGGTTGGATCGTTACCAAGGCAAGCCAACTACCCCGAAGCGGTGAAATAACATGCCAAACCTATGACGGACAGGAATTTGTTGCATCCGTTGTCAATCGAATACAAGACAACGACTTAGCGCTTGTCCATATTCCGGAAACAAAACTCACCGCGATAACCTGGGACAGTAACTCAACTCCTGAACGCGGCAAATGGCTCGCAACGACCGATCTAAAAAGAACTCCGATTGCTGTCGGCGTCATTAGTGCCGGAGTCCAGAACATTGACCCGAAACCTACTAGACTCGGCGTGACGTTGGAAACAAGCCGCGGCGGAGGAGCCGTCACCATGGTTCTACCGGGAAGCGGCGCCGACGAAGCCGGTATCAAAGTGGGCGATACCTTGTACTCCGTGAACGGTAAAACACTCTTCAGTCGTGATTCGATTATTGACGAGATCGGAAAGGTCGGGGCGAATCGAGCTGGAGAGTACCTTCGTATTGGAGTGGATCGCGCTGAACGGCGATTCGAAGTGGAAGCAAGACTGATGGACCTGACGGACGAATTACTTGATAAGACTGAGATGGAAGTCAATGGTCGAGTCAGCGCTCGTTCAACCGGTTTCAACACCGTGTTCTCGCATGACACAGTACTTGAACCTCAAGATTGCGGTGGGCCACTGGTGAATTTGGATGGCAAAGTTGTAGGTATTAATATCGCGCGTGCAGGCCGAGTCACCTCTTACGCTTTACCATCAAATACCGTCAAACCACTTGTAGATAGCATGCTGGCCCAAGCAAAGCTGGTTTCTACTCCCGCAAAATCCGGTCAATCGACACTGCGTCCCATTCGATAGAAAGCGATGTAGCCTAACTCACTTCTGACAGGAAAATTACTAACAGGAAAATTGCTTCTCAATTTTCCTGTCATCAATCTTTCTGTCAAAATACTTTACTGATAACTGGCAGCATCCGTGACGAGTAGATGCTGCCAGCAGTAACTGATCTAAAACTACTGATCCAGCGAAGCGACTTCTCCGCCTGAACGCGTTCCAAACGCTCGCCATATAGTCAAATTAATACTGTTGCCCACAAAATGGACCGAGCCGTCCATCAATAACGTATTCACGCCTCCGGCGTGATAACTGCGCGACGTTACTGCGGCATAAGTATCCCCGAGATTGGATTCCGTCGCTGAAACCAAGTCGACATCATAAAGAACATCACCATTTCTAAACGCGACTTGGGTGTTAGGCGTGAAAACGGTCGTAAAGCCGGTCTCGTGAACCTTGCCATCAACCCATTCTACGTGAGTGAATGAACTCGGATTGAACGTTGCCAGCGGAAAGGAAAGGGGGACGGTTGGGGTTTGCGGCGGGGTCGCGAAAGTCGTTGCATTGCTGGCACCGCTAACGCGATTGGTGAACGCTTTCACTTCTGCGACGGCCAGCGTATTGCTCAATCCGTCCGTGAATTCCGCTGGGCGTCGTCCGCAGTTAGGTCCGAAGGCGCCGTCGCCAGTTCGCTTACCGGCTGATTTATTTGTAATCACAGTCCACGTTCCATTGTTGAGGACGTAGTTGAGCGGCCAGTGCTTGTTGCCGAAGGTTGCGTCTGTTCCATATCCTCGATCATTGATCTCCGATGGGCACATAAATGTTGCCACACGCTTGGAGGAAATGCCAGGTTGACTGTTGTAACCAACCGAGAAGTCGATTCCTCGGAACAGGTTCTCTTGTTCGATGTAGGGAAGAATTCGGGCGGTTGCGGACCAAGCGTTCTGAGTTGTTACCGTGGCTCCGTTCCAAGTGTAGTTGCCATTGGCTGGCAGTGATTTCCGGGTGTCGATATGCATGTGCATGGCCAAGCCAATCTGTTTGAGATTGTTCGCACACTGCATTCGACGGGCCGCTTCTCGTGCGGCTTGAACAGCCGGAAGAAGTAACGCGACAAGAATTCCGATGATGGCGATAACCACCAACAGCTCGACGAGGGTAAAGCCACGACGTGTAGAAACTGAACTAGCGCAAAGCATTTTCAAAATCCTCAAGACCATGGAAAGCCCCGAGAATTCGACATGACTCTCGGTGGCGGATTGAAACATGGCTGGCTGAGGTGCTTAGTTCGCTTCAACGAACCGCTCCATTCGCTTGCTGCGTCGACTCCCTTTTTATCACAATTGAGAATCAGTATCAACAGGCACATTGCGTTTTCGCTGAATTTGTTATAATAATTTACTTCTGCTGTGCTTAGATGCTCGAAAGATCATGAAACTAATGCTTTGTCCGGAGTAAATTTTGGGATCAACGTCAGTGAGCCGACGGCGCTAGCCGCGGGTGAGCGAAGTGGTTGTCGTGCAAGATGAAAAGTTCGTCCAACGTTATGCTGTCGACCGCAAATCGTTGGTCTTAGATTGTTATTAAGTTACTTCGAGTAAATTACTTCGTTCACCCGGGGCTAGCGCCGACGGCTCATATCTACGACCTCAAAATTAAAGTTGGACGAAGCACTAGCCACACGAAGCACTAGCCTCACAAAGAGCGACTTTTTAGGATTCGAGTCGATGACTTCTGATGATAT
>JANODD010000151.1:0-2710 GCA_031412515.1 Planctomycetia bacterium | reverse complement strand
CAAACTGATCTCATTCGATGTCGCAACATCAGTGAAGTTGCGACTCGGTTGCGCGAAAGCAAATGGTCGCCGAACCGCTCGTCGCAGATTCAAATTCACGAACGACCCAGGGTGCGCTGCGCGACCCTGGGCTATATTGTTCAACGCCTGCAGCGTTAAAACGCCAACAAGCAACGGCGAGCATTGGTAGCAGCACGAACGTTTGCAATCACCGCGGCCGCCGTGATTGATTTGGTTAGTAAGTTGGACACGACCGGCGGCTCCGGTGCATTGCCTAGTTCCCGATGTTTTTCGGCACCCAGCAACACGGCTAGGAGTATAGTCGTTAGGTAATCGAAGGCACAACTAAGTTTTGCCTATGCGACCGCGCGATAATCTCAACGATACCGCTTTACTCACCGACACTTCTTTTGAAGTGCAGTGATTGTGACATTTACTATTTTGGCACTCGCTGGCGGATTCGATGCTTTGAGTACTAGTTTGCCATCCCGAACTGCCACCGTTAA
This sequence comes from Planctomycetia bacterium, assembly GCA_031412515.1. Classification (GTDB taxonomy): domain Bacteria; phylum Planctomycetota; class Planctomycetia; order Pirellulales; family Pirellulaceae; genus Aureliella. The sequence continues at coordinate 2,204 of JANODD010000151.1, read as the reverse complement.
ATAGTGAAGTCCACCTTGAGATTTGTTTAATTCTAATGACTCGTCTGCCTCGGTGCCTTTGTTGAAACTAATCCAACCTCCGATAAACGACTTGCCGTCTTCTGGAGGATAAACAACCTCCCAATTTGGCGCAGGTGCTACGGGTATAGGGATAACCGGAATGAAGCTCGACCCCGCTTCGTGGACGGCTCCATCGAACATTAAAGCAGACCGAATCGTCTGGACTTCGAGAAGTGTTCCATTTTTCATACTTGCGATTTCCTCGACATCGCGTTTTGCGGTCGCGAGCATTTCCGCAATTTGATCCTTTACAACTTTGGTCTGGGCTGTGTAAAGGGTGACCATAGTTACGAGCACCGATGCAAGCGCTGCGCTTGAAGCAATTGCGATAAGTTGGGGCCATGTAACTGCACTTTTGAGGGTCGGTTGATCTGACATGTAGACTCTTGCTTTCTTTTCCCAACAGAGTGCCGAAAGGTGAATCGCGGTGTGCGTTTGAACAGCGGGAACGCTTGAAATCACGGGGTTGCGGCGAGAGAACTGACCATCAGGAAACGCGCAGTCCGCAACTCCCGTGCATTTCTTTGTTCGTCGATCACATTACGGAGGGCCTTTGAAACACGGTTTCGGTCGGATAGTTGTTCAAATGTGCGAGTTCCTTCGTGTTAGCGTCGTCAAATACATAGTCGAAAAGGCCAGTGTAAAGTTCAGCGGCCAAGTAGTTAATCGGCGGACAAGAATCCCTTTTTGGTTGCCCACGCTTCCCAAGCACTCTGGCTGAAATGTATTTGTCATACCATCCATGCTGACCTGTATCCTGACGCACGCCAACGAATGAAACGAAGTAGTAACTAGTTTCGCGCGATGGAATGTAGACACGAAATCCGCCGATATACGGATATTCACGATATCCCTTGACAACGATATCAGCTACCAGTGCTTTCGCCTCATGAGACCTCTGTTTCAACTTAGCTTCAATGTCAGTCAGGGACGATTTTCCAAGAGCTGCAGTTTGAAAAAAATACTGCGGCTTTGAATTCGGATCGACATCGGGGTCTATCATAAGCAATCGCAGGTTCAATTTCTTGGCATTTGCGGCGGCAAAAACAATATCGTCTATGTAGTCCTTCGCATGGGTCAAGTTGTGTCCAAAGAAGTCGACAGTTACATCCTCCGTTGGGCCGATTCCCTTTAAGAGCCAACATACACTGCGTGCTGCGCCAGCAAGATCTTTAAGGTTACGCATTTTCAGCAGCAGCGGGTCAATCTTGTTTTCAATTCTTGCCTGTCCCGTTGCGGCATCAAAGGCTGACATATGAATCAACCAAAGGACTCCAATCGCGGGGCCGATCATGAACTTGATGACTTGAGTGTCGCCTGCGGTGTAGCCCAACCAGTCTTTCACATACAGGGCTAGCCAAGTGACTATACCGCCAAGAAACAGCATGTGTGAAAAATTCTTGTTGGCGTAGTCTGTCAGATTCTGTCGAACCGACTTGCTTGGGTCAAATCGGATGGGTAGCCTCATTCAATGTTGCTCCTGTTTGTCGACGAACGACCGCAATCATCGCGGTCGCCGGGGATGACTGTCTAGTAAGTAGGACAAAACCGGCGACTCCGATGCATTGCTTTGTTCTTCGCGGCTCGTTGGAGTTCCGCGAAGAAGTAGTGTACCGCATCGGAGGTTGTCATTCAAACCGAATTTGGTTTTTCAAGACGTTCCAATGGGTTGGACATGGCGGCTGGGTTCGGAAATCGTTCCAATGCTAGCCCAGCCAGCAGCGTGCGATGAAGTGCGCCTTTGAAGCCGCCGGTTGTCTGGTTGCAAGACAATAATCGTTCCAATGCCAACAACACTTGCACGGAATTCTCGAAGCGTTGGAACTGCAAGCGATCTCTTCACCATCGTTCCAATGCCAATCGAGCTTGAATGACTACGTTAGTCAAATTAACACGCGTTATCGAAGTAGCGACCGAAGCATCTTTCTTTATCGAAGAAGCTCAACACTCAGACCGAAGCAGGTGAAGCAATTTCGTCCTTTGTGGTCATTTGTTTCTAGCGAAGAACGCTGACGATGACCAAGTCCGAAGGGATTGGCCATCCATTGAAAATCGAGTCTATTGAGGACTTTGGTCCATCGTTTTGTTCCCAGGTTTTTCCGCATCCAGGCTATATGGATTGAAGTATAGCCGGTCTGACATCG
>JANODD010000150.1:0-46857 GCA_031412515.1 Planctomycetia bacterium | reverse complement strand
CGTTTCGAAGTGCACTTACCGCTGTAGCTTGGGACCGTTGTCCCGAGCGATTTGTCCCGAGTGTTTGATTCCTGGTTTTGGTTCTTAAGTGACGAAGCGAAGAAACTGACGGACGGGACAAATGGTCCCATCCTACCTCAGCAAACTTCACGCAATCTTCATCGACTTTCGGTAGCTTTTCGTGCACTTCTAGGCCATAAATGATGTCACGACTGGGCTAAACTTCTTCCGAACTTCGGACGAACGTGCTAAAAGAGATCTTTCCACCGTCCGCAAGTTGTTTAGGAAAGAGTCCATGTCCAGGCATTTACAGCATGATTTGGAAGAAGCGTACCACCGACTTTTGGCACTTTCAGGCCAAGTCGAGGAGATGATCGTCGCCTCAGTAGGGGCGCTGATGGAACGTCGCCGCGATAAGGCTCAACAAGTTATCGACCGCGATACTGAAATCGATCGGATAGAAGTTCAGATTGAAGAAGAATGCTTGAAGATGCTAGCGCTTCACCAGCCGGTCGCGACCGACCTGCGGCGAATTACGACGATGATGAAAATTAACAACGACTTAGAACGCATGGCCGACTTGGCCTGCAACGTTGCGGAGCGCGCCTACAATTTGACGGATGTCACCGATTTTCCGATTCCAGTCTTGATTGGCGAGATGGTTGAACTGACCACCGCCATGGTTCGCGACGGATTGAATGCGTTTGTCAATTTGAATGTCGATCTGGCATCGCAAGTAATCGGTCGCGATGACGCCGTCGACTCGCTCAACGTTCGAGTCATCGACCAGTTGTCAGTGATCATGCAAGAATATCCGGAATGGGTTCCTGCCGCGCTGCACTGTTTTTCAGCCGCTCGACACCTGGAGCGTATTGCTGATCATGCAACCAATGTTGCCGAAGATGTTGTTTACATGGTTAGCGGCGTGATTGTACGCCACCGACATTTGCCACCCGAAATGATGGGCTGACTCTACCTGTGATTGCTACTCCTCAAACGTTAACAAACGAAACTATGGTAAAGCCCCGTGTATTGATTGTTGAGGACGACCGAGCCCTTTCGGACATCCTGTTTTACAATCTGCAAAAAGAAGGCTTTAACACGTTTCGCGCGTTCGATGGCCGCGACGCGCTCGAACAAGCTCGTCAAAAGCAACCCGATATAGTGATCCTCGATGTCATGTTGCCTGGCATGGATGGAATCGAAGTATGCCGTCAAATTCGCAAGAATGCCAGCACCAGCGCAGCGGGCATCTTAATGTTGACGGCCAGAACGGAAGAAGTCGATCAGTTAGTTGGCTTCTCGGCGGGCGCAGACGATTATGTCGTAAAACCTTATAGCATCAGAGTTCTGCTGGAACGCATTCGAGCCCTCCACCGTCGACGTACTTCGAACGAAGCAGACGAACCCAAAGATGATGTCGTCGAGCATTCCGGCGTACGAGTCGACAATCGTCGTCATCAAGCTTTCTTGAACGACGTGCCACTAGAGTTGACTCGTAGCGAATTCCGGTTGTTGCAAACATTGATTACTCAACGCGGACGAGCCTTTGATCGCAGTGAACTGATAGAGAACGCCCTAGGCGAAGATACGCTCGTGCTCGAACGCACCATCGATGTCCACATTCGTGCAATCCGCCGCAAACTGGGCGACCTTGCGGACTTGATCGAAACCGTCCGAGGCGTCGGCTACCGCTTCCGCGAACATACGCCTGACATTTAACGCGTGCTTGGCTCGTGGCAGATGCTGCCAGCATCTGCTGAGTTATCTATCTACGACGCTGTCCCTCTATTCTATATAGACAGCAACCAAATTTTCGCAAAACGTTGCTTCAAGGTCGCATCCGGCAGAAGCGAACCACGTAAGAAGCGAACCCAGGCCAGTTACAAGCGAGCCGTCAGCAACTCGTCCCAAAGCACACCAACTTTATCCCAATGAAACTCCGAGCTAGCTTGAATACTTGCAGCGGAAAGTTGCTTGCGTTCCTCAGGATGCTGTGCAAGTTGCAAAATAGCAGCCGCAATTTGATCCGCTGATTCTGTGTCAACGAGTTGTAATACTTCGGACAGCGGCGGGCGCTGAGTAGCTTCGGTGCAACGTGTTGCAATGGAAGGGCAACCTTGACTGAGGGCTTCTACCAGGGCAACCGGAAACCCTTCATAGCGACTCGGCAAAACAAACATCGTCGCTTGCTGATAAAGCGGCCAAGCATTAGGAATCCAACCAAGTAGCTTTACTGAGTGCAAATCATGAGCCCGTTCGCTCAAGGCCGCTTGCACTGCACCAGCCCCAGCGATGTGCAGTTGCCAACCTGGAAGTTGAAGATGGACTTTTCGCCAAGCTTCAATCAACAGATCGAAGCCTTTTTCATGACTGAGTCGACCGACAGCCAAGACCAACCTATCAGACCGCATCAACGGTGCAAGCTCAGCCGGCGGTGCAATCACCGTGGGTATAATACGGACTTTTTCGGCAGGTACCCAGCGCTTTGCATACGCTGCGATTTCCTCGGTAAGCACCACACACGCCGAGCAGCGTGGATAGTTGCGGCTTCGCCACGCTTCCCAGATTCGACTAAGTTGTTGCTTGGCAGGATTGCTATGCTCTGAAATGATCACAGGGATCGGCAACTTGCGAGCCGCTTGCAGGGTGACGATATTCATCTGATCGCAAAAGCTGAGAATCAGATCCGGTTGAATTGTTCGCAAGGTGCTTCGCAGCACTCGGACTCGACGCACGTTGGCAAGCAAACCGCGCCAGCGGCTCTGACTTGCTGACAGCAAACCCAAGCCATGACGTCGCACTTCGGGTGGGATTAAATATTGGTCAGTATCCGGCGTTGACCAGGTGACCAAGTGAACCTCATGGCCAGCCGCCGACCATCGCGCCGCCAGTTGGCTCATCACTCGTTCCGCACCCCCACCGAACAAAGCATGGATGGTCAGTGCAATGCGCCTAGGACGTAACGGATTTGATGGCATGGAAGAGTCAAAAGGAATGAGCGTGAAGGTTCCGGGCAGGCATTCGATTATAGCTCAACACTACCACGCACCGGTGTGCCAAACCGGTGCGAGTTTGGAGACTTGCTTGGTCTGCTCCAATTAGCGTCACTACTGACAAGCTCGGTCTCGAAACTCTGCCCGCTGTTGAGGTTAATTGAGCGTCGCCAAGTGTAGCGCTAAATCTGACCACCTTCTTCGAGCCACTGCTCGCGGAGGTCGACCCGGCGACTGTCGTTCATGTTGAGAAGCCGAGCCGTCGCGCGGCCCTTTGGCGTTTGCCCAACAATCTTGCCGCCGCTTATCTCAAAGTGTTCGTTCCAGTTGTCCGTGCGGGGATTGAAGAGGTTGACAATCTCACCGGAGTCGGGGTCAATACTTGAAAGGTTGGGGCCTTTGAAGAGGTTGCAACGGTCGCATGAAAGTGCGAGGCGTTTCAGATCGTCTGGGTTATCATCATCTGGCGTGTGCTGTTTCGCGATCACGTGTTCGATATGAAAAGTGAGAAACGGAGTGGCATCCTGAGGGAGATGACAATACTCGCATCGGTTATCCGCCCGCTGCCGAACCAAGTCTTTGGTCGCCGAATCCATGTTAGGAGCTGTGTCGAGACAAGAAACGTCGAGCCTTGGATTGGATGATGGAGATCACATCAGCCGCTTCGACAAAGTCCTTGTACGCGGCCACCTCGTCGCTCGTTAGCGTACCCTCGTTCGCTCTCTCGCGTAGCCGCTGGACCTCTGCTTCTGTTTCTGGATCGATACGAAGATTGGCAATGACGCGTGCGACCTCGGGTGTCAACGCCTCTGTCATGGGTTCAAGAAATCGATCGAGATAGGTTGTTGTAGTCATGGTCATAGTCTATCACAAAACGCAATATGAAAGCCAACTGTTCGGCGAATCCTCTCGAATAACGCCGGACCTAACATTGAATTGACTCGAACCGCAGAGATAGGAAGACCGCGGTGCAACTCCGCTTCTGCGGTCTTCTAATCTCTGCGGTTCAAAATTGAATTAAAAGCAGTCACCGAGACCGCTATTTGAGTGCGGGCTAAACCATGATGCAGCCCATGAACATTTGCGGACAAATGTTCTACACTTCTTGCACCGGTCACCCTCTATCGGAGCCGACTTTTATGCGACCTGCTGCAACGGCGTGCCCAACCGGTGCGAGTTGGCGGGCGATGGAAATCGCTTCAGACTGACGAACGTCTAGCGCAATTATCCGCCGTGACCTGTGCTCGGGCGATTGCACCGACGTGAGTTTGACTTGAGCGCAAGTGACTCAGGACGGTTCGTCCTGTGTCATGAACGCAGCCTTGCGCGGGCCTCCAAGATTCTAGAATCGCCATCATTCAGACGCCGCAACCAGTTGCCAAACTGCGGTGGTTTTGACTGCTACGGCGAAGAATGATTGGGCTGCAGCAGGCGGTCCAGGCAACCGACCCATTTCGGCTCTCGAAGTCGCTATATCGCGCAATAAATATGGGTCGGGCGAAAGTCTGGATTGCGGGAGTGGCGGTACCGTATAGCCCACTTGCTGTTGAATGGATACCACAGAAACCGCGATGGACTTGCGAAACCAGAACTAGGGGGGCAATGTTTTTGGACTTCTAACTTCAACCATTCCTTGTATTCGTTTACCGGTTTCGTCATAGAGTAAAGTTCCCTCCGGAAACTTGATTTCGAATTCCGGAGCGAGGTCAACTCTATCCTCGACCTTTGCTTCCCAAAAGAGTTTGTCATGTAAAAGCAACTTATCTTCGACTCGCTTGCCGGCCGCATATTCCTCAATCGTCATTGCCGGAGTAGCAGGGTCAGAGAAAAACGTTCTTACTTCGCCGGTCAGCGGATAGAAACCGCCGTTGATTTTCTGGATACGAGAAACACGCAATTCCCGAAAGGGACCAGTATCCGAAATGAACGTCTTGCCATCACGTTCAAGAAAGGACTTCCATGTCATTCGAATCGGCAGAAAACCGCGGCTCACGTCGGTCTCTGATTCAATCCGTATAACGGACTTGAAATCTCCCTTTAGTCTCGTTGGAAAATCCTTCCTTGTGTCGTGACGGAGGTAGACCATCGCATTGTCATATCGGACGACCTGAAACCCGGGCTTCGGTAACGCAAAGAAGTCATCAATGAGGTGCCACTGTGTTTTTTGCATCAAACGATCCGACGCAAATGCTAATGGAGGGAAAACAAACGAATTCAAAAATCTCTCAGGACCACCACCACCTATTCGAGCAGATTTTTCACCACCATTGATTCCCTGCCAGAATCGTGACCTTATCGTTGCGTCTGGGTCAAACCAGTAGATGTGGGTTTTCTCGAATGTGGTGTTGAGATTCCCTGTTGAAGCCACGTCCATGGGAAAACTATCAGATTCGTTCTCCCGGTTCTGCTTCACTTCGAATCGCTGTCCGTCGCTCCAGAATTGCCCAACTGAGACATACTTCTCATCTATGCGGTCGTTGCGTACTCGCATTCCAGGTCCGTTAAACACCCACCTTGTATGTGATGCGAACGTTCTTGAAGTATTCACAGTTCGCTCGAAAACCAGACAGCAATTCATCAGGCGTGAACTCTTGTTGACCGCTCGCATGGGACGTGAATAGCACAGTGAGCAGCACGAGAAACAATGCAAGCTTGCGGGATGCAACATGTTGACAGTGCCTGAGTTTCATGCCCATTTAATTGAACTTTGATGGTTAGATTCGTCGCACCCTCGCTTAGTATACCCGACCAAAGTATACCAGCAATTCGACGTTGGGGAGTTCGAAGCGAGCCCACAGTTCTCGGGCTACCGAATAATTTAGGTGTATCGCATTTCGGCCAACGTTCGATAAGTAGAGGTTGCGTTTGGTCCAAAGCGCGGAGGTGAATCCACTGGCCGCGGTCGGCCTACCTGTGAATTGGCCGAGAGTGGACAATTCGACGCGATTTCACTCCGTGGCCATTTTGCAGAGGTTGCTAAGACCTCCGCGGCCGTGGTGTCAACTTGTTCACAGCGAGTCAGTTGTAGGAGAAGCCAAGCTTTGTCCGAGCACTCATGACACAGGAAGGCGTGTCATTTGTACTTCGCGGCCGCTTAACCTGCACCGGTCACCCAAACCGGTGCACTTTAGTTGATCGCGTCATTTTTCTGGCGAACAGGGGAAATTGTGCGGAAGAGAAATTGGCCGGAGGAATAGAGTCTCAAAAAGACTTCTCTGTGTTTTTAGCGCTCGGACGGGATGCCTCTCCCACGAAGCAACTCCAAAATATCTGCTGTGTCTTGCAGCGATAAGTCCTCTTCGAGTCCGCTTGGCATAAGCGACAAGCCAAGTTGAAACCTGTTCCCTCGCAGCCACTGATCCCATAGTTTGCCAACCTTGTCTCAATGAAATCCTGAACTAGCTTGAACACTTGCACCCAAAAGTTGCCTGCGTTCAGCGGGACGCTGGGCGAGATGTAAAATAGCAGCCGAAAGCCGTCAGCTCTTAACGCTCTTTTCGTAAACCGAAAGATTCATCTGAGCCAAGCGTGAAGGCAAACGGCTAAGACACCACAGGTTGTTGAATCGCCAGCAAAGCCTGCCAAGCACTTTGGGGAATCGAATGTGCAGATCGCTAAACTCACCTGAATCTCGCGCAACCAAAGTGAGCCCGCGGTGGCTCAAATAACGATCCAAAACTCGATGATGAAAGTGCCAAAGCCAGATTGCATTACCATGCAACTCAAATTCCGTCGCATAGCCGAAGTCCAGATTCTTCCACTTGGCCCGATTGGGTTTAAGCCAAGTTTCAATGCGTCGCGGCCCAAATTGCAATGCACTCGCGTTACACAAGTAAAGCGCCAGCCTACCTCCTGGACTCAACACGCGTACTAGCTCATCGAGTGCGTGGGCAACTCTCGGAATGTGAATAAGCACTCCCCACGAAAATATGCGCGAGTAAGCACTGTCAGCAAAGCTTAAGCGTGTTAGATCTTCATGCATGAAGTGAACTCGATCGATCACTCCAGCGCTCGCTGCTCGTTTTTTTGCATCTTCCAAAGCAGCTTCCGAGAAATCGATCGCATCCACGCGATAGCCTCGTTCAGCCGCTCGGATGGCATGCACGCCCGCCCCGCAACCCGCATCCAAAAGTACTTCGCTTGGTTTTGCGTCTAACAATTTGAGCATGCGATTGATAGCTGAATCATAGAATTGAATCGCATGCGAGTTGTTATAGTACAGTGCATCCCAAGTTTTTGTCGTCTCGGGGTGGTCAAAGCCAAGCATGATGTGCCACTCCAATTTAGCGGGCGATGAGTGCGATTCAAATTCGCTTTTACTTGCAACATCATCTACCGAATATAATGCTCAGTCAACAAATTTCTGTTGGCAGTTTATATTTTAGAATGAAGTCGGTCATTTAAAGCGTTGTTCAATTGAAAAGGCGGATGATGAAGTCAGTTTTAATTACTGGTGCCCATGGCTTCATAGGCAGGCACCTCAGTCGTTATTGTCGCAACGCCTGGCAGGCGACCGTGTACGGACTAGGCCACGGTACTTTTTCAGGCGCTGAATTGGCCCGATTAGGAATTCACTACAGCCTCAACGGAGACGTCAGCTTTGCGAACTTACAGCGCATTCTTCATAAAGCAGGAAAACCAGATGTAATTTTCCACCTGGCCGGGGGAAACTCGATTGCTCCCTCGATGGCGATCCCCGAGGAGGACTTTCAACGTACTGTGTCTACTACTTGTGAATTACTGGACTGGGTACGCAGCAACTCACCCGAGACTCGCGTCGTGTTCGTTTCAAGCGCAGCGGTCTACGGCGCAGGACACCACCAGCCGATCGATGAGCAAGCGGCAAGCTGTCCTTCCTCACCCTACGGGTATCACAAGCGCATGGCAGAACTGTTATGCGAATCCTACTCAAAAAATTTTGGAGTCAAAACCAGCATCGTAAGATTATTTTCCGTTTATGGCCCAGAGCTTCGCAAGCAATTGCTGTGGGACACTTGTCAGAAACTGGCGAGCGGCACACTTCAATTAGTAATGGAGGGGCATGGGCGCGAATGCCGCGACTGGCTCCACGTCGGGGATTGTACAAGACTGCTATGCGCTATTGCTGAAGATGAGCGCCCCTATTTTGTCGTTAACGGCGGGACAGGAATCTCGACGACCGTTGAACAGGTTCTGCGCGAGACTTGCCATTATTGGGACCAGCGCGTTGAAATTCAGTTTAATGGACAAGATCGTCCCGGAAACCCAGACTATCTAGTCGCAGATATCGCCTGCGCGGCAAAGTTTAACTGGTTCCCCTCGGTTACCTACCAACAGGGTCTGCGCGAGTATGTCGACTGGTTCCGAAACACTCAGCTACCGCAATTCGCCTGTTAAAATTTAACGGATCAACGGATTGTGCGCTCGCGCGGTCTTTCCGTTACCACCGTTGCGAACGTCACCCGATAACCATCTTACCATTGGTAAGCCTCCGTCCACTCGCCTTTCAATCGATGACGTGCCATGTACGCGTTCTGCCCCAAAACCTATCTTTGTTTAGCAGTCATAGGGGTTTTATCCTCGGGATGCGCTTTGGCAAAACGTGACAAACGCCTGAAGTTCGAGCAAAACACTCAAGTCCAGAAGCCGCTGCAAAATATCCAATCGCCAGTAGTGCTCGCCGATTGTACAAATGCCGGCGAATCGCAAGTTCAGCCAGTGGCAATGCACGAACCTGTCAAGTCGACCAATATCCCAGTTATGCAAGGCGAACCCACCTCCGCAATCGCCATCGATTCCCAACCAAGCCCGCAACTGGAACAAGTGACCGGACAGGTCGTCGCCCAGGCCAATCGCCGCGGCGGGGACGCTTTATCAGGATACTACCTAATCGAGGCGGGCGACAATTTAGAAATTAAGTTCCGGACCACGACGGAACTCGACCAGCAAATGACCGTTAGACCCGACGGCATGATCGCGTTACCAATAGTTGGCGATGTACCCGCAGCCGGCAACACTCCTGAAATGCTGCGACAAATATTGATGTCGCGATATTCGGGAGAACTCAAATCTCCCGACATTACTGTCATCGTCAAATCATTTTCAGGCAATAATATTTACGTTGGCGGTGAGGTATTCGCACCGGGTCGCGTCGCACTGGCGGGACGGATCACTACTTTAAACGCAATCATTCTGGCGGGCGGTTTCAAGGACACAGCCGACCAGGAAAAGGTCATGGTACGTCGAGCTGACGGTACCTGCTGCGTTTATGATTTGAAGAGCGTTATCGAGTGTAAGGGAGGCCAGGACATTCAACTGAAACCTTACGATGTCGTCTACGTGCCCAAGAGTCATATTGCGAAGGTCAATCAATTTGTCGAGCAGTACATCGACAAAGTCCTCCCCTTCTCGCGGAGCTTCGGCATTTTTGTCAGCCACAATACGGGACTGACCTCGGCTGTCGGTTCGCCGTAAAGAATTGCTCAACCGCTCACTTCACATGCGATTGCCGCCAGCGACCTTCTGCTCAACGAGCCTCTCCAAGACATTCGAGAGGCGCTGCCCTAAGACGTTCCAGTCGTAGCGTTCTTGGATCAACTGCCTGGCATGGATCGACAGCTTTTCTCGCAACGTCGAATCCGTCAGTACTCGAATTACAGCATCTGCAAATTCGTCGGGATCATCTGCAATACATACGTCCACATTATGCGTGCACTCAATACCCTCAACACCGATTTGAGTTGAAACCAGTGGCGTGCCCAGCGACATGGTCTCAAGCACTTTATATCGGCTGCCCCCGGCACCGCTTCTCAACGGCACCACGCACGCCCAGGCACTGGCTATCGAAAGTCGCACATCCGGAATGCGACCTGTATATTCGATGTGCGGACATTGCGGTGCGGTGCCATCATTTGGCACAGCGCCCGTTACGATAAAACGAACTTCTCGCACACTGGCTAAAACGCGTGGCAAAATCTTCTCGATCATGTACGCTACTGCGTCACGATTAGGTAGGTAGGTTACCGACCCTGGATATATGATCGTACCCGGCACTGGCGTCGCCAAATGCAAAGGATACTGTTCCAGTTCCAAGCCATTAGGAAAAAACTCCAGTCGACGCCAACCTGGACTGTTTTGCTTCAGGTCATCGAGGTCTTCTTGCGAGTTCACCAGGCACAGATCAAACAAGGTGGCAATAGTGCGATGATAGGCCACGGATCGTTGCCAACGGAGTTGCCACAACCGACGAGTGAACCCGTGCGAGATAGCCGCCAGTCGCTGCAGTGAGAGTGTTTGGACCATTAAATAGTCCATGACGCAAACTCGCTGCCTGTAAGGCTTCAGGTACTGCGCCATCGCCGGTTCGCTGACCAACAACACTTGCGGATCATATTTCGCAACGCTAGCAGCGATGGCTGCTCGCATTTTTGGGCAGTTGAAGTTGGTGACTTCTGAGGGAACACCAGAAATCAGTCGTTGAAGCAACGGGGCTTTACGGGGTGTATAGAGACATTCGATAGATTGGAAATTCCCACATTCCGCCAAGTCAATATCGCAATTGTTTGCAAAGCTAAGGAGCGACACTTGATGGTGATTTGCAAGATGACGCGCCACGTGAGCCGCTCGTAAGCGTCCGCCGTTGTCGGCAGGAAAGGGGAGTTCACGATGTATTATCAGAATCCGCATGCTCGCCTTCGGGCATTTTCTGCTGCGACGGTCCTGTCGGTTATTCAAGATAGAAATACAAATTTAGCGAGTGTTAAAGACCGCATTTGTACCGTACTATTGCGAATCAAATTATACTTACGTTCATGCATCTCCGCCAGTAAGAGACCATTTGTTTCGTTTTCTAAGGTTTTTCTTATGAACGATCCATCCCATAATTCCTCAGTTTCGCAGATCGGTGTTTCCTCTCTGCTTTCTGAACTCATTCCTATCATAACGTTTGTTAGGCGTTGGTGGTTCCTGTCAATCTGCATGGTTTGCTTGACTAGCCTGACAATGTTCGCCTTGGTAATCGTTCGAGGCGTTGAATACCAAGTAAGCGCTTCACTCTTCCTTAAACTTGGGCCTGAACTTGCCCCGCCGCCAACGATGGGTAACGACCCGCTGGTTATCACTCGGCGGGCTGAAGACGTCAATGACGAGATTGAGATACTCACTAGCCCTGACCTCGTCCACGATGTCGTCACTGATTTGGGAGAAGACTTCTTTCGAGCACCCCCACCCTCGACCGCTTTTGGCAAGTTCAAGCGGAGCGTTAAAGAGATTATTTCCAAGTTCACTGGTGTGATCGAAGAGGCGATGGTCCAGTCCAGTTTGCGTCGACGATTAACAGTTCTTGAGAAAACTGAACTGGCGATTAATGCAAAGTTGAAGGTGGAGCTCGTCCGCGACTCGGATATTATTTCATTGACTCTCGACACTGGGAGCCCTGAAGCGGGAGTGGTTATCGTCAACAGATTGCTCGACGCCTATTTTGAGCGGCATCTGGCGGTTCACCAAGGGCTGGCCGTGAAGGATATATTGGAACGTGAAAAAGGCGTCCTTCGCAATCAGTTGGATGAGAGCTCGGCAAAACTATTGAAGTTTCAAATGGAAGAGGACCTGTGGGCGCCGACCGATCAACAAAAGTTATTGCTAGACAATCGCGATCATTTACAGCAACAGGTTGCCGCAGCCCGCGGACGTATTGTAAATCTCAAGCAATACGTCGAAACCCTTACTGCGACCTATGAAAAACTACCGGCTGAGATCGAGCTTTCACGCACCGAACAACTCAATCCCGCCATTGTCAATCTGGAGGATAAGATTTCCACGTTGAATTTCAATCTGGCAGTTGTGGAAACGACTTTTCATCCCAATTCGCGAGAATCCCTCGATCGCCGACAACAAATTGAAGGCTTAAAGGAGAAACTCGATGACCAACAAAAACTTGTATTGCAATCGACTAGCCAAGGCATCAATGTAATTCGTCAGGACCTTCAAAAAGAACTGTTTCTGAAACAAGCGGAACTGAAAGGGCTAATCGATCAATTAAAGTTGGACGAGCAGCAATTGGCCTCAGCGGATGACTCGTTAAAAGTCTTAGGAAAGGCCATGACGCAGTACCAGTTGCTACACCGTGACCATCACTTGATGGAACAGCAGTTTGCACTCTACTCCGAGAGTTTTCAGAAAGCGAACATCGCGACGGTGATGAACATTTCCCGTCTATCAAATATGGAGTTGATTTCTCCTCCGACCGCTTCACTTGAACCTGTTCGGCCAAGACTGTCAATTATGGCTGCCTGTGGCGTCCTATCAGGCTTGATCCTCTCGTTCTTACTAGCGATTGTATACGACCTGCGGATCGCCTCGCTCGGCAATAAACCGGGGCAGTTGACCAATTAATGGTTAATGATTCGATTTTCCAGTGTTAGAATCGATGTCAGCGGATTGAATACGAACCCGATACTGTGTTGCAAGCACGATTTTTCGCTTGACCCTGCATCTGCAGAGTGAAAGGGATTTTGGGTGACAACATGTCCAACTCAGCACAGGTTGCAGATGGGGTTTATGATCCAGCGACCGAAGCCAAAGGTCCAAGGAGTTGTTTAGGGCGAACGTTTGGATGTATTGAGCTTTGGGTGGTGCTGTCATTAGCGTTCGTCTTGCTTATGAGGCTGACACAACCTGCTGACGGTGCTTCCTGGCTATGGCCCATTGACCCTATTTTAAGCATCGTTTTTCTGGCCCTACTAATTCTCGGTCGAAGACTCAAATTCAAAGAGAGATTGCCCCTCACGCCCACGAGCGCAGCTATGATCTTTTGTGCCGTTTCATGGCTTAACTCAATGCTCTACGAGCTTACACTTAGTCATGCGCCGGGTAAGTACGGTGGAATGCACAACGTCGCGCAACCAACGACGATAGGATCCTTCATCATAGCCCAAGGATTTTATGTGCCTTTGACAATTCTCGGCCTGATTCTCGTTCACCGGTATCACATCACTTTTCGTGAATTGTTTTTTGTTGCGGGCATGACCAGCATTTACGAAGCAGTCACTGTAGGTGTGCCTGCAATGGTTTCCCCGCTGTTCTTCTTAAGCCCTATCGTCATCGCATACTACTTTGTGGTCTATTCACGCTTTCTGTCGATGGGATTGTTGGTCGTGGATGAGCGTTTACTCTGGTCAACCAATGGTCATTTAATTTCTTTTCCGAGGAAATTGCTACTCGGCAGCTTACTCGGCGTAGTCTGTTGGATTTGCTTCGTAACCTGGGGAGAATTGGCAATCTATCTTTTCAATGATTTCCAAGGCTGTCCGTAGTATCAAAGGGCACTCGTTATGTCAGACGCTCTAAATACAAAGCCGAAATTGTCGGTCATCATCGTCAACTACAACGGAGGCGAATTGGTTATGATTTGCCTGGCGTCCCTGTATCGAAATCCGCCGACTTGCCCCTTCGAAGTATTAGTCGTCGATAACTGCTCAGTCGACAACAGTGCAGCGGCTATTGCCAGGGATTTTAGCGCTGCCCGCTTACTTAAAATGGACAGCAATCAAGGGCTTACCAAAGCGTTCAACCGCGGCATTGCAAACAGTCTTGGTGAGTATATCCTCTCTCTGGACAACGATACGGTCGTCAATCCTGGAGTTCTCGACGCCATGGTGCATCTGCTAGACGAAACACCCGAGGCCGGCGCATGCGGCGCTAAACTAATTAATCCAGACGGTACTCCTCAACATACAGCACGACGATTTCCCAATGCTTGGAACGGCTTGTTCGGTCGTGGCTCGCTGTTGACTAAATGGTTTCCAAACAATTTCGTATCTCAACGATATTTGATGAGGGAACAGGAGTCGCTAGATGTGCCCTATGAAGTGGACAGTTTGTCCGCTGCGTGCCTAATGGTTCGACGGAGTGCTATTGACCAGGTCGGGCCGCTCGACGAGAACTTTTTTGTGTATTGGTGCGACACCGATTGGTGTTTCCGTATCAAAGCAGGAGGCTGGAGGATCTTGTCATTGCCTCGCCATAAAATAATTCATAACGAGAACTCGCGTACGCGACATCGCAAGGGCCGCCGCATTCGAGGCATTCTCGATTTCCACAAAGGTGTTTACCGTTTTTATCGCAAGCACTACATACGCTCGAGCTGGAATCCCATGAACTTGGTAGCGATGGTCGGACTGACGACGCGGGCCGGGCTGCTGATCGCGGCCGACGAGGTCAAGCGCCTACTTCGTCAAGTTCCGTCGAGAGGTCAGTGATAGATTATGCATTTGTGTCTCACGTCTGAGCTTTTAAATAGTTGGACTCCCAATGTCATCCAAATTTTCTCGTGCCCTAGTCACCGGTGGTGCAGGCTTCATTGGTTCTCATTTGTCGCGGCGGCTCCTTCAAGAAGGCCTAGAAGTGACGGTGCTAGACGATCTAAGTATGGGTTCACGCAGCAACTTGCCAAGTGACGTCAAGTTGATCGTTGGCAATATATGCGATCCTGCCCTCGTCGAAGCGGCGGTATCAGGTGTCGATATCGTTTTTCACAATGCGGCCAGAGTGAGTGTTCGGGCTTCAGTTGAAAAGTTTGTCGAAGATGCTCAAACGAACGTGTTCGGGACACTTGTGTTGCTACGCAGCTTGGTTGGAAGCGGCGTGAGTCGACTGATACTAGCTTCATCCATGGCGGTTTACGCAGACGCGGAGAGTCCTCAGGCGATCGACGAAGACTATTTGCTGAAACCGCTTTCGCCCTACGGAACAGGCAAGCTGGCCGCCGAAACCTATGCACTGCAAATCGGCCGTGCGAACGGACTGGAAGTGCTGCCGTTACGTTACTTTAATACGTACGGCCCCGGGCAGGCTTACACGGCCTATGTTGGCGTCGTGACCATCTTTATAACGAAACTGCTCAAAGGCCAGCGTCCCACGATATTCGGTGATGGCAAGCAAGTCAGAGACTTTGTCTCAGTGCATGATATCGTCCAAGGCAACATCTGTGCCATGTACAGCAACGTTCATGGCCAGCCATTTAATATCGGGTCCGGCCAAGGTATGTCGGTCAACGAAATTGCCGAGTTGCTGGTTGCCAAAATTGCTCCTAACTTACCACCGGTCTACGCAGACTCGCAGGCCGGTGAAACCCGCAACTCCGTAGCGGACATCTCGCGCGCTAAGCAATGGCTCGGCTATCAACCGACGCAGAGGTTTGAGGACAATGTTGATGAGTTAATTCGAGCGATTGCTGATAAGTTATAGGTCCTTATCGAACAGCGATGGACTACCTACCGCCTGCGAACTGACGATACACCTGTAGTGTCCGCTGGGCGTTGGCTTGCCATGTGAAATATCTTACCCGCTCAAAGCCGGCTGCACGCAGTTGTGCTCGTAGGCTTTCATCCTCGGCAATGCGTTTCATTCCGTCGACAATCGATGACATGGAATAAGGATCGACTAACACGGCCGCACCACCCGCAATTTCCGGCAAGGAAGAAAGATTGGAGGTCAGCACCGGCGTTCCGCATGCCATCGCCTCGAGTACTGGCAAACCAAATCCTTCCCAAAGCGATGGGAAAACCAACATCTCCGCCCCACTGTAGAGCGCTGGCAAGTGCTCATTCGCAATATGCCCAGGCAGAATCAGATACGGTGCTAGGCCAAGTCGTTCAATCGTTGACTCAACTTCTGTCTTGGCCCACGTCTTGTTACCAGCTAGCACTAACTTGACGTCTTTGTCGATTTCGTTGCGATAGATATGAAACGCTTCGAGGATACGTGGTACGTTTTTGCGTTGCTCAAATCGACCGGCGAACAGCAAGTACTTCCCGTGAATCCCCCAGCGCTTCAAGTATGGCGCACGTTCCGTCGAATCGAAGGGTCGGAAATGCTCGCCTACACCGTTGTAGAGTACCGACATTCGATCGCGGGGAATTTTGTAGTGCTCTGCGGTGAGGTCCAACACGTTCTGTGAAACACAAAAAACGTGCTTGGCCTGGTGTACGCCGGCGTATACCAAAGCCTGCAATCGCCAGCGAATCATCGGCGGAATTTGTTCTGGGTGCATAAACATGCTTGAGCAATGCAGCGTGAACACATAGCGTTTAGGTGACCATGGTGGAGGCATCAAAGTGGCGTGCATCAAGTCGATCCCACTATTGGTCATCGCCCAAGGCAAGCCCAATGTCATACTAATTGGACGAACCAGTCCAGGTAGCAGGCGATAGTGGAAGTTCGGTTGGTTAACGCGGAAGGAATTCGCGGCCCGCTGATTGAAACAAAAGATGGTGTACTCGGTCTCTTGATCCAGTTGGGCTAGCTGCCGGACTAAGGAGTGGTCATACGTTTCAGGGCCGCCTGCACCCCGACCGGCCATTATTACAAATATGCCGATGTGCATAGCCTTCCTTTAGTCAGATACAGTGATCAAAACGTTAGGGTTCATGGTTGAACTCAGCTCAGGTGCTTCGCGGCCCGCTTCCGTTCCAGCGATACGCAACAGTGACGCGGCGAGCCCCAGCAACAACCAAAAATAACGAAAATTATCAACGATCGGATACATTGTCATCGCAGCACCCAGGCCGATGACGGCCAGCATCGTTCCCAATGATACCTCCGCAAGTTCGAGATCTCCGCCCGCCTTAAAAATTCGGAACGCCCGCACCAAACACAGCAGTGTCAGTGTGAGCATGCAAAGCAGCACCAATAATCCGCCCAACCCCAGCTCAACTGGCACCAGCATATAGTCGTTGTGGATAGGTAAAGGATTGACAACTTCCGGTGGCATTACCAGCACGCCTATCGTATGCTCTGGCCAGTTCCACTTTTGCTGACCAAGGCCGACGCCAAAAAATGGGCGTTCACTTATCATTTCAAGAGCAACGGGAATGGTCTTGAGTCGCCAACCACCGGTGTTGACACGGTCTCGCGTTTCATTGGTTCCCAGTTCGAACATCGATAGAATGCGCTCACGCGTCGGCGTCCAACTAAGCATCATAGCAATCAGAAGTAGACTGCCAATCGGACCGTACAACACCAGACGCTTTCGATCGATTACCAGAGCGGTCAAAAAAACAACCACAGCAGTCGTCAATAAAGCACCACGGGTGAATGAAAGGACATGCGCCAAAGCAAACAACAATAGAACAGCAACTCCCGCGAGCCGTAGCGACCATAACTTTTGTCGCACAATCCAAAAACAGACGAAAGGCGTAAGACACTGCATGTAAAGCGGCAAGAAGTCGGGGGTGCCGGTAATGCTATCGACACGGAACTCACCCGACCAAGCTTGTAAATCGAATGCGGTTTTGCCTCGGTAGGCTTCGGACTGTTCAGCGAGCGCCGCATGCGTTGTGGAGACCATCCATACAAAATGTGTGCGCCACTGAATCAATCCTATGATGGCAACACATATCCCAGAGAATACCATGATCCGCACGACCGTGAGCACCGTTCGTCGCTCAGTAACCATAGTCGCAAATAACCAGACAAACGAAACGTGACCACCCAGAGCCAGCAGGTTCGAACGCCAATCGACAGTCGATTTGGGGCTAATTAAAGATAAGCCGCCCAACAAGAGATACACCAAGCTCAGGTACAAGATTGAGTTCTTCGGCAATACACTCCGCTGATGTAGCAACAGCCAAGCTAGTGCT
This sequence comes from Planctomycetia bacterium, assembly GCA_031412515.1. Taxonomy (GTDB): domain Bacteria; phylum Planctomycetota; class Planctomycetia; order Pirellulales; family Pirellulaceae; genus Aureliella. The sequence goes on along the minus strand of JANODD010000150.1, from coordinate 29,243 downwards.
GAAGCAACACATAGTAATCCAAGATAGGTGATAAGACTGTAAGGCCACTGACCAATCAACAGGCCGCTCAATATAAAAACACCGAAAAGTGGAAAGAGTACAATTGAAGCAGCCACCGTCAGGCCCGCAACGACGATGGCTGCTTGAAGCGGGGAGGATGATCCCAGGAATGCCGCAATAAAAATAATCTGACTAAAGATGATCCCCACGACCAATTGATACCATCGCTGCAACATAATTACCGGGTGCTTTCGAGATTGCAAAGTGCTTGCAGTCGTTGGCGACACCATTCGATGGTAACGGACAATCCGGTCAGTATGTCAGTTCTAGGGGACCAATTGAGTATGCGGTGGGCTCGAGTCCAATCGGCAGTACGATCCGTATCGCCTTCGCGTTTCGTGCAGTCGAATTGAATGTCAATGTCCTTTCCCACTAAGGATACAACACTTCTGGCAATCTCTTCGATCGATACACTGTAGCTTGGACCGATCTGTATCACGCCTTTGTTCATGCCGGTCTCGGCAACCGCGATCAACGCATCCACCGCATCTTCCACAAATACGAAAGCTCGTCGTTGCCTGCCCGATCCCCAAACGACAAAAGGCTCGAGCGGGTAATTGAGGGCCTTGCGTATCAGCGCCGGAATCACTTGGGATTTTTCGGGCGACATCTCGCAGCATGGACCGTAAACATTGTGAAAGCGGAGTAAGCCAACATCGATCAATTGTTCGCGCTGGGCCAGCTCGGCTTCGTACTCGCCCATCAACTTACTCCAACCATAAGATGATTCCGGCGCCGCGGGGTAAACATCTTCCTCTTTGAACGGTGGAGGATTTTGTTGATTCTGTTTTTCCGCAGGATAACTGCAGGCAGTTCCCACGTAGATGTAGCGTTTGACTCCGGTGGCAATAGCCGCCCTAAGGACATTCGAATTCATGACGACGTTTGTCGAAAAGAGCGACAATTGATTGCCAAAAACATAGTTTATACCTGCGACGACATCGGCCAAATGATAGACCGTCGTCTTGCCCTCCACAGCTCGCAAGCAGTTCTCATAATCAACGAGATCTAATTGATAAAACTCTTTATTAAAGTCGATCAAAGGCACATCGCCTTCAAACAAATTCGCCTTGGTGCCTCGCCAAAGATTGTCCGCCACAGTTACTGAAACACCCAAGCCCTTTAACCTGCGGACGAGGTTTGATCCGATCTGGCCGGCTCCACCGGTCACCAGTACTCTTTCATTGGCCCAGTTCGTCATTGTCGCGACTCTTCATTAGTGTCTGGTACCGGTCGAGCTTAATCCTTAGGCTCAACCGATTTGGTCATGTAATTACCGATCCGATTTAGTGCTACGAACCCACTCGGAATTTGTTCGGTACCGGTGGGCAGATCTCCGAAACTAACGGGGTTGGCGGCTGGCCTCGCGAAAATATCGCAGCCATCACATGTGGTCCTGATGCGACCGACACTTTTTTCCTGGCGAAACAGGGCGCGACCGCTCTGATAAAACTCATTGTTGTAGAGATCGAGTGGATCGAATTTCTCAACCGCGCTCAAATTTGCAAAGTCAGTCTCTTGGCGAGGTACGATGCAGCAGGGCGAGACTCCACCGTCGGGATTGACGACCACCGAGCGATATAAATAGAAACAAGGGCTGGGTTTGTTCTTTTGAGCAAATTGCTGCTCGTTCCCATCGCTGTCAGTTCGGCCCTCTAGACTGCGAGGAAACCATTCGGTTGCAAGCTCTTTTCGGTTAGGCGCGTCGTAAGGCAAGCCCACTGGGATGAACCGTAAGCGATCGACGCCGATCTTCTTGGCTAGTGCCTCAACGTCCGCAATTTGGTGTTCGTTGTGACGCATGACAATGAACTGCCACTCAATCACGGGCGTTTTCTGACGCCGCAGGTTGCGACGACGAAGCAGCTCAGACATGTTGTCGAGTACCGCACCAAGATCACCACGCACACGATATTTCGCATAAGTTTCTTGAGTGGTGCCGTCGACTGATGCAATAAGATACTCCAAGCCACAGTCGAGTAAGTTGTCTAAATCGTTCGAGTCAAGTTTGACAAAGTTTGAACTCACGTTCGTGCCCACATTTTTACTTTGTGCATGCGCAATCATCCTATACACTTCTTTGTTCAATAGCGATTCGCCCCAATTGTGCAAATTCGCTTCAAACAAATAAGGTGCAAATGGATCGAAGTAACGCTTGAAGTGCTCAAAGGAAAGCATGGCTTGCTTGCGGCCCAAATCGTTGCGCCCAGTAGCACACAAAGGACATCGAAGGTTGCAATAGTTGCAAGGATCGATGAAGAGAATATATGGAAAACCTTTAACCTTTACCCTTCGGAGCTTGCGTTCATATTCCACCGTCATAAGATTGGCCCACTTTCGTGGACTGCCATGGAACAGAAACGAGTTAAAATGCCGCCGATTGCGAGTGTACTGCGGGACTTTGGAGAGGAATTTCTCAGCAGAATTCGACTTGCGCATGGCGTTTCTCCCGACCTACCAGTTGATCTCCGCGAGGTAGACTTTGCTCGCAGAATATCCGACTGACGCGAGTATAAACTGATAACTGACAATTAGCAATTTGAAACGGCCAGCCCCCGGTTAAGCCCTATTCACTTGCATCGGGAAACCCGAGTTCAAGCGGTGACTTTTGCCCCCAGTAAAAGGCCGCTCCCTGGGCAATGATGGACTTTACAATGCCGGCAACGGCAGTGACCACTGCTGCCCCCAAAGCGCCGTAACGCGGAATCGCTATACAGTACGCGATTAAAGTTGGAAGCAGTAGTAGACATTCCATGCTGATCAACATGCGCGGTCGTACATACATCAAAAACGCAATGGTGAGAGGATAGGACATCATTCCAGCCAATGTCATGGGTAAAAGAACTAGAAAAACATTCTGTGAGCCCACAAAACTATCAGGCAACAATCGATTTGTGATCGGTTCACGAAACGTAAAAACCACGGCGTAAACCAAGATTCCAAAACACAGCAGTGACAATTGCACGTCTCGCAGTAAGGGGAAGAATCTTCCTGCCTTGCCATACGGCATTACCTTTGGATTTAGCACGATTGCTAGGTAAGTTCCTAACATAAGTGGTATAGATGCCAACGTTTGGCCTCCTGAATATATCGCCACTTCGTCCATCGTTGAAAACGAAGTCAGTAGAAATACGTCCAGCTTCGATACAAGCATGCTTACAATTAGTGTCACCAACATCCACTTGCCTTGACTTATCAAGAGGCTTCGCCAATGTTTCGAATCCGCCGCTCGAAGGAATATAGACGTGCCTACCCAACAACCAAAACAAAGAACTGAAAGCGCGGGTGCGATAGCGAACCAAACCAGGACACCTGCCGGTGGAATACTTGAAAAATAGGGAGGACTAATCCATAAAACAAAGGCGATTCCTACATACTTGGCTGACATCTGCAACCAGTCCAACCAGCCATAACGATAGAATTGACCACGAATTTGCAGATGCGCCAATAAAGATGTCAAAACGATGGAGCAACACGCCGCTAAGGCCACCACACCAAGCAAGTACGCGTTCCCTGACTGATGAAACAGGAACTTACTTAAAGGTTCGGAGTACAGCCACATCACTAGTGACAAACCCCCAACTACCAATAATTTAAATCGCAGTGCTGTTCTTTCAATGGCCAAAGACAATTCGGGACGGTCCATTAGGTGGAGAGGAGACAATTTCAAGACAGCCATATCGACGGCCGCGCCAAACAGACCTTCGGACAGTAGAGTAAGTAAAGCAAGACAAAGGCTATAGATCGCGTAGTTGTCCCGCGTCATCCGAGAAATCAAATGTACATTGAGAAGGACGAGGCAGACTCCACCAACAGCCTTCGGAGCAGCTACCCACCCAAAGTTCAGAATTGCTCCCAAACGACTCATAGTTTTTTTCGAATGAACTGGTGGCAAGAAATTTACGCGACTAAATCCAGTCGCTATACTAACTGGCTAACCTCCTCAACTAAAGTGGCTCAAACTGCTTTGTAGGAATAACTTTGTATGCACTACGATCGTCGAACAACAGACTACGCAAGTAATATATTGATCGAACTCCCGGAGCGAATACTGGCACTGCTATTACTGGTTGCACTCATACCACTGCTGGCACTGATTGCTTTGCTGATTCGTTTGGACTCGAAGGGGCCAGCCTTATTCATCCAACGACGTATCGCCAAGCTGCCTAAGGACTGGGACCTGCGTCTCGATGCAAGTGCCGATCAAATCCCCTCATTTCCCATGTTTAAGTTCCGCACATACTTTCATCGTTCCGAGTCCATGGCCCCGGGCCGCGCAACGTTTGAATTTGAAGCATCAGCAATCGAAGATGTTAAATTGCAGTTGAAAGATGACCCACGCATAACTCGTGTAGGGAGAATCCTGCGTCGAACCTCTCTGGATGAGTTACCGAACTTCTTAAATGTTGTGCGAGGCGAAATGCGATTTATCGGTCCCCGTCCCGAAGTGAGGGAAATGTACCGTTATTACACGCCTGCTCAACGTGCGAAATTTACGGTCAAGCCAGGGATAACCGGATTGGCGCAAGTGAACGGGCGCGGGAAGTTGACTTTTAAGGAAACGCTTGGTTACGACCTCTGGTATGTTTACCATCAATCGACATGGGTGGATGCAAAGATTCTTCTGAAAACTATCCGCGTTGTGCTGACCGGTGACGGTTCGTTTTAGCAGTACCCTATATCGTCCATTTCCGAATTTGGCGAGCAGATTTGATGTCCACGTTCTTGCAACATTATCATTTCTCGGTTGACGATGTTCTGGATTGCCTGCTCTCCTTGACGCCCAACACGCGATCGCTCAGCGAGTGCGAGCTTATAAATTACTTTCGGGAACTGCACAATGAGTTCGGTGCCCAGGTCGATTTTTATACTTTTCTGCAGCACCCCCAGCATGCGGCAACGCGCAGGCAGCCGAATGGGCAATCAAACGGCGATGATGCCAAGCCGTCACCAACATCTTTAACCGACTTGCCAGCTTCGCTGGCACCGTTATTTAGGAAGCTTCCCTGGCTGCGACTGGGGCCCCATGCCCTAGATCGCGACACACCGCCCCATGCACAGTCGCTCAAAGATCAGGCCAACTTCTTGGAGGACACGTATCGAGAGATTGTGCGATTTGCCAGCTCGAACAGCGTGAGCCCATGGGTGAGACTTCACTATTTCTCGGAGTGCTATGAGCAAGCACCGGTGTTAAATCGATTTGGAACACGTGGGCTTTTTACCACCGACAAGCCTGCCATCAGTTATCGCTTACCGAATCCGCAAGTTGAGCAATTGCGCAAGCAGGGACGAACGAGCTACAATGAGTTGGATTTTATGCGTTCGCACGTGCGGGTTGAGAACTTGGCTGATCACACACTGACTGACCGAGCCCTGTGGGCCGAACTCGAAGGATTGACTGACCATGCGGAATGCGCTGTCATTTTTACACATGAGTATGAACTCGTACGGCCAGAAGTTCGGGAAATGACGAAGCGCATCTTCCGTTGGCTCACGCAAAAAAATGTAATCCCGCTGGTTCATACATGATTTAACGCCCCATTCTCCTTGCGATTCTCGAACCTCCGATTGAGATACAACAATGATGGTAGTGACTGGCGGTACAGGACGACTAGGCAAGACCCTGCGGGCTCGCTTTCCAGCGGCCGCTTTTCCCAGTCGCAGAGAGTTGAATCTGTGCGTTGAAGATTCGGTGGAACAGTACATAAGACGACATCGGCCCACGGTATTTATTCACGCGGCGGCAATGACAGACGTTCGCGAGGCGGAGACCCATCAGTCAGTTTGTTGGGATACAAATGTGACAGGTACCGAACGGCTGGTTGAAGCTTTGAATAGATACTCACCTGCCTGTTATTTCATTTACGTCAGTACCGCTTGTGTTTTCCAAGGCGACCGCGGTGACTATAGCGAAGTGGACTTGCCTAACCCAAAAAACTTCTACGGACTTACGAAGCTGGTTGCTGAGTATGTAGTTCGGCGCATGCAGAAATACTTGATCGTGCGTACGAACTTCGTCGCTCATGAACCCTGGCGTTTTCCGCGAGCCTTCGTCGATCGATTTGGCACCTATTTGTATGCCGACGATGTGGCTACAGCGCTAAGATCTTTGGTAGATCAACACTCACAAGGAGTGGTGCATATAGCCGGTGATCAAAGAATGTCTATGTTTGATTTGGCAAAGCTAACGACGCCAGAGGTCGAGCCGCTGTCGGTGAAGGAAGTCTCCCTCCCGCTTACGATCGATATGACGCTGTGCAGCTTACGTATCGCCCCGATGAAAATTGGCTCCGGTGGCAGACCTTCCAACTGTGAAAACGAGCAGAAGTGTGAGACCTGAACCATGCAGACTTTAAATCTTACTGGTGTTATTCTGGCGGCAGGTAAAGGCTCGCGCATGGCACCCTTTAGCGAGAGCTTTCCCAAGCCAATGCTGCCTATCTGCAACAAGCCATTAATCCAGCATCAAGTGGAGATCATGCGTTCACTCGGAATTGTCGAGATTGTGGTTCTTGTGGGGCACAAAGGGTTTGAAATTTCCCGAGCGCTCGGTTCAGGCGAATCCCTCGGAGTATCGATTAAATACGTCGAGCAAACAAGTTTTCTAGGAATCGCCCACGCTGTCGGATGCATGGAACGTCATATCCATTCGCCATTTTTACTCTTTTTGGGAGATATTTTTTTTCATCGAGGAAAGCTGCATGAAATGCTGGAGTCATTCGCGCTGAACCCAGGCGGTGCAGTTCTGGCGGTCAAAGAAGAACACGATCCGGCTGCCATGCGAAAAAACTTTGCCGTGATCGTGGGTGATAACGAATTGGTTACACGCGTAATTGAAAAACCTCGCTTGGCACCCAGTCGCCTCAAAGGCGTGGGCGTTTACATGTTTGATTTGACAATATTTGATGCCATCCGCAACACACCGCGGACGGCTATGCGCGACGAATATGAAATTACTCATTCCATTCAAGTGCTAATTAATGATGGTTATCCAGTTCGTACGGCTCTCGCAATTGACGATGATGTGAACCTCACAGAGCCTATCGACCTGTTACGCTGCAATCTGAACCAAGCCAAGCTGATGAAATGCAGTGCACTGGTTGGCCGGCATACGGATATCCATCCCGGCGCGCAAGTTGTCGACTCCATAATCGGTGACCACGTTCGCATTGATTGCCCAATTCGCCTAACGCGATCCCTGGTGTTTTCGGGTACGCATATAACCACCCCAGCCGACCTGGACATGCACATTCTAACGCCGGACGGTATGGTCGATTGCTCGGGAGCTGAAGGATTTCCCACTTGACATGGGTGCCATTGCATCAAGGCTGCAATTCCCAGATTATGGGTCCGCTGGTGTTCTCTGTTGTCTGTTCGCATTAAGTATCTTCCTGAAGTCTTAGCGATGCAGCGATCGATAGCGCTGATGAGCAAAATGATAGAGTTCGGTCATCTGTCCTATCATTTTTTCAATCGAGAAGGACTCTAAAATCCATGCTCTAGCACTTTCACTCATTCGTTCGAGACGTTCTGGATCGCCCAGCAACTCATCTAATGCATTAGCAAGTCTCTCTGCATTTGCAGGCGGTACCAACAATCCGCTTTTACCTATATTTAGCGTTTCTCCCGTGCCACCAATATTCGACGCGACGACCGGCAGGCCAGCCATTTGAGCCTCAAGACAAACCGTTGGAAAGCCTTCATCAAGTATTGAGGGCAAGGCAAACACATCCATAGCGTACAATGCGTGCTGTACGTTGTCGACAAATCCAGGCAGGATGACGTGGTCCGAAATCCCCAGCTGTTGCGATTGATTTCTGAGCGGCTCCCATTCCTCCCCGGAACCAACACACAAAAGATACAATTTCGGATGCCGGGCGATTAACTGGCTCGCAGCGTCCAACAGGTACCGTAGACCCTTCTCGGCAGCAAGCCGACTCACGGTACCGACAACGACGGCATCAGCAGGTATGCCCAATCGCGAGCGCACAGCAGTGCGCACTTCCTGAGTCGCTCGCTCGAACTTCTCTATGCCAGTATGTATGACGCGAATTTTTTCGGCAAGTGTTCCAGTTGCCAATAGTTTGCCACGCATGTTTTCGGACACGGTATAAACACAATCAAATTTCGGTAGCGAAAACCGCCTTTCAACCATGTACTGCAACTTTAAGTACGCATTGATCTCAAACCAACCGTAGGCACTTCCAACGCAGGGGCAATTCCATTTAGATCGTCCAATTCCTATTAACATGTTGGATTGATCGTCATGCGAATGAATGATATCGATACGTAGGTCCCTTAGTAGACGGGCGATGGAGCGGCGCGCGGAAAACCAGTCCCTCGGTCCACGCCATGGAATACGTTCAGGCAAAACGGTAATTCCCAGTCCTGCAAGCGAATCGATAAACGCAAGATCGTGAACACTTCCCGTTTGATACGGCACGAACAATAGTTCAAATTGATCACGTGGCAGGTGGCACAAAAGCAAGCGAACAAGTCGCTGCAGACCGCCCGTGGCATGACTTCGTACTAAGTAGAGAATGCGGAGTGGCGCCATAGACCTTACTAACTATCTTGGCAGTTGATTGAAGACACCATTGTACTATCGCCCACCCCAAAATTTTAGACGCGTTAACAGTCATATCTTATCTTGCGTCACAACGAATCGCAATCAAGCAGCATCACGCATAGTTTCATGCAGGTGGAATATCGCACCATCAATGTCCAATTCGACGACGTGTATACTCCCGTCGTCATTACGAAAACAAAAATGCTCCTTTGCGCCGAAATCGAAGTAGAAATCAATGTTGGTTGTGCCGTTTGGAATATGAAGTTCAGGCGCGAAAAAAGATCTAGTGTTTTGTGTCATGTGATGATATCGGATAACTTTTGGTTAGACCTACAGCTGTGCTAATGCTTATCGATGGTGGAACTTAAGGATCTGCGTTCGACGGCAAAACGCGTGAGGCGTTTCATCCGTTGATTGTACTTTGTTACATTGAACAACCAAGAAGTGCTTTCCTCTGGGGAAAGGTGCATTAGGAAGGACTTCCACAAAATTCGCCATTCGCGTCCTGAACGGCTTTAATACATCGGGTGATGTTTTTGGCTGATAGGGAAAATTGTTCGGACGAATAGACTCTCCAAAAGACTTCTCGGTGTTTTTAGCGCTCAGACGGAATGCCTCTCCCACGAAGCAGTTCCAAAATATCGGCTGTGTCTTGAAGCGATAAGACCTCTTCCATTCCACTTGGCATAAGCGATAGGCCAGAAGTTGAAACTTGTTCGATCTCACTATGCAAAATGATCTGCGGTGTAAGATCTTTCTGCTTGATCGTCAGACTCGTAGCGGTTTCTTCGGCGATCATACCCGTCAGAGTTCTTCCATCCTTGAGCAACACTGAATAAGAAAGATATTGGCCAGTCACCTCACGATGTGGATCGAACAAATTCAAGAGGATTCGATCAGCATCCCAATCTCGAATCGTTTCTAAATTCGGCCCTAATTCAACTCCTTGACCCTGCCAGCGATGACAGGCCGCACATTGCTTGACAAAAAGGACTTGGCCACGATTTGAGTCGCCTTTAAGCAACAACGCTCCTCGATAACGATTCACGACTTCGCGACGCGTTGTGGAAGCGGTATCGCCAAGCAGTTCTTTCGCACGACGCTGAATGGTCTCGTCCTTGGATATCAACAACTGCGACTTGCGAACTAGATCGATGGTGGATGGCATAATCTCTTCTTTGGCAAGTCGATCCAAGAGCGCTTCAATGCGTTCCTTTCGCGCCATGATTGCAGCAAAAACTGACTCGCGAACCATCGGCGTGTACTGCCGCCAACGATCCAAAAGCAAGCCGGCAACTTTCGGTTCGCTGTACCTCGATATTGCATTAACAATCGCAATTTGAATTGGCTGAGGCGGATTCCCATCCAACATTTTTGTTAGCACGGGCATGGCAGTGCTAAAGTCATCCTGGCAGATCCATTCGATCGCCGACAATCTATCGACATCGGATTTAGTATTGTCAGTGATCGATATTCTAGCCTGCTCAATTCGCCGGCCAACGAGCTGTGTTGCCTCAATTTGCGTATCGCTGAACATCTGACGGAGTGTTCGGTTGGCTCGTCGCAATCCGCTAAGCAATCCATTCCAAAAAGCGTCCTGCGAAACAATTGACTGCTTCGGCAGGGCCTCGACCTGTCGAATAAGGGGAGCAAGAACGTCTGGCTTTCCTTCAGCTCCGACAATGCTCATCGCTTCACTTAGCCAAATATCAGCTCTGTCAAACTCGCTTCCCTTGCTGACCATTTCGAGATAGTTTTGAACAACGCTCGGAGTTCGTTCGGACGGTGCACTTAGAATCGCAGCGCGTATCCAAGGATCGTTACCGTCCCGAATCGCCAACTCAGCCAGTGCTAAAACGGCCTCCTTAGTTTTCAAATCTCCCAATGCGATAGCAGCCCGAAATCGAACTCGTTTATCTGGATCTCGAGCGAGAGCCAGAAGCGAACCCGAAACTCTCTGGCTTTCGGGCATCATCGATGCCACCACGATGGCCTGCTCGCGAACCTCACTGACCAGATCAGCAAGAGCGTTCAAGATGACTTGCTCATTCAGACCATCTAATCCAGCTAACGTCCAGAGAATATGAACTCGTCCACGTGCTGATGCACCACTAAAACTCGATTCCAAAGCAGGAATAGTCTCCTTATCCATTCGTTCCAGCAAGAGCCGTTGCGCCGTCTCTCGCCACCATGCTCTTGAATCAGAGAGCGTTTTGACCAAGTCATTCGAAGTTGCATTTCCCAATCGAGGCGGAGCAGTTACACGAAAATTCGGTGGTTCAAGCCGATAGATGCGACCGCGATCACGACCGCTTTCGAGATCCAAAAGCTCGTGAATGTCGTCAGGAATCGACCAAGGATGTTCGATGAATTCTCGATACATATCCAACACGTGCAGTGTTCCATCAGGCGCATTCACTAAATTTACAGGTCGAAACCACGTATCGGTCGACGCTACAAATTCAACTCCTTGGTCGGCCCGTTTGGCTTGATAGACCACACCATCGCGAAATAACTTCTGGCGATGAATGACGTTGTTGGCGACTTCACCGAGGAATGCTTGTCCTAAGTACTCTCCTCCGTACTGATTCCCACGATAGATCGTCAAACCGCTGGTGGAAGTCAGGACACCGCCGCCGGTCAGTTCGCTTCGAGGGAGTTTTTTAGTCGGGTCATTCGTCCATTGCCGTGCGCGAAGGTCTCGCCAAGGTTCGACGGGACTGATGCGAAAGATAGGAAGCTGATCGCCCGCTTCGGCCGAATCAAACATCGCCTTGGGTGCCCCGTACAAGGCGTTACGTGCAAGCGTTTTGTGATCGAGCACGACTTGGATAACTGGGTTGCGTATGTTGCATATAAATCGATTACCCCAATCATCAAACGTATTTCCAAAACGACCACTACCAGACTCTGGTTGAAACGACTCTGTTTTCGGATCGATGCGAAAGTCTCCACGCCAAGTCATTTTCTTGGGATCATTGGGAGATTGAATATTGCCGCCATTGCTCGATCCCGCAACATACAATCGATGATCAAGTCCCCAGATCGGATTGTTAATGATGGCTTGTACGTTGTACTTGCGAAACCCCGTTAATACTTGCCTACGTTCGTCCGCTCTCCCATCGCCGTCGTTGTCCTTGCAATACCAAACGTCGGGAGTCGCCGTTATGTAAACGCCGCCCTTTGAACAAACGATTCCGCTCGGCCAAGACAATCCATCGACAAACACGCTGCTCTTATCAAATACCCCATCGCCATCGACATCTTCGAGCAATCGCACTCTTCCGATCGGCTGATCGGTAACGTTGTCTGCCCAAGCGGTATGGGCTTTCTTGTCGGTATAGGGATAGTCGTTCATCTCAACCAAATAAGCTCGACCGTTTTCATCATAGGCCATTGCAACGGGATCAGTGATCAACGGTTCCGATGCGATCAACTTCATTCGAAATCCATCTTGAACGACGAAGCTGGACTCCGCTTCCGCCGGGGAAAGGGGAGCGAAGTGAGGGAAAGAATCAGGCGTCTTCAGGTCGTCGGACTTCACGACTTCTTTGAGCGTTTGCGAAAACGCCAACGAAGAAATGATTATGAAGATGCACCCACACTTTAGCCAGTTCATCATGCGTTTAACCATCTTGTTGCGTTGCCTTGAACGATCGCATCCAATTGTCGATCGAGTAACTCGGATTCTTGTAGTTTCAGTCGAGCGGCTTCCCAGTAAAAAAATGGTGCATGCGAGCCAAACACCATTCTCTCGTGATTCACCGTTTCTAAGATTTGCTCGAGCGCGCAAATACCTTCGATTTTGGCGATGTCGAAAAGGATACTCTCCGATGGAATGATCGCGTCAAGCTGAGGACGCGATGCGTTAAGTATCATCACCTTCGCCGTAGGCACATGATGTAACTGTTTTGCAAGCGGCTTTAAATCGACGGGCGGAACTTGCATGCGAGGCGATTGAGTTCGATCGTCCTCGATTTGAACAACCACTTGGATTGCAAGCTGCCTTTTGACGGCGAGGTTGAGAAAATCCTCAAAGCAAGCATCGTCCAATTTGTAACTGTGGTAGTTCGGATACAACCGGATGATCGACATCGACAGTTGCTCATGGGCATGCACCAGATCCGATTGCCAGTCGGGCAGCGATGGATTGATGGTTGCAACTGGGAACAGGTTCTTATGCGGAGCTTCTCGACAGACTCGGGCCAACTGCAAGTTTACGGCTTGAACATCATTTTGAAAGATCGCTTCAAAGCTTCCGGCCCAAGCTTGCGTAACTCCCTGTTCATGCAGCTTCTTCGAAAGCTGTGCTGCCGACTGAAGAGGGGTCGTTCGAAAGGGCCATTGCCCGAGAGTCACATTGCAATCCAGCCAAGTGCCCATCGTTGGGATGGCTGCTTTGCTTGTCATGGCCAACACTGCGGCACCACCCAGCGTACCAGCGAATGTTCTTCGGTCGAGTTCTCTCTGTTTCAAGTTCGAATCCCTTTGGAATCAAGAATCGGCAATAACAAACGGCGAAGGTTATCACAAAAAATGACTTGCTTTTGTTGATCGGTGAGCTCGGCGCCGTGAACTTTAGCTAATTGGCTTGCAAAACTGCGTCCACCACCATCGCTACCAAAAATTACACGTTCAACACCCAATTTGCTGACTGCCATTTCCGTAAATCCAGCCGTTGGATCGCTTCCTGCCAAGTCGCAATAGACGTTGGTCATTTCCCGAATCTCACGAATGCCGATCTCCCAATTTCCACCGGTGTGGCCACAGATAAGTGGTACGTCGGGGAAACGCTTTGCAAGCAGCACCAGATCGCCCGGAGTCGATTCGCCGCGAAGATTTCCATTGGTCTTCTTCCAGGTATGTTGAAAGATCACAGCTTTCAATTTAGCAGCCCGCCGAATGATCGGGTCGATCGATTCATCGTTGCAGCGACTAGCAACCCAAAGCTTGACACCGACCATTGGTCCCTGGGCTACGCAACGCTCGAGTTCCCCGAGACTCGCTTCGATTTGTTGGCCTGATAAATAAGCGAAACCAAACGCGCGATCGGGGTATTTTTCGATGGCTTGCAAGACTTCATCGTTTTGCGTTCGGAGTTCGGCTGGATTTGGATCTTGAATGAAGTTCATCCCCATATAGACGCAGAGGCGTTCGATTCCCATTCGATCTGCGACCGATAGTAAATTGCCGAGTCGAGCTTCAGGAGTTGCTCCTTTGACTCCGGTCAAATGGACATGAAGGTCCCAGATACGAAAACGGGTTGTCATTGTTTGCTCGATTGAAGAACTTTTGTCCTCATTGTAGAACATTTGTCCTCAAATGTTCATGGCGTTACAGCAAGTTTGATTCGGGCGCATCGTAACCGCTTAACTACTCTTGGTTTTATAAATTCCGTGAACAACGAGAGGAAACTCGGTTCGCGCGCGCCGAACCATAGTGCCAGCCCATGAACATTTGAGGACAAATGTTCTAAACTGTGTGGCATGCCGCGTGCACGTGACTAGTTTGCGTACAATGCGTCAATTCGTCCCAAATGTGATATAGGCTATGCCAACTCGTCCTCGCAGTCCCCAGTTCTATATCGGTTGTGCAGGATGGAATATTCCTCGCAACGCTGCGGAAAAGTTCCCAAGTGAAGGTAGCCATCTCGAGCGGTATGCGAGCAGGTTCAATGCGGTCGAAATCAACACTTCTTTTTATCGTCCCCATCGGCCAGCGACCTATGCTCGGTGGGCGGCGACGGTGTCCGAGGACTTTAGATTTAGTGTGAAGATGCCTAAGCATATTACGCACGAACTGCGGCTTTGTAATGCATTGGAGCCAACAAAGCAGTTCCTGCTAGAGGCAGGTGCGTTGGAAATGAAGCGTGGCTGCGTGCTCGTTCAATTGCCGCCGAGTTTAGAGTTTGTGGCGAGCGTTGCAGAGACTTTTTTCACGGACCTACGCGAGTTGCATGACGGTAACATCGCATGCGAGCCACGCCATGTCTCCTGGTTTTCAACCGAGGCTAATCACATGCTTGTAAGGCATCGTGTGGCTCGTGTGGCGGCAGATCCGGCACTTCACACGGGTGCCGACGAACCGGGTGGATATTTTGCTTTAAACTATTTCCGACTACATGGCTCACCAAAGACCTACTATTCGAACTACACCGATGAATTCCTAACCGATTTGGGCGGTAAGCTCACAGGTCGGAAAAACGAGGCTAAGGAAGTCTGGTGTATTTTCGATAATACCGCGGATGGATGCGCTGCTGAAAACGCATTGCAACTTCAAATGTTGATCAATAACGCCAAGGAATAATCAGTGAGCCTTAACGAGTCGCATCTAAAGTCGATCGCATCAACTCTCCATTACCGACGCCACTTCAATTCCGAACATGCGAAGATAGACTGATAGGATAGCGCGATGATGTACATTGTGATTCAGGACCCAAGCCCATGAACATTTAAGGACAAATGTTCTACAATCGCACACTCCTGCGCTTCAACCAGGCTCGCAGTGGAACTGATAAAATCTTCGGTGCCTTGGGATGAGCACAAGCGATCAACAGTGAACGCATCAATAGCAGTGGATAGCGACGATAAAGCCATGCGAACTTGAGCCCATCGCGAAGTCCGCCCGCGGTGTTGGGATTGAACATCAAGTCACCCAACTCTTCACTTCGGTGCAACAATTGGTAACGGTAATAGGGTTCGAGGACCGATTGCGGCAAGCCGCTCCGTTCGTAGCGTTGCATCAATTCAGTGAAGCACAACAATACCGTCTTCGAATGATGCTTGGCCCAACTAAATTGCTCGCTGGGCATTTCGTAAATAATGATGGCGGGTTCAGCGATCAATCCAGCGCGCTTACCCGGCAAATGTTCCGCGATAATTGCGGCGTGCGGATAGGTGGATTCAACGGATGAGAAAGGCTCAGCAGTCGACGCTACAGGGTAATGTCGTTTCCAAAGCTTGTGACGCATCGCCAGCGAGTACATGGGCGTCAGGTCGGCGCATGGCCCTTCGAATAGTTTTTCAAATGGAAACTCACCATCAACTGCTGAATGACGAAGTTCTTTTTCAGTTTTCGATGCGACGCCACCTGTTGCTTGTTGTGCGGTCGGGCGTCGACTGCCATCCTCGTATCCGATATTAAATGCAACCAAGTCAACAGAAGGACTTTGGTGCAACCTTTTGATCAGACGATCAATCGCGCCGACTGTCATGACATCGTCATCACCAATCAACCAAACAAACTTGCCACTCGCTAATTCGGAAGCTACTTTGGTGATGTTTCCGATGATTCCAATGTTGGACGAATTGTGGCTAACTGTCAGAAACGGAAATTGGCTTTGGTACTTCGCAAGAACCTCTGCAGTCGCATCGCCCGAGGCATTGTTCGATATGACGCACTCAACCGTTGGCGAGTGCGCAGCGACTTGCGGAAGCACACTGGCCAAGCAAACATCCAGCAAATCGGAACGATTGAAGGTCGGAATGCAGATCGAAAGCAACGGCGAACTAGGTTGCATGCTTGTCAGCGGTCGTGTTAAGTTGATTCGCGGGTTCTTTCGCTGGCACAGGCGTTAAGAATGAATGCAGGGCGAGCATAATCGCGCCGCATACCAGCAAACTGTCTGCGATATTGAAATTGGGCCACGTGTAGGTTTCATATCGAAACAAGATCCAATCGCGCACGCCGCTTTGCCATTCAGGCCGACCTATGGGCGGATTCCACATGCCGAGTCGGTCGTACAAGTTCCCAAAAATACCGCCCGTAACGCAGCCTAGAGCAATTACCAGCCACCAACTCTTGACCGCTTGAAACTTGCTCAACCAAACCACAATTGCGACCGCCGCCAAGATCGATAACACTGCGAACAACTTGCCCCAGCCCGCTCCCATCCCAAATAACGCGCCGGGGTTGACCGCGGTTTCAATCCCTACGTAGGGTTCGATCAGCCACCAGGGCGGCATCTCACCGGGCAATCCGCGGGCACTGAATACGGCTTGTTTGGTCCAAAGATCTACTGCGGTGCCGCCAATGGCGATTACGATATAGGCAAGCCATCGGATCCATACGACCGTTTGCGAACGCGCGCTTGTGTCCAAATTAACTTCCGAGTTACTGGCAGGGGATTCGCTGGCCAACTTAAGATTCCAATTTCTCGGCACACTTGACACAGTTTGGGGTATCCGGAATGACTTCCAATCGAGCTTTGGGAATGCGACTTCCGCATTCATCGCAGGTACCGTACGTGCCTGCTGAAATCTTTTCAAGGGCGGTCGCGATACGTTCGAGCCGATCACCGTCAGATGAAAGCAAGTTGAGCGTGAATTCTTGCTCGAAACTGTGACTGCCGACATCCGCAGGGTGAAGCGGGGCTCGATTGTCACCGAATTCGCCGTCCATTCCACCCATCGCCTCTTCCGACATCATGCTAACATCGCCGCGAATACGATTTCGCAACGCTAACAACAATCCGCGAAATTTCTCAAAGTCAGCCGCGTTCATGAGGGCTCCATATTCCAATGCCGAGTAAAGCGGGTGGGCTAAGGAACTAAACCCACCAGTATCCAGACTTGCAACGCCTTCATGGCCTTTAAATTAGCGATGCTAATGGTAGGCGTGGGGGAACTCGCCAGCGTCAGATGTACAAAGTTGTTAACCTAGGTGACTTGGCGGAGGAGATGGTAGGCAAAACTGGAATTAATGTCAAACTGAGAATTGCCATGAGTTCAACGTAGGCGATAAAATCAGAGTGAAACTTCACGGAAGTCGACGCGGGCGCGTAGCCTAGGCTTCCAGCCCGGGTCCCGAGCCTGGGCTTCCAGCCTGGGGTATTTTCCCCTATTAACTCAACGAAGTTGCACCGACAAAAACTTGGCAAGCTGGAAGCTCGCCCCACTAAAAAAACAGGGTATGTATATGGCTGACGCCAAGTTGGCAGCCACAATGGCGCATCCAATCACTAGCGGTGTCTCGTTTCAGCAGTGCATCAACCCACTGTGCGGCTACACTCTCGACGTCGGCCAAGTGAAAACGGCTTGTGATCGTTGCGGTGATCTGCTGGATATTGGCTACGACTGGTCGCGAATCGCCGTCCCGAAACGCATGTCCGATTTTGAGCACATGTGGACGCAGCGACACAATCCGTTGCGATTCAGCGGGGTGTGGCGTTTTCACGAGTTGATTCAGTTCGTACCAGCCGACAAAGTTGTCACCGTCGGCGAAGGTCAAACGCTGCTGCAACAAGCCAACCAAGTCGGTCAGTTCGTCGGCATGAACCCGGGCCAATTGTATCTGCAATATGAAGGGATGAATCCTTCGGGCAGTTTCAAAGACAACGGCATGTGCGCCGCGTTCACTCACGCGCGATTGACCGGTGCCAAGCGAGCTGCTTGCGCATCGACGGGCAACACATCCGCTTCACTTGCCATGTACTGCTCCGTGACTAGTTTGATGAAAGCGGTCATTTTCATTGGCAGCGGCAAGATCTCGTTCGGAAAATTGTCGCAAGCCCTCGAGTACGGTGCGCTCACCATTCAGATTGCAGGTGACTTTGATGATGCGATGTTGCGTGTGAAAGAAGTTTCCAAGGATCTTGGTATCTACCTTGTAAACAGTATCAACCCATTTCGGCTCGAAGGCCAGAAGTCGGTGATGTATCGCGTGCTCGAAGCCCTGCGTTGGGAATCGCCAGATTGGATTGTGGTTCCCGGCGGCAACCTCGGCAATTCGAGTGCCTTTGGTAAAGCTTTCATCGAGCTCCAGCAACTTGGATTGATAAGTCGCATTCCGCGTTTGGCAGTGATCAACGCCGCAGGTGCCGATACACTTCATCAGTTATACGAACGTCGCGGTTTGCGGTGGAATGAAGGCAAAGCGGACAATGGTATCACTTGCGATTACTATAATGAACTCGATAGTCGCAAAGCCAAAGCCGACACCATCGCAAGTGCGATCGAGATCAATCGTCCTGTGAATTTGAAGAAGTGCTTGCGAGCTCTCGACTTCATGGACGGCGTTGTTCGCAAAGTGACTGACCAAGAGATCCTCGACGCGAAAGCTCAAGTTGGCGCGGGTGGTATCGGTTGTGAACCGGCCAGCGCGGCCAGCGTGGCGGGTGCAAAATTACTGCGAGAAGAAGGCATTATCGCTCCTTCAGATCGTGTAGTCTGCATTTTGACCGGCCATCAGTTAAAGGACCCTGACGCGACGGTTGCCTATCACACGACTGATCAAGAAGAGTTCAACGAAGTGCTCGGCAGTCGCGGTGTCAGTCGCGCTTCGTTCGCTAACCGAGCCGTAGCTGTCCCTAACGAACTTGACGCCATCATCCGCGCCATTCAACTCTACAGTTAACGGTAACCAGAAGATTATTGAGACATTATCAATGAATTCCCGCTTCCGTGTCAGGCAGGATGCCGAGTCGCGACATCCAAGTGCCAATTAGCGATACGTTATCTGCTTGCAAATGAGCTTTGCCAATGTTAATCTAAACATTCGCTGTTTTGTAAATCTCGCCTTTCACCAAGATTTATTGAAGGAATTAGCGATGGCAAAGAAAGTTGCAAGTAAAGCTGCAAAGTCAATTTCACTGAAAGAGCTTAGTGTCGCTGTTGAAAAAGCGATTCGTGTTGATAAGGATAGACTTGTTCCTGGAACCATCTCTCAAATTCATCCCGGCGTAATATTTGGAAGGCAATTGAATAGCAATATAACTCTTGAAGAAGCTAACGAAGTTGCTGAGCGAATTACAAAGTCCGTTTCTAGCGCGGCAAAAGCAGCTGGACTTAATGAGCTGACACCGGCGGTCTTAATAAATAACAAACTAATTACTGTGGGGTTTATCGGTCCTACGCAAGTGTTTTCTGCGAACGAATAGCCGTCTGATAAAGGCGATAAAGATGCGTAGTGACTTGCCGCCAAATAAGAAGTGTGTTTGCCCCAGCGCTGATGCTTCGATGCGTAATCCCAGGATCCTGGGCGTGGTCGATGCAGATAGCCTTGTACCAAGAATTGCATATCTGACAGAACAGGTTGAGTTGTCGGACTCGCAGATTACATTGGATGATCAAGTCCCACTTGGGAAAGTGTTGCGATTGTCGGCGGTATGCGAAGAGAGTCGCTGTGGACACTTTGATGGGCAAAAGTGCCGCCTCGCGGAGCGTCTTGTGAACCTCCTGCCGGTCGTTGTTGATCAGCTTCCAGCATGCAATATTCGTAGCGATTGTCGTTGGTTCATGCAAGAAGGACGTCAGGCCTGCTTGCGGTGCCCACAAGTTGTGACTCTTAGTGATCCGTCAGACCCCACGCTTGTTCATGCTGCACTGGGGCAACCACCGAAGTTGACAGTTGGCTAATTAGCCTTGATTGCCCCCTAGCGTGGGACGTGCAAAAAGAAAAACGTTGAGAATACCGAGAGCGACGAACAGCAGCAACTTTAATTCCAGTTGGCTTTACTCTGAGAATGATCTACGCTTGGATGATGATGTCACTGCGATTTTAGATACTTTTGATCTTGCTCGCTTAGCATTGCCCTTGGCACTTCAACGGTCTTTCCGTCTCGGCGCTGAAGCTTAACAGTGACGTCGTTGCTACTTACAAGTTGAGCTTCAATTGAAAACTTTCCGCTCTTGTCCGACCATGTCCTGAATTTTTTCTCTGGCTCAGGTGAACTCTTTTCCGTATTGGGGCTTGGTGCAGCTTGACTCTCCTTTTCGAGTACGTCGCGAATCTCTTGCTCGGAGACTTGGCGTAGAACGGTAAGACTTCGAGTTCCCTTATCGGGGACTTCAACAGTGGCAGTCCCATCCACAAAAACCGGGTTGGCCAATATTTTTTCACCTTGTTTCAGACCGGCGGTCGACTCCAGCCACATCATGTATGCCGCTTCCTGAATGATGACAAAAACTTCGTGGCCATTAAACGCGGCAAAGACCGTTCCGTCCGAAACGAACCCGACTGATTGATTTACACGCGCATCGAGCGCAGGGCCAAAATTCATCGCAAGTTGCAAGATGGTTTCAGGGTCTTTGGGATTTTTAATTTGTGATCGCACCTTGGTTAGCTTTTTAAAGCGTGCGGTCGTTCGTTCGATATGACGAGTTTTGACAGCTTCACTGCGAAAAAACCAGACAACTCTTCCGTTTGGTGCGGTGTACTGCAAGATGGCGATTTCCGGCACATTACTGATTGCGGTCGGAATGCTCGTTTCCCCCTTTTCCATCTCTTTCAAAGTGTTCGATAGTCGTTCGATCTCTTTCCGCAAATCGCGCGTAAGCGATGAGTAGGAAGCCCTGCAGTCAGCAAGATATTTTTGAATCGCGGATTCCGATACTTCCGTGCTAGAGCCCTCCCTACCACCGCCACCGCTGCGTTTCTTACCTGAGGCCTTCGATCGAATGTTGGCAACGCTCTCACGTAACACCATCGACTGCCGACCTTGCGATAGTTTGAGTGCCTCGCGCACATCAATGGCCGAAATACCAAAGTTCAGATTCTGAGCACTTCCTTGCGACGCCAGTGTACTCATCGCGACAACCTGACCAGATTCATTGACCAGCGGACCGCCGCTGTTTCCTGGTGATAGCGCCGCGTCGACCTGTACCCAGGTCCCTTGCAAACCAGGCTTAGCCAACTCCTTGGCCATCTCCCCCGCCGGTCGAATGGCGCTTACGATGCCACGCGTCGCCGTAAAAGCCAGGCCGTGGGGTGCTCCCAGTCCCACGACTGCCTCCCCTTTTCGCGGCAGTTCAGTCGCCAGACCAATTGCCGCTCGATCCGTGACAGAAAGTTTTGCGACAACTATATCGCGAGCTTCATCGACAAGCAGCGTGCCAACAATGTCGCAAGCTCGGCCATCAGAAAAGAAAGCTTTCGCAGAGGTGGCACCTGCAAGCACATGACAGTTCGTAATGACTGTTCCTTTGGAGTCCACCACAAAACCGCTGCCCATCCCACCGCCGTCGTCTGAAGTTGTTTCTATTCTCACAACGCTCTTTTCACTCTGTGCAATCATATCGGCGGCCGAGCGATTCGTTGCCTGTGTATTTGCCTGTGTATTTGCCTGTGCGTTTGGCTCAGATGCAGCCACTTGTTGTCCAATTGGCTCGGTCTTCGGGTTTTCACTGAAGTCTTGAAACGGAGTGGTTTGAGCACGCAAGACCTGCCCCGAGTCGGGCGCGAGAATAAACATCGTCAGCCGACCATCGAGAGTGCATGCAACCGGATGGTCGAGCAGATAGTCTTGAGTTCTTCGCGTTTGATTGCGAAGCGCTCCGCCATTTGCCAAAGCTGGCTCGAATCGCACTGGACGCATGCCAACTTCGGGCAATTCCGGATATAAGCGAATAGCGCGGACTTGCGAATCTGAAACCGCATAGAACACCTTCTGCGTTGCGTCTGGAACAATCAAAACTTTGGGATCATCGAACACCTTTTTAATCGGTTTGTAGGTGAATACCTGTTGATGAGAAAGCCAGTATCCTGAATTGATTGACTGATAAACGAAGGGCACATTCTCCTCGTCGTAACGCTGCGTGGGTTCGTTCAACGGGCTATCGCCAGTGAAGTCACCAAATTCATATCCGGCAAGCCCACCAGCCGGGCTGAGACTAAACGACTTTTGTGTAAGTACTGCCAAGCCTGCAGCACTAACAGTCGCCAAAGAGTTTTTTCGTATCTCTCGGCACTTGTTGCGCCGAATGTCGACGATGTAGTTATGGCAGTCCTGA
This sequence comes from Planctomycetia bacterium, assembly GCA_031412515.1. GTDB lineage: Bacteria > Planctomycetota > Planctomycetia > Pirellulales > Pirellulaceae > Aureliella. Next base: position 6,887 of record JANODD010000150.1, on the reverse strand, counting down.
TAAGAAGCATCGCTACCCTTGCCATGGCAGGTTACAAGTATCTCATCTTTGAAACCATGGTCACGTGCGGCCGACATGTAAACCACTTCAGTAGTAGGAACATTCAATCGATCGATGACCTTCCATTCATCCACTTGCGAGAGAACCGAAATAGTTGCTTCACCGCGACTTGAAACAAAGACGCTGTTGCCTCGACAAAGCAAGGAACGCGGCGCGTTGACTTTGGTGGTCGCGACAACTTTACCGCTCAACACATCGACGATCGTCACTTGATGTTTGTCCTGGTGGCTGACGACTAAAAATTTTCGATCTTCCGTCATGGCCATACTTGTAGCTGTCTCAAGTCCGTCGATGAGTCGAAAGATAACCGCATCTTGTGATTGCTGCTCCAACTTGCCACCTTGCTCTACCTGCGGCCGTGGCGCGGGTTCGAGAGCCACGTCGGAAAGCGTTCCTCGGGTTACCAGCAAGTTGCGATTCAGCTTTTGGTACAGCGGCCAGGAGCGCGACGTCGGACGCCAGTCCTTGCTTGACTTCAAAGCTCGAAATAATCAGTCGCCGATCCTGATGAAGCTCGAAGTAGAAATAGCCTGGTTCGACCTTTGCACGCGACACGATCGTCGGATCTCGGCGGCCGTCGGAAAGCGACAACTTACCATTGGAAGCTCGTATCCTTATATCAGTCGTTTCACGTTTATTGCGATCTACCCATAACGTAAGTTCCGAACCCTGAAACCCGTTGCTATCGCGAAAGCCTGCTTTGACATAGAAAGGCGATGGGTACAATAATCCATCTTGCCTTAGCTCCGCTTCACTAGGCTGAATGACCTTTGCCGTAATCTCGAACTCGTCTAGCAACTCTCTACGAAAGGTAGCTAGATATTTACCAATCCTGCCATAAGTTGTTGCTTGAAGGCCGTCATTCACACGAACAAAATCGGCATCACGTTCATGAAGAGTATTGTCGACATCTTTTGTTGACCACTTTGAGAACGACCAATTGCCTGGGTCTAGATTGTCCAACGCTTTGGTGGAACGGTCCAATTCCTTAGGAGTATCATCTACTGCAAGACTTGGCGGTGCCAAGCTATCTTGGGAATTAGCCGACTGTGGAACGTTCGGTTTGACTTGTGCGACATTCGTTTCCGTCGTTGACTTGCTTGAACAGCCAACGAAAAGAAGCACGGAGAAAAGAAGGAATACCAGAAAACGTTGAGTCATCGCGGGCTCGCTCGAAGTCTAAGATTGCCAAAGCAACTTCTGTTTCAATGCAAATTATGCCACTTCTCACTTAATGCCACCATCCACTGATTATTGCTCGAGCCAACATGCTGAATCCCGAAGGTTTTTTCGATAGGCCGGCGGGCTCAACTTGCTACTTCCATGATGACGTTCCGCGTGAAGCGTCCAGATTATAATCCATTTAAATACGGAACGATGACGCAACGGACGTAAATTCACAGAGCATTTGATCTGCTCAATTGCGACTGTGTCCACAAGGAAGCCGCCCCTCGAGTATGCAACTTTTGGGTGTCAAAAAACGACAAAACAGAAATGTCAACTCAAAACCCTATTCCGCTTCGTCTTGATCCCGTCGTCAGCCGGGTCGGCTTGATTCGGCAGTCCAAGCGCCGTTTCAACACGTTGGAAAATCGCGGCGAGCTTACCGAGACCGCGAAAATAGACATAGTGATAGTTGTAAAGCAATTCATTCTGAACCTTCAAGCACCATTGCGCGCGATGCATTCATCCGTGGGACCGCTATGCCATCCGTGGGAAGTAAGCTTTCAAATTGTAGATTATCATACGAAATACTGACTGACGTTCTTACCCCACGTGATCGAAGCGACTCATGCAATGTCCAGATTAAAACCAATGTTCATTGTCTTATGTTTCACGCTTGCTTTTATCGGCACCGTGCACGCGGACGAAACGAGTGAACGGTTAAAACACGCCGAGTCAGTCGCTCGCGAGGCGAGGTTGCATCAGTACGCTTCCGACATGGCGCTGGCGCAAATGGCGTGGCAGTTGGGAAAGTTGGATCGAGCAACAGCCCTGCTTGAGCGCCATCGATCTGGCAATCAAAAAAACGAGACCAAAGCCAGCAAAGAAGACATTGCTACAAACGACTACCGAGGCATGGAGTGGCACCTTCTATGGCGGATGATGCATGCAGAAAAAATGTCGCTGATCAACGAATCCAATCCGCTGTCAGCCCTAGAATTCTCACCCGACGATTCGGAAATCATCAGCGGAGAACGATCTTATACGCACTCAAAACCCGCTGCCGTAAAAGCTCGGTCTATCAGTTCCTTCGCAATGCAAGATACTTCAGCAACAGACGCTGAATTAAAAAAACAAACAGTTGTATCTAACAACACCATTTGGACTCAGGAAGCGACTCCAGGCCAGGCCTACGTTTACTTCTCGGGAGCTCGGTCCATGGGGTTGAGTTCCGACGGCACAAAGATCGCAGTTCCCGATAACCATGCCGTGCATGTGATAGATCGGACGACCAACAAAATTGAATGGACCATGAGTGGCCATACTGATTTCATATCTGCGGTTGCCATCTCACCAAACGGAAAACTCATGGCGTCGGGCGGGCTCGATAAGAAGCTGAATGTTTGGAATCTTGAATCCGGAGAGCTCGTCGAGTCGCTTCCGGGGCATGAGTTTGGAATCCAAACGGTTGCGTTTTCGCCTGATAGTAAAACACTCGTCGCTGGTGGTGGCGATGACCGGGCGCCCGATTGGCATCGAAGACTACATGGCGAAGTGAAAATTTGGACGATCCAGTCCGATCAAGAACCGCAAACCCTTCAAGTCTCTGCCGCTGTAACGTCGGTTGCATACTCAGCCGATCAACGCTTCATCGCAGTCGGCTTATTCGATGGCAAGACGCTGCTGGCGGACGCCAACAAAGTAAAAACTCTGCGTACGATTGAACAATCAAGCCCCGTGACATGCGTTCGATTTTCATCTGATTCAAAAGTACTCGCGACCGCAACCACCGATGGGCTGGTTAAGCTGTGGGAGGTTGGAACAGGAAGTGAAGTAGCAACCTACCGCGGCCATCGCGGCCACGTCGACAGTTTAGCTTTCAGCCATAAGGGTTTGTGGTTAGCCAGCGGTGGCATGGATCGAACCATTCGGATCTGGGATGCGAATATCCATCCCGAACGAACTCGCATCCCGCTTCCAGCCTGGAGCATTCACACGGTCGCTTTTACCGAGGACAGTCAATCGCTACTGGCTTCTGATTTTAAGCGAGTCTGGTTGCTTGATCCCAGGTCCAACCGAGTCCGCACGAACTGGCCTACCAATCACTGGACAGTGGCAGCCGCCATATCCCCTAACGGAATGCGAGTCGCGACTGCCGGGCAACGCAGTGCACAGGGCGGTGGCGGATCGCTGATTCGGTTGTGGAACGTCGAGGACCATTCAAAATATATCGATCTCGCCACTCCGCTGTACTCCGCCACCAGCGCTACATTTTCCAAAGATGGTCGAACACTATTCGCTCATTGCCAATCCCAGGATAAAGCCGACTCGACGGTGCGTATCTACAAAGTAGACACCGGCGAGTTACTGCACGCATGGGACGCGGCTTATCATTTTGCTTCATCACCCGATGGTCGAAGTGTAGCCGTTGCACTCGCCGATGAAATCGAAATCTATGACTTCCAAGATCAAAAAACGTCGGCCCATTTATCGGGTGAATCCGCTCGTGCCAACGCCTTGCGGTACTCACCTGATGGCGAGCAACTGGCTTCCGCGTCCTTCGACCATTCGCTCTGCCTTTGGAAAATCGCCAGTCAAGGGTTAGTTAAGACGCTAAATGGGCATCAGCAAGTGATTGAGCAGATTCAGTTTTCACCCGACGGTAAAAGCCTTGCCACTGCTGATGTAAACCGAGCCAACCTATGGATTTTATCTGACGACGCGGTCCGCTTTACATTACCGCATGGTAGTTGCCCGATGGCATTCACCTCTGACAACCGCACTTTGATTACCGCCCCAGGAGAAGTCCATTTTTGGCAAGCGGCCACCGGCGACGAACTGATCACCTTTCCTCACTACGGCTACGATTCACGCACCGTGGCTCTCTCTCCTGACGGCCAAATCCTTACCCAAGCCGGCGGCAATCGCGATGAATCGAATGGCGTTTGGATATGGACCACCAATCCGCTACATCAGTGAGCCGACGGCGCTAGCTAGCCGCGGGTGAACGAAGTGGTAGTCGTGCAAGTTCAAAAGACTATCCAACGGTAATAACTCGTCCGGGACCTTTGGCCGCTAGAAAGTTATTGATTCATTTCGAGTCACCTATTTCGTTCACCCGCGGAAAGCACCGTCGGCTCGCTGCTCCGTTAGCACCCGGGCTTGGGTTCGTCTTGACCATAACTAGTATCGGCAAACTTGATGCCCGGTGTGTCTTCACTGGTTTCTGCATCATGCTCGCTCGATTCGCGATGAGCCTCCGGTGCGTCAAGATCAGCGGCAATGTCATCGACGACTAACAAATCGCTGACTTGCGGTTCTAGCTGATTAGGCATTTCAAAAATAGCAGCCATCGACCAATCTGAATGAGCGACAATGTCCTCCGGCTCGGCCCATCGAGCTTGTTCGCCAAAGAGCGGCCGTTCACATACAGGGCATAGTGGATCCTCACCCCGCGGAAAAGTCTTAGGTGAACTGGTATCAGGTTTCACCCACGTCGCTTCACATTCATCGCACATCGCGTACAAGTGGCGACTTCCTTGTTGGTCCTCGCAAGAGCGAACGCGACAAAGTCCGTCCACGCACACTGGGCACTCGCCGATATGAATCCACGGACTCGGAGGAATTGAACTCATGTTATAGTTTGCAGCTCATGTGAATTAGAACGGAAAGGCGGTGATGACTTGGTCGCCGTCGACAACTAATCGCAATCGCTTGGCGTCAGGATTCTTGTCACGCTTACCATCTCGGCCGCCGATGTAACCGATGGGCTTTGTGAAAGGGACCTCGTATACAGTACGTCCATCCTCCTCGCGTTTTCGAACACCTTTCGCGCCCTGTTTGCCACGCGTATAAGCGTCATCGATCCAGCGGAGGGCCTGAGCCATATCGCCGTCAAACACTCCGTGCTTGCCAGGTCGATCCGGTATGTCGGACAAGTGTTTTTCCAGGTGTTTTAAACGATGCCCTTCTTCGCTGCCCCGAGTGTAACGCAGCCCCGCCGGTGACACATAGACTTCACGTCCAGCGTTTTTCAGCAATCCGTAAAGTAAGTCGCCTGAAGCATCAGGATTAGTCTGCTTCGACTCGGCCGGTTTGCTCGTGGGCTGTTTTTCACCGGTCGATTTCTTTGAAGGTGTTTGTGATTCTGTCGGCTTGCTCGGCGTAGAGGCTAACTTGTCATCAGATGTTGGGAGGGCTGAATCACTGTCAGATTTACTTTCAGACAAACTCGCTTCATCTGTTTCCTGCGATCCGCTTGATTCGCTTGATTCGCTTGATTCGCTTTTCTTAGTTGCTTTTGAACTAGCTGAAACGCTAGATTTTGATTCGACCGGCTTATTCGCAGCTGGCTTGTCCGTGGGCTTTTCCATTCCCAGTACGCCAGCCAAACTTGGCAGACTCCAGCCCAAGCGACTATTCGCAACAGGTTGCACCAAAACGTATGCGATCAGCGCAACAACAATTGCGACGGCCCATTTCTTCGGAAGTTGCTGAAGTGTCTGCTGAGGTGCTGCGTTGCGAGTCATAATCTGTGATTCTCCGGTTTCTTACGAAACCAGCTACTTGCATACTGGGATCTATTCGAGCGAGACAACTTCTCCGCGAGCGATCGTGCCGACGGCCGAATATACCTTTCGATCGATCGACTGTGACAGAAATTGTACGTGACCGTCAACAAAAACAAATAAGCATCCACCATGATGCAAGCTAGAAAAACACAATTCTCGCTGGTCGATCAGAAGACTCGAATCATTGATGGCGTTCATTGGTACACCCGTTGAACCCATCGCCTCCGAAAATTCTTGATACAGCGGTGGCGTAAAAGAAGCCGGCAGTTGGTTGTCGCTGCCAATGTACCAGTGGTCCACAATCTGAAAAATGCCACCAAAGAGATCTTGGCCATTGATTTTGGGACGAAAAAGAGCTTCACTGATGGCCACGGTGTTGGAGGTTCCATCCAAGACACTAGCCATGCGATGGGTACTTGAAGTGAACATCAGACCGTCTTGATTCGGATAACCGATGTTCTCCGGTACGAATCCTGATTCGCAAGTTGCGGTGCCACTTCCAACGGCCAGGTACGAACTCGGCACACGGTTCGACAAGTCACTTAATCCAGCGATATGTTCCGGTGCATCGCTGCTTGGACAACGGTAAGTAGCGATGTAGGTCTCGCACGCGCGGCCGTTGGGTGTGTTGGGAACTTCCCAAGGCTGATCAAATTGCAGAGTGTTGTATAAATTGCCCTGTTCGATCTGTGGCAGCAGGCATCCGCTCCACATCAATCGCACCGGCTGCACGAAACCTGGAGGAAAACGGCGATGCGAGTCATGGTAACTACTAAGTGCGATTCCAAGTTGGTGAAAGTTGTTGGAACACTGCAGTCGTCGGGCTGACTCACGAGCGGCTTGTACGGCCGGTAACAACAAGCCAACGAGAATCCCAATAATACCGATCACCACTAACAATTCGACGAGCGTAAAACCAGTTGTTCGTTTGCCATGCATGATTCACCTGTCGTGGCGTATGCTTCCAGCTGGGCTGTCGGAAAGTCGTGAACAAACGCAGTAGCGGAAGCCGTCAAGGCTTTCGGGAGTTGATATTGCGGGCCAAAGTTGCATGCACGAAATGCTTGACGCATTCCGCTACCGACTTTTCGC
>JANODD010000149.1:0-2323 GCA_031412515.1 Planctomycetia bacterium | reverse complement strand
CAAGATGCATCCAGGTGCATCATCGCGAACTCTTTCGCATCCTCACTCAATTGGACTGATGGTCATCAGTCTCAAATAGCCCATTAAACCCCTCAGCCAATCGCATGCCATAACAACCAACTGCGTGGAAACTATTTTTCCAATTCCGAAGGGGCTTCTCAGTCACTACGTTTTTCAAGTTCTACCACAAGCTTCGAGCCCGTTTATGTTTTTCTGAGTAATACCAGCGAATGGCTTTGTATAGGCGCAGTAGTGAAGTAAGCAACCGCCTTTTTACGAGGAAATTCCTTAATAAAGCCTTCAGAAATCTGTGAAATCGCACAGTCGCAGCATCTTGTTTCCGAAATCCAAATCTCGCAATGGCTCCTGGCATAATCTATACCTCGAAAGCTTCCGCTCTACATCATGGGAACAATCTCCGGAAAAACGGGCTCTGCCTTTGGAAGCGTCGCCGGAACAATTCTTCCCCACCGTACTTTGCAACTCCAGACGCAAGAGTCAAAATCATTTGCGCATGCATTTTTCCATGCTCTGAGGCAATAGTCGAGAAGGTATGGCGTCGGATTTGCACCCCTTGTTCCTTCCTCGTCACCGTCAAACCTCGGCAAACATCGGCCAACTCGAATTGCGAATATCACACAAGCCAATTGTCCACGTAGTATACATAATCGCTGGTGATTCTCTTTGCATGCGTCCATGCATCGATCAAATTGATCAACAAATTGGGGTACGAAAGGCCCTGTCGGAATAATCCTGGGAGATCCGCTTGGGCCAAACGGCATTGTCGGTATACCGCTTTGCGTTCCACTGGGATCTATTGAGCCTAGCGGCTGGTTAGTTACGTAGCAATAGAAGTTGCAGTCGCTCCCCTCAAACCCGATAGGGTCTCTGGACGCGAAGCGTCCAATGTACGGATCATACATCGCCGATGCACACGATCCCCAGCCAAGTACGCAGACAACCGAGAGCGTTGCGTTGACAATAGTTTGTTTAAAAATCATGGTTATTGCCTTGAGCAAAAACAAAGACAGCCAGCGGCTTGAAATGGTGTCGCACGAACGCATCTCGTCTAGTTGACTGCGTGGAAACTATCTTTCCGATTCCGAAGGGGCTGACTCAGTTGATATTCTTGTCTAGTTAATACGTTTTTCTAGTTAAATTGAATTGGTCCACCCGGAGGCCATTCAAAGGAACGATTGGTAAATTCAAATTCGAGCTGATCACTGAAAAGTAACACCATTCGTACCATCTTGCCTCTGGGGGTTTCTTCTATAAAAAGCTGCCGCATCATTCCATCGTCTGTTGAGATAAATTCAACGGACTGAAATTCCAAACTGATCAAAATTCGCCTGATAGTCTCGCCAGCATTGCGGGTCATTTCGAGGATTAGTGCTCTGTCCTCTCCGATGAAACTGAATACTATGTTGAATCCGCCTCGATTGACCTCGAAGCATTGCATCGACTTTGACTTCTCAAACCATTTTCCTTGTAGAAGCGAAACCATTTGCTCAAGTTGGAGGTCGGAGATCATTCCCATACACCTCCTCCTGGCATAGGACTCCCGTCTTCGCTGCCCTCGCAAAAATCATGGCCTTCGCGTTTTTCTTTATCATCTTCTGGATGTTCGGGAAACTTCGGGCCGATTGGGCGATCTGGCCAACCTTCGACAACGTCGGAATCACTGTGACAGCCATTTCTTTGCCATCTAACAATAGGAAAGGGTCTGTGACCCTGCGGACAAAAATAGGTACACATCCAACACTTTCCACCCTCTACTGGTGACATTGCGCTAGTAAGGTAACAATTGCCATTTCCAGTTGAGTCTGGACTTGTTGGCTTGGTACGTGGCACATCCTGAGGACTAACCCTCCGAAAAGGCTTTAACTTCTTTGGTGGTAGCTTTCTTGGCGAAGGAGTGGGCTCTGGAGAAGGTCCAGCAATTACATCCCCAATAGTGTCAATTACCACCATTTCGACTGTTACCGCTACAAGCACAACACCTGTAACTACAATGGCTGTTGCAATGCATGGACCAGCCAGTTTGCCGTTGGGATCAAGTTGGGATTGGCCGAAATTATTACGGTAAGTATTAAAACCGTCTCGCAGCCCAATAGGATCTCTGGACGGAGACACCAACTGAGTCAAGGTTCGGCAAGCATCGTTATATAAATCGCACGAATCTTTGGGATCTGAACAAGTAATTGCAACGAAGTGATCTACCCGACTCTGCGCAGGCGCGCGGATCGCGATTGTGGAAGTTGCTTTCGTTGCAGCGGCGAAGGTAAACATGGCTTTTATTGTAAAGCAACGAAGCCGAGGGTTG
>JANODD010000148.1:0-12381 GCA_031412515.1 Planctomycetia bacterium | reverse complement strand
CCGCGTTTTCAAGTTCATTCCTAAGCGGGACGCTCTCGGTAGCGTCCGGTTAATGGATACAAACCGGACGCTACCGCGTTCCGGCTGATTAGTCCAACCGTACTGAGGAGGTGCGATTTCGCAAAGTCGATAAAGTGAGTGGCATTGGGCTAGCGCCGTCGGCTCACTGCCCCCAGAGTGTTGTTTGCCCAATCTCACTCACCTGCTTATTTGCCCTGCTTATTTGCCCTGCTTATTTGCTTTGTGACAGAAATGCTGACAAGTCGGCGAGTTTATCAGTATTAATCAAGTCAACACCGGAAGCCGCCAACTGATTCCAAGTCACTTCATTATCCGGTGCGCCCCAAAATCGCAGCTTGCGTTTCTGTTGGTGCGACTTGGCAACCAGTTCGTTTAGTTTGTCAACTTCGTCCTTGGGCATTTCGTCTCGACCACGCCACTTAAAGTGATTGGACCATTGATCACTGACGACTGGAGCCAGTTCAACTGGTGAGTTGGATTCCAAATCATCCATCCGCCCGTCCAAGAACGCCAACCGTGTAGCTTGCTTCGCCATGGTCTCCACCGGGCGATTGCCTGAGACCACAATTCGCACCGCACCACTTTTAACTTTACCGTCGACTAACTGTGTAAGCATCGATTCAACGGGTGCCAGTTTCTCCAGCAACTTTGCATAAGTCGCTTCGGCTTCGGTCTTCAAGTCCACCAGCAGTATCAACTCTGGTCCATCGCAATAGACTCGACCACCATTTTCTTTGCAACGTTCTGCCAAAGGCTGTAGATACAGCTTCTCGAACGTTTTTTCGCGACGTACTTCTAGGATTGTATGCGCCACGAGCAACTCACCATTGACCAAAAACACATCTGCCTCAACACTCCCAAAGCCTTGCTCAAGTGCATCGAGTAGCGGGCGACTGTGAGCATAATCGTTGTGTGCATGGGCATTCGCGTGAACGGTTGGTTGACCTTCCGAATGAATTCTAACCTGCCCCCGCGCGTACGCAAAAGCAAACAACCAAATTAAAAGTACGGCGAAACGCATTCGAAACATAAGTGCTAACTTTCTGAGAAGAGAGATTGCTTGGTGCCTTATTGTACTTGATGGAGCGCGAGCCAAATAATCGTGATCAGTTCTTTAACGCAGTACTACGCCAGCTTTTCCCGCGTAGCTTTTCCGCTTGGGCTTGTCCCAGCGGAAAAGCACAACTCACAAGCTACTTCCGCGACAGCGATGCTGCACGCGCTCCGCCGCGCTCGCCTCGGTGGGCGCAACGATTCCTTGACAGCGTCAAGCCAAGATATCTCGAATCACGTGGCCATGAACATCTGTCAATCTTCGCTCGATACCGTTGTGATAGTAAGTCAACCGTTCATGATTCATGCCGAGCAGATGTAGAATCGTCGCATGAAAATCATAAACAGTCGCCACGTTCTCGACGGCTTTGTATCCAAACTCGTCGGTCGCACCGTAAGTGAATGGGGCTTTCACTCCGGCACCGGCTAACCAGGCTGTAAACCCGGCCGGGTTATGATCGCGTCCGCTTGCACCAGCTTGAAACGTAGGCATCCGACCAAACTCTGTGCACCACACGACCAGCGTATCCTTTAGTAACCCGCGTCGCTTTAGATCTCTCAGCAGCGCCGCGGTAGGCTGGTCGAGCACCGGGCCGTGCTTGCTATACTGCTCATGCAATTGCTTGTGCCCATCCCAGTTGCTGACGCCTTCGCCTCCGGTCTGATAGGCACCGTTAAACAACTGCACAAAGCGAACACCCTTTTCGATCAACCGCCGCGCGAGAATACAGTTGCGAGCGTATTTGGCTTTCAGATCGTTGGATGCCTCATCGGCTCCGTACATCGCAAGCGTTTCTGCCGTCTCGGTCGCCAGGTTTGTAACCTCTGGAACACTCAACTGCATCCGCGCAGCCAGTTCATAACTGGATATCCGAGCCGCTAACTCACTGTCTCCGGGAAAATTCTCCAAGTGCCGCCTGTTCATGCGCTGCAGAAACTCACGAGCCGCTTCATCGGTCACGGCAGTCAAATCCGTCGGGCGGTCAAGATTGCGCAGCGGTTTGGTCGCATTGAAATCAGTCCCCTGAAATGCTGCTGGCAGAAATCCACAGCCCCAATTGTTGACGCTCGACTGCGGAGTGCCGCGCGGATCAGGGATCGCAACATACGATGGCAATTCTTGATTCTCGCTACCAAGCGCCCAGGTAACCCACGCTCCGACACTTGGAAAACCATCCAGTGTAAAACCAGTTGACATGAAATTCTCGCCGGGACCATGCGTATTGGTCTTGCCGGTCAGCGAATGAATGAAGCACATGTCGTCCGCCATCTCACCTAGCATTGGCACCAACTCAGATACCATTTTGCCGCATTGACCACGCGGCTTGAACTCCCAAGGACTTTTGGTCAAATTCCCCTGCTTGCCTTGAAACGTCAACAGGCCGTCTGCACCCGGCATCGGCTCGCCGTTGCGCTTGATCAACTCCGGCTTGTAGTCGAACGTATCCAATTGACTGCACGCGCCCGCACAAAAGATCATCAACACATTCTTGGCTTTTGCAGGAAAGTGTGGTTCTCGCGCCGCGAACGGCAATGCGGGATCGATTCGCGGACGCAGTGGTGCCTTATCATCCGCCAATCCTTCGCTTTGCAACAAGCTTGCGAGCGCGATACCGCTTAGTCCCCCGGCGGTGTGCCCAAGAAAGTTGCGACGATCAAGCATGGCTGGATACAAACGATTCATAGTCAACGCAGCATGGAAAAAGTCTAAGGAATAAATACAAACTCATTGGCATTAAATAACACGCGAGCGAACTGCACCCATCCATGCTGAGCGATAAACTTTTTCGCATCCTCTACCTCAGCCGCAATGCACCCACGACCAAAACAGACGTCGTACGCCAACTGGATCTGCGCATCGCGAGAATCGCATTCGCGCTGCACTCGCTCTGCCAGGAACTCCGATTGTTGTAACACAAAGCGACTGTTTAACAGATTCAATGCCTGGAGCGGTGTAGTCGAACGATTGCGGCGCGGCGTCACTTGGCTGCCATCGGGACAATCAAAGACTCCAAAGATCGAATCCTTCTCCATTCGGACTTTGGTCATATAAACCATGCGCCGCCAATCCGCCGGGCCGTAGTCCTTCTTTGGAAAGTAATGCCTTACGTTCTCAAGCTCGACTTCGAAGGCACTGAATCCCGGTCCACCGATTTGTAAATCCAACTTGCCCGTCGCGGCCAAGATACAATCGCGAATCCCTTCTGCTTCCAACCGGCGTGTTGGAAAACGCCACAGCAACCGTGAGCCTGCATCGACGGCCATTGCATCTTCACGCGGACGACTATCTTGTTGCCAGGTTTTTGATGCGAGGATCAATCGATGCAAATCTTTGATCGACCACCCCGATTCAATGAACTCGCTGGCCAGCCAGTCGAGCAGCTCTGGATGAGTTGGCAGGGTACCATTGGCTCCGAAGTCGGAAGGTGTGTCCACCAAGCCGGTTCCAAAGTGAAACTGCCAAAGTCGATTGACCATGACGCGCGCGGTCAACGGATTGTTGGGACTGGCAATCCAATTGGCTAGCTCTAAACGTCGCTGCTTCTCAGGTGCATCCAGTTGTAAATCTAGCGAGACTAGCGATTCAATAGCTCCTGGCTTCACGACCTCTCGGGGAGCAGTCGGATCGCCACGATACAGTCGATGTGTCGCTTGCGGCTGGGTGAACTTCCCAATGTAGACACTCGAAGACTTCAGCAGCTGCTGGCGGCTAACTTCCAACAACTGTAGTTTAGACACTGCATCGCGAACCACCTGTGCGTCTGCCGCATCCAAACCCGCAAGCTCATACTGCTCGATAGATGTCTTCCCCTTTTTCAGCGGCAAGCGATCTGCCGAACTTGCAACCAACGTCCACTTCACGCCGTCAGCCGATAGTTCGATACGATAGTCCGTCGCGACCCGATCTGAAAACTGTTCGTTGTGGTCACGTCCCCAAACAATACGATCAATCCGAGCTGTCTTGGCGAATTCTATTTGGACCCAGCCGCCGGTTGCTTTACTTGCGATCCAACTGTGAGAGTTTCCAAACTGACCGTCATTGAGTTGCTCAAGCTTATGTAAAGGATGCATAAAATCACCCGATGACGTTGCCTTGGCCCCGCTGGATGCGAGGGCAATGTTTTCATCGCCTGCAAACGCTTGTAGTTCATCAATGCAAGGTTCTGATGCGTTCGTCGCGTTAATAGTAAACCGAATGAACTTTGCATCCGCTTGCACAGCTTTGTCAATTTGCTCGACGTTTTCCACTGCATTAACTGGATCACGCGTCCCCTGGACCTTCGCGTACTTAGCCAAATCGCTGCGAAGTTGCTGAATCTGTTTCCCCAGCTCCTCTGCCTTCGCTCTCTTTTCTGCGCCGAGCGGCAAATCCTGCTCTGCGTGTTCAACGCCGGCAAACACCGCTTGCAGAGCGTAATAATCGGTTTGCAAAATCGGATCAAACTTGTGATTGTGACATCGGGCGCAACCGGTTGTTAAGCCCAGGAACGCGGTGCCGGTCGTATTGACGATGTCGGCCAGTTCATCCTGTCGCTGCATCAAGCCCAGCAATGGATCTTGACCTTTGACAATGTCATTCGGGCCAGCAACCAAGAATCCAGTGCCAAGGGACTCGCCTAAGGAGTCGCCAGCAATTTGCTCGCGTACAAATCGATCATAGGGTTTATCGGCATTGAATGCGTTAATAACCCAGTCGCGATAAGGATAAGCGTTCGGTCGTTCACGATTGGTTTCAAATCCATTCGTTTCACCAAATCGTACCAAGTCTAACCACAGCGTCGCTAGCCGTTCACCATAACGAGGGCTTTCTAAGACGCGTTCAACCAATCGTTCCCACGAGTCCGCGCTGTCATCCTTAAAAAACTCGTTAACTTGCTCTGGAGTAGGTGGTAAGCCATGCATCACGAGATACAGTCGCCGGATTAGGCGACGCTTCTCAGCCACTGGCGACAATGTTAAGTTCACTTCGATCAGCCGCTTCTGTACGAAGCCATCCACGGGGTTGCCTGCAGTTGAAGCGGGCATAGTCACTACTGCCATTGGCGGTCGACTTAACGGTTGAAACGACCAATGATCCGTCTTCTTTTTTACAAGTTCATCGCGAGCTTCTACCCAAATCGACTCGTCCTCGATCCAAGCTCGAAGCACATCAATCTCGGTTTGTGGCAGGGGCTCGGCCTCAGGTGGCATTCGCAACTTGGGATTCGTGTTCGTAATCCGTTCAATCAAGTGACTGCGAAGACTGCTGCCGGGTGTAATCACTGGCTCGCCCGAGTCACCGCCCCGAAGTGCATTTACAAGCGTATCCAAACGCAGCTTCGATTCTTGGACTTCTGGCCCATGGCAAGCAATGCAGTGCTCGTTCAAAATCGGCAGGACATCCGCTTTAAAATTCACATCTGCAAACGCCGTGCACGTCGATGCGACCAACAGGCAAGAGAATGTGATATAAAAGCGAAACGTCATAAGGCGGGTTACTCTTGTTGACTAGACTTCCAGCTGGTACGGCGGAAAGTTGGTAGCGGAATGCGTCAAGCATTTCGGGCATGCAGACCAATGTATTAAAAAATCAGCTCCGAAAACCTTGACGGTTTCCGCTACACCTTACTTACCTAAGGCTTTTTGCCATTCCAACTTCTAGTCTGGGAATCAAAATCATACGCTTCTTACTCGGGACAAATGGTCCCAAGCTACATTATAACCACAACCAGTTCAAAGATATTTGACCGAGGGTGACCTGATCATGTCTGACCAACCGCAAAGTGATGAAGACTCAATCGATTCGCCGCAAGCATTTGGGAATTGGCTCGAGGCGAACCGCAATCATCTGTTGATGATACTACAACAGAAAGCGAGCGCGAAATTGCGAAGCAAAATCGACTCCGATGATCTGCTTCAAGATGCCGCCTCGCGGGCTGTAAAAAGTGTTGTGGGTATGAAGCTAACGTCAGCAGAGGTGATGCCTTGGTTTATGAAAATTCTTACCCATACAATCGTTGACGCGCATCGCCACCATTTTGGTTCGCAGAAACGTGACGCCGCCCGTGAATTCTCAGTCGATGCAAATCTACTCAATCAAAATGATCAAGCCGGCCAACTCGCCGACCTGCTTGCGGCAAGTATCACTAGCCCCAGCCAAGCGTTTTCACAGCATGTGCGATTGGATCGTATGCAAGAGGCTTTGAATCAATTGCCCGAAGATGCTCGGCAAGCAATCCACTGGCGATTCATGGAAAGTCTTTCCAGCCAAGAGATCGCCGCCCGCTTGAATAAATCGGACGGTGCAGTTCGCGTCCTGCTTTCGCGAACTCTCAAGAAGCTCGAGGATCTTCTCAACGACGTGCGGCCCGCTAGTTGAAGTTCGTTCAAAAGAAAAAGCCCCAGTTTTTCGCGAGAAAACCAGGGCCCATGCTTTTAGGTGTCTACCCTAAATTTAAGCACTAAGAAAAATTCTAAATAGTTATTTAGATTCCTCAAGCAACTATAGGCGACTTTTCGCCTAGAATTCGCATGAAAAAACCTCAAAATAAGTAAGCTAAATCGGGCTAAAATGCCATCTTTGGCTATACATGATAACCACGTGAGTCGTTTTTGGTGGCGGGGAGATCAAAGTCAAACTTTCAAGCCAGAAATGTGGCCGTTCAATTCGGATAATCACATGAGGTACCATGGGTGGCGAGTGTACAATTTCGCCTTGTCGATGCGAGCTAAACCGCATAACGCTGTGCCACAGTGCCTTTTTTTGTGGTCTTAGTCTCTCCTCTCAGTGGCACGGCGATTGCAAACATTTAGCATTACTTGCTTTCCATTTCGCGAGCCTGCTATGTCCCATCTGCGATACTTCCAACTTCATGAACGCCTGAAAAATCGATATGGCAACTTGCTATGAAAAAGATCTACTGATACAGTCGCTTCAAAAAACTGAAGCTTATCCGGGCGAGGTAAAGGCCGAAGTCATTCTCGTTGAGACTCATATTTCGTGGGTCTTTTTGGCTGGCGACTTTGCTTACAAAATTAAAAAGGCAATTCGAAACAGTTTTATCGACTACTCGACGTTGGCACTGCGCAAACACTACTGCGAAGAAGAACTGCGACTCAACCAACGCTTTTCGAAAGACCTCTATATTGATGTCGTTGGAATCACGTTAAACAACAACCTCGCACAGATGGGCGGACCGGGAGAACCCATCGAGTATGCGGTGCGGATGAGGCGGTTCCCAGCAGAGGCGTTACTTAGTCATCGAGTTTCGCACCAGTTAGTCGACATAAGCGATGTGCGCACTCTGGCAGCACGGGTGGGCGAGTTTCATGGGCAAGCATCCATCGCCGCATCGTCCAGTCGATTTGGTACTCCCGATCGCATCTATGCTGAGGCGATTGCGAATTGCCGTGAGATTACCGAATTGCAAGTACCGCGGACCTTAGAGATGGTCGAATTGCTTGAGCACTGGACAGTCCAGTTTTTCAACACGCATCAAAATCATTTCCAGCGACGCAAGCAAGGTGGCCACATCCGCGAATGCCATGGCGACCTGCATCTGGGTAACGTTGTGCTGTGGAACGAAGTTCTAGTGCCTTTTGATGGGATCGAGTTTTGCGATGATTTTCGTTGGATCGATACGCTCAGCGATGCAGCCTTCACCGCTATGGACTTTGCCGCCTTGGGCCGAACGGACTTCTGTCATAGTTTCATAAGCGCCTACTTTGAATCCACGGGTGACTATTCCGCACTAAACTTGTTGCCGTGGTATCTCGTTTATCGAGCGATGGTCCGCGCCAAGGTAGCCGCTCTACGCGCAGCGCAAACCGTGGCATCGACAGAAGAGCATGTCACGGCTGACCGCCAGCTCGATGCGATGCTGGACCTGGCCAGTCGCTTTACACGGTTGTTCAGCTCGAAACCCCAACTCTGGATTACCTACGGTTTAAGCGGCAGCGGAAAAACCACGGCTTCGGAACAAGTGCTTCAGCGACACGGTGCCATTCGAATTCGGGCTGACGTTGAACGCAAACGCCTCGCCGGCTTGCAGCCTCTCGACCGAGTAAATGACTGCGATATGGTCGCTACACGATTTTATTCGAAAGAAATGACCATAGCTACTTACCAGCGATTAGCGGAACTGGCAGAGCAACTACTACGTTGCAGGGTTAACGTAATTGTTGATGCCACGTGTCTGCTTAAATGGCAGCGTAAGCTCTTAAGGGAAGTAGCAGATCAGTCGCAAGTCCCGTTTCGAATACTTGCCTTTCACGCCGATCCCAGCACGCTACGAAGCAGAATCGTACAGCGACAAAGCGAAGGCCGCGACGCTTCGGATGCAGATCTGAAAGTGCTAGAAAAGCAGTTAGAATCGCAGCAGCACCTCGAAGCGGAAGAACTGCAATATGTAGCGGCGATTACGGAATAAACAAATGACGATTTATTCGCAACATGTTCAACTTGATAAGTGGATGAGTACGATCAGTCCGCAAGCCTCAATGCAGGAGGCCGCGAGCTGTTCACTCTGCGATCGACTCGCTTACTTACAGCAGGTCTTTCCTGGTGCGGCGAACGCACATTCTAAGAATGCCGATGATGTGCATCAACTGCGAGTCGCCACGCGACGCCTACTGGCCGTGCTTGACCTGTACGCAGAATGGCTGCCAACAAGACGCACTGAATCGTTGCGACGTTCGCTCAAGAAGATTCAACGAGCAGGCGGAAACGTCCGCGATCTCGATGTGCTGGCCAAACGCTATCGCAAAGGTGAACACTCTAATTCGAAACAATTGGTGAAAGCGGTCGGCCGCCGCCGGTCAAGCATGCAGCGACGACTGTCAAAACTATACCGTCGTATGGAGCATGGCGATCAACTTTTAGTTCAAGCTGAAAAACTTCTTACCAAGCTGCGAGCATCCGATGCGACTAAGGAACCCGCTTCGACCTGGATGAAGGAACAGTGGTCGAAACTTGTGGAGCAATTTTACCAGTCAGCCGACATCGATATACAGGATCTAAAAGCGCTCCATGGCTTCCGAATCAGCGGCAAGCAATTGCGTTATGGTTTAGAGCTGCTCGCTCCAGTTTTCGAGGATGAACAGCGTGCGCTCGCCTATGGAATCGTTGAACAACTGCAAGATCGCTTGGGCAATCTCCACGATCACGTTGTTGCTGGTGAGATGTTTAGTGACTGGAATAAAAAACGCAATCGGATCAGCAAGTCATGCGACCTTAATCAGCTACTCGAAGAGGAAAACCAGATGCTGGAAAAAGTACGTTGCGACTTTGCGGCTTGGTGGACCTCGGCAATGAAGGCGGACACGCGTCAAGCTCTCGAACAACTCGGCTCTGTTTCTAAAGTCGCCTTTCGCTCCGCGAAAGAAACGAATAAAAGCCCTTTCGCGGAGCGAAAGACTACTGATTAAATCCCTATGGAACTTAATCCGTCCGCGATTTTTGACAGCGACAACGTTAAACTCGGATGCCTTGCTTCGAACGCATCAATGGCCATTCGCAGTCGTTCCCCTACTGGTAGTGTTTGCTCCTTCACATCAACCGCGGAGTCATCCGCCGAGTCCACTACTGGTGGGCCAACTGCTACAGATTCTTCGCCCGTTCCACGGTCGATGGCTACTTGAATCTCATCCAAGAGCAGTCGCAAGGATGCCAGTGTACTTTCGTCCAATTCTGGATTCCGTGACAGCTCGTCATGAAGCTTGCGTAGCGTTTGAGACAGTTCTTCAGCGCTCATAGTTTCCCCAGTTCGATTCTAAGTCTCAGCCAACGTTGCCTGCGTAATTAAGATGTTCTCTACTATAGAAAATACTCTTTCCTAACTCGATGACAACCGCATAACAACTCGAAATGAAGATTACTAACCCAAGTAAGGCTGGTGTCGGTGGTACTAGCTCAACCATCTTTCCGAACTCTAAATAAGGCAAAGCAAAAGTGACTATGGCTACGCAGGCTGCCGTTAGTAAGCGATTCCAAGAGCCGACAATCTCCCGGAATTCTCGCGGATCGCCACCACCCTAGCTTGCTAGGTAGAGCGGAGACTTATTAGCTAACAACGAAAACGGCGACTAAGATCCGCCCCCGCGCGTTTGGTTGCGAGTTCCGCTCGCAACCAAACGCGTGGGGGCGGAAAGCAGCATTTATTGCTCAAAACTTAGCCGCAAAAGTCTTAGTCCCACCGAGTAAACTCGGTCGCGATCAGCGAGAAGTGTCGACAATTTACCAAACTTCCCCCAAAATTCTCCGGTCTGATTTTGCTTCCGACGTTATGATTGATACAGGGCCGAAACGCTCATTTTCTCTTGCTTGATGTTCTATTTTTTGATTGAGACTTGCTATGAATCGTCGAGAACTTATTCAGAGGCCACGTTCCCGCCGTGGCGGTTTTACCCTGGTCGAATTGTTGGTGGTCATCGCCATCATCGGGGTACTTGTTGGATTGCTGTTGCCGGCCGTACAAGCCGCCAGAGAAGCCGCACGGCGCATGCAGTGCAGCAACAATCTCAAGCAGATTGGATTGGCCCTGCACAACTACGTTAGCACCCACAAAGTGTTTCCATTCGGCAAAGGGCCAAGTTACCCTGGAGCGCCTGTGTACGCTCGGTGGTCTCAACATGCATTGATCTTGCCGTTTCTAGAACAAACCGCGCTGTACAACTCGCTCGACTTCAGATTTCCGCCCGAGACTCCTGGCATGGGCGGCGTCGTGGCTTTTATGCCCGCTTACAGCAATGCATCAAGCGTTAACGCCGCAAGCAGTCGCACTCCTTTCGCTGGATTTTTCTGTCCGTCTGACGCGAGCCCTTCCGATGTTTGGCAAGCACAAAATAACTACGTTGGAAATCAAGGCGGTTGGCTGTGCGATCGCGGTGACCAACCAGCATCGGCCAGTGACATCTCGCCAAGCGAAACTCAAACCGGCGTATTTTATTATCTCAGCAAAGTTCGGCCCGCGGACGTTGTTGACGGCCTTTCAAACACGTTATTTTTCAGCGAGAAGATCCGCGGGCAAGGAACCCCCAATCCTAAAACCGATCTGTTTGTAATCCCAGCTCAAACATCACTGCTCGCAACTTATACCACTTGCTCAAACATTAACACTAGCACCGCTACACCGCTGTCCAGCAAATGGGGATACAGCTGGGTGATGGGCGAGAATTGTTGCACGCAATACAACCACGTTGCAACACCGAACAAGAACTCTTGCGGTGGCACAGGCTTCACAGGTTCGATGACCAACATGGCGATGCAAGTGTCGGCTGCCAGTCGACACACTGGTGGCGTGCAAGGCATGTTGGGCGATGGTTCAATTCGGTTTCTGACCGACAGTATCGACCTCACCGTCTGGCGCGCCCTCGGCAGCCGAGCCAGCGGCGAAGTCGCCAACTTGGATGACTAGAGTCGTCTTTCGCTCCGCGAAAGTAACGAAACAACAATCTTTCGCAGAGCGAAAGTCGACGATTTTATGCACTTCCACCCCAAACACACGAACCGAACAGGAAAGTCCATTGCCAACTTCCCGTTTGCTAGTACTTCTAACCACCGCGTTTCTGACTTCCCTTCTACTCGGATGTCATGATCGCACAGTCGACTTCACCCCATCCCCTGAACTTGCCAAAACGGCCTTAACCAAAGCTCTAACCGCCTGGCAAGCTGGCCAACCCGCGGGCGAAATCCCCGACTCCACACCTGCCATACACGTCACCGACAATCACAAGCAACGTCAGCGAAGTTTGGAAAAATACCGGATCTTGGGCGAAACGGTAGCTCGCTCCGGTCGTACTTATGTCGTGGAGCTCACTCTCAAATCACCTGAAGAAAAAGTGAAGACGGAATACATCGTTGTTGGCATCGATCCTCTTTGGGTTTTTCGACGCGAAGATTATGAACTGCTGATGCACTGGGACCATCGCATGCCTGAGCTTCCTCAAGAAACCGAAAAACCCTAAAGGCAACGCTGTGAAGCATTTTAACGAGCAAATGTAGCTGGTTTCGTGAGAAACCGGCGCGCACTAGTGACCTTTCTGATGCATCCGTTTTCTCACGAAACCAGCTACCCTACTAAGAAAAATGCTTCACAGCGTTGCCATTCAGTGTCAAGGCAACTCTTTCTGCTGGCCGGTTAAACGATTCCATTGCAAGTAGCTATAATGGGACTGTACGGTTCAGTCTCCTCGCCTGATGTTCCTGCCTGCATGGTCTCACCTATGTTCACCTGTCCTCTCTCTTTTAGTGTCGGCACGTTCGTATTTGCGATCTTGCTCGCCGCAACCTCGGGGGCGGAAGACAAAATTAGTTTCGATCGCGACATC
>JANODD010000147.1:0-78500 GCA_031412515.1 Planctomycetia bacterium | reverse complement strand
CCGCTGGCTTGGGGTCAAATGAGGCGCGGTTGTAGGGTTTGAAATGATGGGGCGGAGGAAAAATCGGACGACTTTGCGCAATCGCACAAGTTTTCTACTCTTGTCGAATTCCAGTGTTGAATGATTCCAAGCGCGGAAATTGTTCTGCCACCTATCACTGGATTTTAAACATGCCGACCGACCGTCCTATACCTATCGAGCGTCCAGTCGTCGACCGTCCCAACACAGAACGCAAAGCGCTCGCAGTCAATCTTGACCAGCGACGATATGGATCCTTCGCTGAGATCGGCGCTGGGCAAGAAGTCGTTCGCTGGTTCTTTCGAGTCGGCGGAGCGGCGGGAACGATCGCCAAAAGCATTTCCGCTTACGATATGTCCGTCAGCGATGCGATCTACGGCCCATGTGACCGCTATGTATGCCGCAAGCGACTTGAGGATATGCTCGATCACGAACACTCGCTGAATCTCGAACGACTCCGCGACAGTCGAGGCGATTCGACGGCCTTCTTTGTTTTCGCCGACACGGTTTCAGCCCGCAATTTCAAAGGTACCAACGATTGCCACGGTTGGATGGGCGTTCGCTTTCAAGCCCACCCGCGCGATCAAGATAGCCAAATTATCATTCACGTTCGCATGCTCGATACCGAAAACGCTTTGCAACAAGAAGCCCTGGGCATCATCGGTGTGAACTTGCTGTACGGTGCCTTCTTCCTCAATCACGAACCCGATCAACTGATTGAATCGCTGCTGGATAACCTCAGCACACGTCGTATAGAAATCGACATGATCGAATTTTCTGGCATTGCATTCCGGCATGTCGACAATCGAGTCATGAGTTTGCGGCTGGTCCAGTTGGGCTTGAGCAACGCCGCGATGTTCTCAGCCAAAGGCGAAGTCCTGCAGCCATCTGAAGTCCTCTACAAAAAGCCGATTCTTGTCGAGCGTGGAAGTTTTCGCCCATTGACCAACGTCAACATCGACATGCTCCGAGCCGCTCATGAAAAGTTCATTCAAGAGCCCGACGTAGTGGCTGATCAAGTCGTGACGCTGGCCGAGATCACAATGCATAACTTGAAGTCGGAAGGGGAAGTCAATCTGCAAGACTTCCTCGCTCGCGTCGATTTGTTGGCTGCCTGCGGTATGACAGTCCTTATTTCCGACTACTTTGAATACTATCGTCTTGCCGCCTACTTGGCTCGATATACCAAGAAGAAAATCGGCATCACCATGGGTGCGGCCAGTCTTTGCGACCTCTTTGACGAAAAGTACTACACCGAACTCGACGGCGGAATCCTTGAATCTTTTGGTAGGTTGTTCAAAAGCGATTTGAAGCTGCTCATTTATCCACTGCTTGATCGCAACACAGGCGCTCTGACAACCGTCGAGAACCTCGAAGTTGCGCCGGAGCTGCGCAAACTTTACAGTTACTTAGTCGACAAAGGCTGCATCGAGCAACTCGACAACTTCAATCCCGAGAACCTGGCAACCTTTTCGCGTGAAGTACTACGTATGATTCAGTCGGGTGACCCAAGTTGGAGCAATCACGTTCCGGCTGAAGTCGCTGCAGTCATTCAACGCCGAGGATTTTTTGGTTATCGCCGCACTGCGGTCGCAAAGGAAGCAGCGACCGTATTGATACCTAACTGCATCGGCCAGCTACCGTTTACACCGGGCTGCGTACCGACTTCGTAATTCGTTTGTGAACAGGCCCCAGGTGGGCTGTCGGAAAGTCGTGAACAAACGCAGTAGCGGAAGCCGTCAAGGCTTTCGGGAGTTGATATTGCGGGCCAAAGTTGCGTGCACGAAATGCTTGACGCATTCCGCTACCGACTTTTCGCCATACCAGGCCCCAGGTGGAATGTCGAAAAGTCTTAGAAGTGTAAAGTGTAGCGGAAACCGTCCAGGTTTTCGGAGCTGATGTTGCGGCTTGGGCTCTCATGACCGAAATGCTTGACGCTTTCCGCCACCAACTTTCCGACACACCAGTCGCTAGGCTACGCGTTACTTACCAAAACAAATCACTTGTCCATCTAATGTTGATAGAAACAGTTTTCCGTTGGCACCGGCAAGACCGTCCCAAGTCGGAAGGCTGTCGATCTTGATCCGCTGAGCCTCTTCACCTGTTTCGGCGTTTATGGTCAGCAAGAGTCCGCCCTCTTTGCCTTCGAGCGCATCATCCTGCTTAGCCAACAGCGCTTGAACCTCAGGATCTTTCTCAGTCAGTTGCTGAAAAGTAGCTTCTTCGTCGATCGTGTCGGGAGGGCCAACGATAAACAACCGAAAGCCAGCTAGCACCATACCCCGAACGTAAATGGGTACGTCGTTGGTCCACTTCGGTTTTACAAGTGAGTTGCCTTGATTGCCTGGATTATTGTTCTTAGCGACTTGGGCTGCTTTATCCTTGTTGCCTTGATTCGTCGTTGTAGGCTCGTCGTCTTCTGATTTATTTGCGTTCTGTTTATTGCCTTGATTAGCTTGACGTTTCGCTCCGCCTGTTCCGGTTGCGGACGTGAATTGAACCGCTTGACCAGATTTTCCTTCGACTAGTTTTCCACCTTCCAGCGTTCCATTATTGCGATTCGTTGAAAGGTCTCGAGCGGAACCATCATCAAAGGTAATCGCCAGCGCAGCATCATCGGCCAATTCGCTGCCGTCTTTGAATCGATTGGCAATCTGTTCGTCGGTAAAGGAGGCAAAGTGCAAACGGACTTCATCGATGATTCCTGAGAAACCGTTGGGTGACTCATAGTTGCCCACAGGACTACCTGCGTCAGCTCCAATTTCGAGTCCTTGAGCTGGATCTTTGGTTAGCAAACTGGTTGTCTTCGCATCGGCGACTCGGCGGCCATCGACATACAATCGCATTTCTTTTTTGTCCGTTACGACACCTACTACATGATGCCAACCGCCGATAATGCGTTGGTCGCCTTCAACCGTGGCGAGTTCACTGTTCGCTCGAACCAAGAATGCGGGCTTGCCTTGTTGTAGAGTCAGTGCAAATCCTTCGGCTGGGCCGCCGCGAGCGACGATGACACCATTCGGTCGAACGGCGCTGACCCACGCTTCGACAGTGATCGATTTGCCAGTTGGATCGAGGCTAGCCGATTTGGCGAACTGAGCAAATGAAGCCGCAGGAGCGCCCGCTTGAGCTTTTCCAAAGTCGGCAGGTATCTCTGGCGGATTCGGTTCAGCGGCAAATAACTGGTGTTCCAGTGTCGTTGTCCAGCGCAAGTATTCTGGTTTGCGACCGTAACCGAAAACGTAACCATTTCCGTTGACCAAAATGCGGCCCGAAGGTGCGAAACGCCCAGCTTGATAGTAACCGCCATGGCCACCTGCAAAGCTCTGACCAAGAACCCAGTACGAACGATGGAACCAACTGTCATCAAGGAATCCCATCGGCGCGAAAATGTGCGCATCGGGTCCGCGCTGCTTGGCAACTTGTTTTACGAAGTCGCCTGAGTTCGGTCCGATCTCCAGTCGATTGCCTTCGAGGTCAAACTTCTGCGACTTCATAAAAATATGTTTCCCATCGCAGCTCAAAACATCCGGCAGACCAACGGGCATTTGTAACGTCTGCAATTTTTCTTGCATGTTGTTGCCGGTCTCAGGATTGGTCTCATCCATAATGGTCTCGGAGAGCTTTTCACCGGTTTGCACATTCAAGCGCACCAGTCGCAATCCACCGTCCAGGAAGATCGATCGGCCGGCAACAGCATAGACTTGGTTTTCGCGAACGAGCACGCTACCGTGAACTGGCCAGAGCGATTCGAGTTGCTCGTAAGCCATCGTGCGTCGATCGATCGGGGCCACGCGATAGCGCCACACCATTGTTCCATCGGTAGCTCGAACACAGTAAACCCAACCGTCGGTGCAGCCAAAGAAGACTCTGCCTGCGTCGATAGTCGGCGGCGAATCGATACGGGCACCGGCGGCATAAGTCCACTTTTCTTTGCCAGTCGCCTCGTCAAATGCGAACAACGTATGAGCGTCCATCCGAGCTACATAGACAGTCCCACCAGCGATCACGGGCGGAGTCAGTTGACCGCCGAGCTTAACAGTCCATTTTTGATGCAACTCAGCTGGGATCTCTTTGGCCGCTACGCCGGTACGATTTTGATCATGTCGGAAGGTTGGCCAATCATCGTCGCCAGACGCAGCCATTTTGCCTTGCGGGTCTTTGTACGCAGGGCCTTTTTCAAGCCGCCCCGCTTCAGGAACCTGCGCCGGAATCGGACGAGTGGCTGCCGGAGCGGCCAGCGCATTGAAGCCGTACAGTTTGGCTTCTGGGTAACATGCACAATCATGAGGCGGCGTGTAAGTCAAACCGTTGCAAGGCATGATGCCGTACAAACAACCGCCACGAACCCAGTGATGAATGTCCCAATGTTCTTTGCCTGGATCGACGAATTCAACGCCGGTCCGAGAAGGAATAATAAAGTTGTCCGTTGCTTTGGCGATGTAGCATCGATGATGGAACCAATACGTATCGATGTCCGGCGAAAATTGCTGTTTGACTATGCCAGTTACTGGGTCACGTCCAGTGAATTGACCTGAGTCCTTGCCTTGAGTGAGTGGAGCGCACCATACCAGTCCTTTCATGACCATCAAATCCTGCGGCGACTGGTAACCTGAATTCGGATGTTCGGCGCTCCATAGCTGCTTGCCTGATTTTGGATCGAGTCCATACATTTTCCCATCGCCACCGGCGTACAAAACAACATCGTCACGAGTGACCAGTCGCGGGCCGAAATTAAACGTAAACGCCTGACGACGCGTTACCGGTTCAGATTCCCAAGCCAGATTGCCAGTTTTCTGATCGATGGAAACTACTTTCTCACCGTCATGAAAAACAATATTCGAACCACCTGCGGATAAAGTCAGCGGTGCAACTTTAGATTGCTTGGCCCATAGCTTTTTGCCTGTCTTGGCATCGAAGGCCATTAGAACACGAGGTTCTTCATTCCAAAACATACTTCGCACAGCCGCTTGATCTCCGACGCGGCCGTTCAGAGGAAAGTAATCAGCTAGTTCAGCTTCGCCTTTGCGAACGACCAAGAACAACATGCCATCGGTGTGAATAATTTCTTCCGTCGCATCTGAGCCTTCGTAGGTGATCAGCGTTTTACCAGTCGCTGCATCCAGTGCCGTTAGCGGCGCGTCGATGTCAAGAGTTGCAAAAACAACATCGTCTGTCGATACCACACGACGCGAAAGTTGCGTAGGTCCGCTCTTGAGTGGCCACAAATGATTTTGCCATTTGGTGATGTCGCGTTTCCAAAGCACTGAGCCGTTGAATGCATCGCGGGCGATCAATTTCCACTTGGGCGGCAACTGGATCGAAATACGGCTGCCTTCATCCATGATGTAGAACATGCGTCCACCGGATGACACACAAGCGCTCATACTCGCCATGCGATCATGATGACGCGACCATCGCGGGCTGCCGACCCATTGCAAGTGTTTTGGTGGTGCTACAACGTCATCATGTGCAACCGCGTTACCAGATGCATCGTGCAAGTAGTGCGACCAGTCATCGATGTTCTTTGGACGAGG
Organism: Planctomycetia bacterium; assembly: GCA_031412515.1. Taxonomy (GTDB): domain Bacteria; phylum Planctomycetota; class Planctomycetia; order Pirellulales; family Pirellulaceae; genus Aureliella. The sequence continues at coordinate 72,945 of JANODD010000147.1, read as the reverse complement.
CTTAACGACTTTCGTCCATTTGCCACTGTGATCCTTGACCATGGCCACGCCGTTTGGCACCAGCACTCGTAAAACCTCCTCCTGCTTCACATCGCCTAGTTCTTCAGCCACAACAAGATTGACCAAGTTGTCGACGTAGGGCAATTCGAATCCATCGAACTGATCCACCGCCACTTCTCCATACTGTGTCGCGCCTGCGATCACCTTGCGTGCCGCCAGCACTTCGGCGTGTGACTTTACAAGCCCTTGCACCTGAGTGTTTTCTGATTGTTTTAGGGCAGCAGTCAATCTCCCATCGCCGGCGCCTACATGAGCAATAAAGCCGCCTTTAAATCCGGCGGTTCGCAGGATCTCATCCGCGTCTTTTTTCGTGTCAGCTCGTAGGGGCGACGCAGGAATGGTTCCGATGACCATCAAGCCGATCAAACTATGTCGAAACCAATTTGGAAGAACCATCGTACAGCCCCGGGGAATATTGGAGAGGTTATCAAAGTCGAAGGAGCGCAATTTGCAGGTGGATTATAACATGCAGAAACATGAGTTGGTGGGTGGGCAGTTGGATGTTAACACCGATAGCATTTAAATCTGCAAAGGGTGCTTGCGACCCAGAACTCAAATCGATTCGGGTGTTGCGTTGGCGGCATTGTAGTAAAATGTCGGAAAACTAGGTACTAAGTCAATGACCATGTGTCCACACGTAAAAGGAACTGCATAATGGAATTTCGACAATTGGGTGGATCGGGGTTTCGAGTTCCTGTACTCAGCTTCGGTACCGGAACGTTCGGCGGTGGTACCGAATTGTTCAAAGCTTGGGGACAAACCGACACGACCGAAGCGACCAGGTTAGTCGATATCTGCCTCGAGTCGGGACTCAACATGTTCGACTCAGCCGATATCTACTCCGGTGGAAAAGCTGAGGAAATTCTGGGATACGCAATTCACGGGCGACGCGATCAAGTGATTCTTTCCACCAAAGGAACTTTTCGATCCGGCGAAGGGATAAACGATGTCGGCTCGTCACGTTATCATCTGACGCGTTCCATTGAAGCGAGCCTTCGACGACTCCAAACCGACTACATCGATCTCTACCAACTTCATGGCTTTGACGCGATGACGCCGATTGAAGAGACGCTGAGCACGCTCGACAATTTTGTTCGCGCTGGAAAAATTCGATACATCGGATGCTCGAATTTCTCAGGATGGCATTTGATGAAGTCATTGGCGGCAGCCGACCGATACGGGATGACGCGCTACGTTGCGCATCAAGCATACTATTCGTTGGTTGGACGCGATTACGAATGGGAACTCATGCCGCTCGGGCTCGATCAGAAAGTAAGTGCCGTGGTTTGGAGTCCTTTGGGTTGGGGACGACTGACAGGCAAAATTCGGCGCGGACAACCGCTACCCGAAGTCAGTCGTCGGCACAGTCAAGTCGCTAACAACTACAGTCCACCAGTGCCCGATGAACACGTTTACAAGATCGTCGATGCGCTAGATGAAGTCGCTAAAGAGACCGGCAAGAGCGTTCCGCAGATTGCACTGAACTGGTTGCTGCAGCGTCCCACAGTTGCCAACGTGATCATTGGGGCTCGCACCGAAGAGCAGCTGCGTCAAAATCTCGGCGCTGTCGGATGGCAACTCACCACTGAACAAAGCGCTCGCCTTGATGCGGCTAGTACAGTAACCTTGGCCTACCCTTACTGGCACCAACGCGGATTTACCGAACGCAATCCAGCGCCTGTTTAGTGAACATCATACCGCAGTGGTTTATGTGAGCCGTCGGCGCTAGGGCGCTAGCCGCGGGTGAACGAAGCGTCAGTCCTAGCATGATACAACGACTATGTAACACCAAATGATCCACCAGCAATGCGATATTCAATTGATGGACTTTTAATCATGGAAGACAACAACTCCGTTCACCCGCGGCTAGCGCCGACGGCTCACCAATGCCCCATGGCGAAACCCCACTCATCGGCGCAAGGCCGCCTTCGGTGTTTTTCGGTATTCTCAAACAGTTAATAACCGAATAGCAACTCAGCATTTACGGTTGTAAGGATTGCGTCTGGCAAATCCTTGGTGCCTTCGAGCCATCTCTTTGGGCGAGATCGGCCATCAACTTGACTGCACACCCGATGCAACCTAGGTTTCCTCGAAAGAAACGTTGCCCCCGTTTTTTCCCTACTTCCGGAAAAGTATCCAATTACGGATTCTTGGGATAACCCATGGCAACAGCAACCGCATTAAACCACAGCAGTCCGATCGAGTGCAATGAGCTTTTGGAACGCTGCTTGGGCAACGAAACGCTCGTACTGCGAGTGCTTAAGAAATTTGTCGATCAAGTCGGAACTGATCTCGATTTGCTTGTCAGTGCCATCGCAGGACGAGATGTTACCGAATCGATTCGCTTGGCTCACAAGGTGCGGGGGACTTCTCTATCCGTTTCGGCCCTCGAAATGTCAAAAATAGCACACGATATTGAGTTACGAGCCGAGACGGCCAATGAAGCTGACCTACTGAAGCTAACGGTCAATTTGGCGAAAGAACGCAGCAGGGTTTTCGACTTTCTGGACACTTTTTGTATCGCGACAAAAGATGCTTAACGATCCTGTGAAAATACTCGTCGTCGATGATGATGTTGTTTGTGGAGAGTTTCTACGAGAGACGCTCTATGAAATGGGATATGAAGAAGTCGAATTTGAATCGAATGCCAATGACGCATACGAGCGAATCTGCAATGAAAATTTTCGTATTGTGATTTCCGATTGGCAGATGCCAGGTATGTCAGGTGTTGATCTTTGCCACAAAGTTAGAAGTCGGCAATTTGGCGAGTACGTATACTTCATCCTGCTTACGTCGCTCAGTCGTGGAAGTCACCTGTGTCAAGGGTTAGAGGCCGGCGCCGACGACTTCCTTTCCAAGCCTTGTGATCCCTGTGAATTGCAAGTGCGATTGAATGTCGCCAACCGCATTGTAGCCCTCGAAAATCGCAACTTAATTGTGTTTTCTCTTGCTAAGCTTGCCGAGTCTCGAGACCCTGAGACCGGGGCACACTTGGAACGCATGCGAGAATATTCGCGTGAGCTAGCCATCTATCTCGGCACAACAGCGCATTTCGCCAACGAAATAAACTCAGACTTCATCCGAGCGATCTTTCTAACAAGCCCACTGCATGATATCGGAAAAGTAGGCATTCCGGACAATATCCTGCTCAAGCCTGGAAAGCTGTCTGTTGAAGAATTCGAGGTGATGAAGCAGCACACGACCATCGGCAGCCAAACATTGGAAGCCGCGCTTTCCGCCTACCCAAATGCGGACTACCTGAGACTCGCTTGCGACATTGCCGCTTGCCATCACGAAAAATTCGATGGGAGCGGCTACCCTAAAGGTCTTCGCGGCGAAGCAATTCCACTTTGCGCCAGAATCGTTGCGGTCGCTGACGTTTACGACGCGCTGACGACAAAACGAGTCTATAAAGAGGCGTTTTCACACGAGGTTGCCGCGAGAATAATCACTGATGGAAGCGGTGCCCATTTCGACCCTCGCGTCGTAGATGCATTCATCGCCAAACAGCATGACTTCGAGGAAATCAAACGCCGCTTGGATGGAGATCCCTCTATCCCAGCTCAAGCTGAATCTCAAAAGTCCGCGATGATCGCCAGCGCTCTGGCGAGCGCTGGCGACCATACTCAACTGGGATTTAATCAATCTCAGACCTGTTGATCTGCAGTGATGCGAGAAGGCGTTTTGGTAGTGCCTTTTACCGGCACCCCAGCATCCAGCCGCTGGATAGCAGATGTCTCATGTTGCGATATGAAGTTAATGATAATTCCTGTCGCATCGCGAGTCGTCTGAATACCACTCACATCAAATCCAGCCATTCGGTAGAGCTCAAAAACGTCCTGCTCCGTTCTCTGGTAGAAGAACCAATCCAGATGCCACTGATAGGGAGTCTTTTCGTATCGCTGTGTATCCTTAAACGCGATGTACAGCGATCCGTTGTCGGTGAGCGATTCTCGCAGTCCGCTGAACATACCAATGAGGTGTTCGTCAGTGAGATAATCAAACAGTCCGACACTATAAATAATATCAAACCGTCCGAACCTCTCGACAGTCGCTTTCGCGTTACGGGTCCGAAGCGCGTTGTAACGCACTACGTTTAGCTTCGTGGCACCGTCCAGTTTGGCAGCAATATTCTTCTGGACGTATTCAATGGCGATCGGATCATTGTCGAGCGCGACTACTTCAATTGGCTTGTCACTTTGAAGACACGGCCAATCGATATACTCGCGGCACGGACCACTCGCTATATCCAATATGCGAACGCTTGTCCCTCGGCGATCAATTTCTTTCAGCAAGTAAGATCGTGCAGCAGCCAGCCGACTGCGAACAGCTCGAGCAAGGGGAAGGTCAAGAATGCACAGGTCAAGGTAGCCTCCCAAGCCTGTCGCAGGAGTCGTTTCCTCGTAGAGCTTGATAAGCATTTCAAAATCACCAGCGAAACCGCTTGGCTTGGCACGAGCTCGGTTGCCAATCCAGCTTTGCCGCATCCACGGGTCGGTCTCCGTTCGAAAATACTCCTGCACTTGCGTTAAGAACGCTTTATCGTCTCCTATTTCCTGCTCATAATCTTTGCAAATAGCAACAGATTTATGGAACGCCTCGAGCGTTCGCTTGTGATACGTATCCCCAATAACAGGGACGCGGTCGTGTGGTATCTCTAGTTCAAGTGCAATCAGCGCCAGCTTGAACTCTTCTATCCCTGCGAGGAACTTTGCATCTAGCCGATAGACAGCCACTGGGTTAACAGACTTCAGCATGAAGAACTCCTAAGTCGAATCGAAACAGTAACGCGTTTTTCTACAACTTGGGGCAACTGCGTACTTTCTAGACATGCGTGTGGTTTGCCGCAATTCAATTCGCTTGAAAAACACCCAATCTGTCGGAAGCTCGGCTCCGGTTGAAACGGATTTTCTAATTTAATCACCCACGTAGAGTGCACTTTTGAACATGCCAGGCGGCGGACTCTTGCCAACTCACGACATGTACTTACGAGCTATGTTTATCTGGATCGTATTTTCCACATGGCCGTAAGAACATGACCTCCTCATTACCGAGCAATGAACCGCTATGTCATTCGACATCTTCGCCCTTCAACAAGTTCTGCGTGACTGCTCATTCACGGGGGCTTACGACATCCTTTCAGTTGACGACGCGATCGCAGGCTGCATAGCGATGCGCGGTGTCGACTCTTCGAGCGCGCGCAGAGTGGTCATTAAACAATTCGACGCGCGCGAAATGTCTAGAGGAATATTTGCGCGCTTGCATCACGATGCAGAAGTTCTTTCAAAATTGGATATCCAAGGCATTCCAAAGATCCTTGAATACACACGATCGGGTGAGAAATTACTGATCGTATTTCCGGATATCGTTGGGCAATCTTTTGAAGAGCTTGTAAAACGTGGCCCGATCAACGTCGATAGCTGCCTAGAAGTCGCAATAGAAGTTTTTACTGGACTCGATGCCCTGCATTCCACAGGCTTACTTCACCGAAACTTAAATCCCACAAACGTTGTCATCGAAGAGAGCAGTGGAAAAGTTAAGCTTCTCGGCTGCGGAACGGGTCGCTGCGAACCGCAAAACCTGCGCAACGGCGAAGTGGATAGGTGTTTGCTTTATATGTCCCCCGAGGAAGCCGGGTCGATTGGCCATCAGATCGGACGGCCATCGGATCTCTATTCTGCAGGCGTACTTTTATTCGAAGGACTTGCTGGTCGCACCCCGTTTCTCGCAACCAACCGCAGCCAGTTCCTGCTTGAACAACTGACCGCACCGGTTCCAGACATTCGAACTTTCAACAGTGAGATACCGCGTGAAGTCAATGAATTGATCCAACGTTTGCTGCGCAAGGATCCCCAAGATCGATATCAATCTGCGGCGGCAGTGGCTGAAGATTTACAGTTAATCATCAAGTCGATTCGTGATCCGGACGCTTGTGGCGATACATGTTTGGTAATCGGTGCAACAGACCGACGAACTACTTTGACCGAACCTGCCTATCTATCCCAGGCATCTGAACTGGAGGATATGGAAGCCATAAGTGCTTCCACGCTCGCCGGCAATGGTTCATTGGTTTTTGTGCAGGGTGACGGCGGATGTGGAAAAAGTCGACTGCTGGTAGAAGCCATGAAGATTGCACGCAACCGAGGCTTGCTCCTACTGTGTTCTCATGGTTCAGCGAGTGTTGAAAGCGCACCTTTGGCAATGCTGGAAGGCTTGATCAGCGACGCGACTAGCGGCATCGAAGGAAACACTGAGATCATCGAGAAGATCAAGGAAGATATGGGAGTGCTGGTCCATGCATTGGTAGCCGCACTACCTAAGCTAAATTCATTGTTTGGACTTGAAACCTCTACGAAAGCTGTCCCTGAGGCATTTCGCGAAAACAATACGATTGAAGCCTTAGCTCGTTTCCTTGAGCTCATTGGAAAACTAGTCCGTCCGACCATGGTCTTTTTGGATGATTGTCATAACGCGGACTCGCTCACTCTTCGCTTGATCAAGCGATGGGAGCGACAACCGAAGGACGCAGACCGTTTCACGACCTTCGTTGTTTCCTTTCGAAGCGACGAGTCCAACACGGAATATCTGCTGAATCAAGTAAAGCCGGAGCGCCGCATCACTCTACTTGGGTTTGACAACGCGCGAACCAAGAAACTGATCGAGTCCATGGCGGGTAAATTACCTGCAAATGTGATTGATACCGTTCTAGGAATCGCCAACGGCAATCCGTTTGTAGCGACAGCGGTAGTTCGAGGACTAGTTGAAGCTAAAGTACTTCAGTCAACGGGTGGAGTGTGGAAAGCGGATTCAAAGGCACTCGCAAACATCCAATCATCGCAAAAGTCAGCCGGCATTCTGGCGCACCGCATTCAACTTCTGCCCGCAGAGACGCTGGCCGTATTGCGTGTGGGTGCGGTGTTGGGACGTGAGTTCAGCCTGGACGCTGTTGACCAACTGTCGCAGTGCACGACTGCGACCGCCGTTGCAGCGCTGGAGGAGGCACGCGAGCGACATCTCATTTGGACTCGGGCCGATGGAGGTGACTATGCTTTCGTGCATGAACAAATCCGAACGGCTTTGCTGGTGCAAGTGCCACTCTTGGAGCGAAAAGCACTTCATTTTGCGGCAGCTGAGTATCTTGAACGAGTCGTCCCTGACAACTTGTCCCAGATCGCCTACCACTACAGCCGCTCGTTATCGCCTGAACGAGCGACTCTCTATGCGCTAGAAGCTGCGAAGAAAGCTCGCTCGCAATTTTCGCTCGACATGGCTGAGCAGCAGTATCGAATTGCGATTCGCGAGCTTGGAAGAGTGGCTCCGGAATTGCGTTTCGAAGTCGTCGAAGGTCTTGCCGAGACGCTTATGCTACAAGGCAACTACAACGAAGCGGAAGTGTACTTTCTACAAGCTTCGGATCTGGCCGTCAGCACGCTCGCACGTGCAACGGTGCAAAGCAAACATGCTGAACTGCACTTTAAGCGAGGCAACATTGAGCTTGCGACGGAAGGATTCGAACAAGCGATGCGAACACTGAACAATGTGGTACCTCAGTGGGTGTCGCTCGTCTTTTTTCTTCTCGTGTATGAGGCACTCGTCCAAGTCCTTCACACGGTTCTCCCCAAGGTTTTTATCGAACGATTCCGCCGACCACCCACTGAAGCCGAACGTCTTGCGTTAACACTTTATAGCAAACTGACGCAGGGTTATTGGTTCTGCAAAACGAAAGTCCAATGCCTTTGGGCTCACTTAAAAGGGATGAATCTAGCTGAGAGGTATTCGCCTTCACCGGAACTTGCTCAAGCCTACTCTGAGCACGCTCCCGTCGTGAGCTTGATACCAATGTTTACAAGAGCCATTCAATACGCTGAAAAATCGCTAGCCCTTCGACGTCAGTTTCAAGATGTATGGGGAGAAGGACAAACGCTTTCCTACTATAGTTGCGTTCTCTATTACGCATCGCGATTTGACGAGAGCATTCAGAAAGGGCGCGAGTCCATTCGTTTGTTGGAACGAACCGGCGATTACTGGCAAGTGCACATTTCTCGCTATCAAGTCGCTGCGTCACTGTACCACCAAGGGCGATTTGAGCAAGCGATTGTCGAGTCAAGACGCAATAGCGAATCAGGCCTTGAATTAGGCGATGAACAAGCATCAGGAATCATATTGGACGTCTGGGCCCGCGCCGTTCGATCTCCGTTGCCACCTCAACTGTTGCAAAAGGAAGTCCAGCGTCACCGCAACGATACTCAAGGAAGAATCCAAGTCCACATTGCCGCAGGAATTGATTTCATCAATCAGTCTAATTGGACCTCAGCCATCGATGAACTTAAGAAAGCTTATTCGATCGCGCGAAAATCCGGGATTCATAACGCTTACACACTTCCTGCATCGGCGTGGTTAGCGACCGCATATCGACAACAAGCCCTTCGTGCACATGCTCATTCGAACGAATCCACTCGGGCAGCGCTCAAGGCCGGACGGCGGGCGGCCCTGCTGGCGATACGTCAATCGAAACTGTGTCAGAATGACCTACCTCGTGCCTATCGTGAGCTGGCGATTATCGACAACATCCAAGGACGAACGCAATCAGCCATCAAGCATTTGACCTTGAGTGCTAAGATTGCCCGTGAACAGGATGCGATCTTTGAGCTTTCGAAGTCGTTAAAAGAACTGATTAGTTTGTCCAAGTGGATGGAACTTCCTGGCGTAGACGAACACGCACTTGAGATGCAGCATATTACAACGCGTCTCGAGGATCTGAATCCACTGGGAATGGGAATTAGTCAATCTACATCCCTTTCACTAGCAGACCGGTTTGATGGAGTGCTCGAGTCTGGTCGTCAAATCGCTTCCGCATTGACACCAAGCCTCATCTTTGAAGAGGCCCGAGGGGCTGCTTTTCGATTGCTACGCGGTGAAGCATGCGTCTTGATTGAATTGGATGCGCAAGGCCGCGCTCCGCTGACCGATTCGAATTTAGATTCTTTTAACAAGCGACTTGTAAAGGCTGCTTTAGAAGCCGGTCGTGCAATTTCGATGGCGGACCAAATCGATTCGGCTTCGTCAAATTCTCAAAATAGCATCGATATAAACTCTCGTTCTGGAATTTGTGTTCCCATCAAACTTCGTGAACGCACGGTAGCTTGCCTATGCGTTACGCACAGCCAGGTTCAAAACATGTTCGGTGCCGACGAGGAGCGTCTTGCCGACTTTGTGGCGACGATCGCTGGCGCCGCATTGGAGAATGCTGCCGGCTTCGGGCAATTGACCAAGCTAAATGAAACTCTTGAAGAACGGGTCGCTGAAGGGGTTGCGACTGCGCATGCTCGCGCCAATGAGTTGGTTAAAACCAATAGGGAACTTGAGCAAGCGGCAGCGGAACTGATTCAAACTCAACAACAACTGCGTGAAGCCAAAGAAGCCGCTGAAGCAGCGAATGCCGCGAAGAGTCGTTTCTTAGCGGTTATGAGCCACGAGATTCGAACACCAATGAACGGAATTCTGGGAATGACCGATTTGGCGTTACGGTCTGGACCTTCTGCAAAGCAGCGCAACTACCTCAATGTTGTTAAAAACTCTGGCGATGCACTGCTAGGCCTTCTCAACGACATCTTGGACCTCTCCAAAGTCGAAGCAGGCAAGATGGAGCTTGAGCATATTCCCATATCGCCTGCCGAAATTTTGGAGGATGCTACAAAGCTAATGTCCGTCAATGCAGCCGATAAAAAAGTGGAGTTGCTCTGCAACATCGATTCCAGCATCCCGGACGTCATTTATGGTGACCCAGGACGCTTACGGCAAATCGCAGTGAACCTCGTGGGCAACGCAATCAAATTTACCGATCACGGTGAAGTCAGGTTACACGCGTTTCTCGACGGCTCGACGGCCAGTCCATTGTTGCACATCGCCGTTCACGACACAGGACCCGGTATCCCTGCTGATCGCCATAAAGCCATTTTTGAATCCTTCCAGCAGAACGATTCTTCGACCACGCGGCGCTTTGGAGGCACAGGACTCGGCCTGACGATTACTTCCGAGCTGGTGGACTTAATGGGCGGAAAAATCTGGGTCGAAAGCGAAGTTGGAAAAGGAAGTATCTTCCACGTTGCAATCCCATTCATCGCAACTCTAGAAAAACAAGTTGTGTGCCAATCGCTAAAAGATTTCAGGGTCTACCTCGTCTCGCAAGTTCAAAGCGCACTAGCTTCGTACTCCATCGGCTTAGAGTCCATTGGAGCGACTTGTTTCGGATTTTCGTCTCCCGAGCATGCACTGGAGGCAATCCAGCAAGACAATACTGACACAGCTCGAAAGATAATCATATTGGATGCCGGAGTTGACGTCGAATCGCTGAGGCTTCTCTCGTCGCAAGTTGATCTGATGAAGGCATTCAACATGATTGCCTTATTGCCTCCCGACTCGCCCGATTCGCTTGTCAGCCAACTCGATATCGATCCGACAAATTGTCTCTTGAAACCCGTTGTGACGCGTGAACTCGTTGCGATCATACTCGGCATGAATGCCCAAGGTTCACGCATTGGAAACGAAAATCAGTCAGCACGAAAGCCACTGAAAATACTCGTTGCCGACGACGCGATGGTAAACCAAGAAGTGGCTGTTGGAATCCTCGAGATACTTGGTCACACCTGTTCTGTAGCGAGTTCCGGCGCCGAAGCAATCGAGTTCTATCGACAAACTGATTTCGATCTGATCTTCATGGATCTTGAAATGCCAGGAATGGATGGACTTGAGGCAACCAGTGCTATTCGCGAATTCGAAAACGGCCTGAGCCGTGTACCTATCTATGCGATGACCGCGCATGCGCTCGACGGTACGCTTGAAAAGTGCTTAAGTGCGGGCATGGACGGTTGGCTAACCAAGCCGATACAACCGGATGTGCTGAAACGGATCTTAAATGAAACCGCTTCGCGAGCGCGTAGTAGTGAGCCGTTGGCGCTAGCCGCGGGTGAACGAAGTCAGCCGCTTTGATCGTTCGACTATCACTCGAAAGTTAATGTCTCACCAAAGTTATTTTTTGCTCATAGTCGTATGTTCAGATGGTTCATAGTCTTGAGAATCGTTCGGCATATGGCAGTCAGTGGATGATGTGAAGTTAACCACTTCGTTCACCCGCGGCTAGTGCCATCGGCTCACAGGGGTTAAGGCTAGTGCCGTCGGCTCACAGGGGTTAAGGCTAGTGCCGTCGGCTCACAGGGGTTATGGCTAGCGCCGTCGGCTCACAGGGGTTATGGCGAGACTTCAATTGTCTGCTGCTGTCTCTGGATATTCAAGCCGTTCTCATCGGCGATTTGTTTGAGTATTTCATCCACGGTCTTATCCTTTGAAACACCGAAAGTTATGACCGTCAGTCTTTTGATTTCTGGAATGTCATTAGACCACTTGACCTCCATGCCTAGTTTCCTCGCTAACTCGCCAATGACACGTTCGAGCGGCGCACGAATTTCTGGGATCTTATACTTCGGTTCTACATTGCGAGAGTTCGGTACGCGAGAGGCTGGAACACGAAGGGCCAGCAATCGCAAATGAAATCCTGTTGGGCCAGTAACAGTCGACACTTTACCCTTGACTTGCAAGGTCGCACTAGGAAATTCTTTACGCGCGGCCGCTAGTCGCTCATTCTGCAGTTCGTTATCTGCATACTCGGCTTGCCAAACGGACTCTTGTACTAGCGGGCTGGTAGTAAATACCCCGCTGCTGCACTCGACCTGTCGACCGAACCCCGCATGCAAAAGCGTCAATTGCGTTGCCAGTGTTGATGAAGGCAGCTCACCGGCGTGCATGAGATCGTGAGGTAAATCGGAACTGACTTCTATTGACCATTGCTTTTGAATATCCTCAAGCAACTCGGCGGGTGTCGTTATATCCTTCCAGCTCAATGAGCGAGATTCGACCTGCGCAGTTTTTGATGCTCCTTTGCGACTTGTCATGATCTCATTATGTAACCGAACCGCCGCTCGTTGAATTGAACCAATTTGATCCGCTGGGCCAACGTAAACAACGTTCTCGACCAGACCTGCATCGGCCCCACCGAGCTTTGCGACCGCTGTCAGTCGACCCAAAGTTGTCCTAGCCTCAGGTGGTTCATTCGCTTGAACGCCAACGACCGTCACCAGTCGACTAAGGTCCACGCGTCGGTCGACCCAAATCGGAACACGGTACGCGTCGCCAAGTGTCCTAAAGCACTCACCAAGCGGCCGTTTTTCAAAGGTTGCTAACGCAGGTGAATTGAGTGCGATGAGGGTTTGACGGCAACTAGGCAGAGTAAGGAGATTAAACTCAATCTTCAGTGACTCTTGCGCAACAAGCGGCTGCACCGGGAGGGAAGCCAATGTTAAGGCAAGCGTTAGACGAAGTGTCCAACAAAAGGTATTGCGATTTTCATTGCTAATTGGTCGCACCATTAGCACACCTTAGATAAACAGGGGTGACTAGGCGTTTCAGTCTGGGCTGATTGCGAGGGTTCTAACGAATCGCTTGTAAGGTTGAACGCGATGCAGTGCATATGCTGGCTAATGAATGAAAATGTAAGGAATTGCCGTGGAGCATTGTGTGATTATACTGGACCGTGCGACTTGTTCGCGAACCAATAGAATTATACCACGAGAAGAACAGCGAAGGGTCATACCAGTGGAGGAGCGAGCAACTCGCCATTCATTACTGCTCCGATTTTATCATCGCTATTTGAGTGATTCGGACACTGCACGCTTTATTGCTTCGGTGTCGGGTCGGTACTCACAAGCGACCTTAGAGCGATTGGTGCAGTCTGGTGATACCTATGCGCGACGCGCATCGGCATTGGCATTAGGTTTGGTCGGCGATGGACGCAGCAACTTAGTTCTCGGTCCCTTGCTGCGGAGTGCAGATCGAAAGCTGCGACTGGTGGTGGACGACGCACTGCGATCCATTTGGTTGCGTGAAGGTTCGATTCAAGACCGACAGCTGCTCGAGCGAATCGTGCGGCTAAACGAATGCGGTGAATTTGAAAGCGTCGTTGAACTGGCAAGTGAAAAGATCGCGGCTTCTGATGGTTCGCCGGAACTGTATCACCAACGATCATTGGCCCTGTTTCAGCTTGATTCGATTGAGCTAGCGATAGAGGACTGCCGCAAGGCTCTGAAGCTGAACTCGTATCATTACGCGGCCATGATCGGCTTAGGACATTGCCACGCTGAGCGAGGCGATTTGCTCGAAGCCCTATTTTGGTTCCGCCAAGCGATCGACGTCTATCCAGACCTCGAACCCGTGCGTGTTCAGATTCGAAGACTTGAGAAGACCATTCAAGATCTATAAGTGGGGTATACATCCTGCTTGCTCGTAGCCTAGGCTTCTAGCCTGGGGGGAATCAAATTTCCAACCTGGAAGCTTAGGCCACTCATCGCAAGCTGGAAGCATACGCCACTAGTTTTGATCGTCATAGACAAGTGTGCCTTCTTCTTTCACTACGGCAACTGGCCAGTTGACGCTGGTCAATTGCGTGCGAACGATCAACGAACCGGCTTTGGTGTGTTGAACGGTGAAGCGGAACGTAAATTGATCTTTGTTGCGCATTTCCGGAATCGGCTCGAATACAATTTGATTGCCTTCAGCGCGATATCGTACCGGCGCATCGACCTTCAGGACTTGCGCACCGGGAGGCAACTGAACAGCCAGCTTTACATCTTTATCCGGATTGTTCCCAATGTTGGTGACTTGCACTGTATAGGTAGATGAAGAGCCGACTTCGATGGTGCCGTTGTCTTGACCGATCGTGAACGCCAATTCGGCAAGGCCTTCGACAACAACTTGCCCCTTGGCTTCTGCTGATAGACCAAGATCCGCTGTAGCGTTCAGAGTCAACACTTGAGTGCCTCGTTCAACGGGCAGGACCGTCAATTCAAATACGGCAGGTTGACCGATAGGCAATTCCTGCAATCCGAGTGATACGGTGTGGTCGGACGGATTGTAGTCGGCGAGATTGTTGTCCGAAGCGTTGAATCGCAGGCCACCCGGCAGCCTCACCACAAATTTCAAGTTGGTCGCCGGTGCGGTTCCGTTGTTCTGGATTTTAAATTTATAGGTTGCTTGTCGATCAAGATACCGCAGGCGTGGTCCTTCAATTTGAGCCGCGAGAGCTGGTGATAGGACAGTAATGGGAACTTGCTGTTGGGCTTCTGTGCCGTCTTCGGTGAGTGCACGGATAACACAAGTGGCATCGCCTGGCTGGGCGGCTGTCGAGCGGAGTTCAATGCGTTGGCTTTGATTGGGGCCGAGCTCGTTCGGAAAGATCGCTTCGAGATGTTGATCACCGCTTTCATGGCGCAATTGACCGGGCAAATCGGCTTCCAATCGAACGCCGCGGGCCACACCGGTTCCAACATTCTTTACGATCACCGCAATCAACTGCGAATCGCCGATCAAAGACTCTTGTTGGGCTTCGATTTGGATTTCGAGTTTGGGTTGAGTTGCGACAGTCCGAAGTGATGCTTGCGCAGTGAAGTGAACGGTGGCTACACTGCCCAATTCGCCTTGGCGTTCAGGGATCATTTGCAAGTTGATCGTGCGTTCATCTCCGGCAGGCATTTCGCCAAGCTTCCAAGTCAAAATGCCTTCGGCGCTTGGATTGACTTGAGGGTTCGCTTCGCTGAATCGCATACCGAGCGGAACACTATCAACGACGATTACATCGTGTGCGGTTGAGTTGCCTGCGTTGCGGACAGTGATCACAAACGTTGCTTTCTTGCCGACGCGAACTTCTTCCGGTCCGCGTTTTTGAATCAGCATGATCGGATTCTGTGAGCCATCGAGATAGCGGCTGCCTGGTTCGTTGCTAACTAGCGACGTAAGTGCTGCTGGCGTTCGAGAGCTCGTATTCTGCGTTGGCAAGGGATTAAAACTGGATTGACCATAGTTGTTTTGTGCTGGGTTATCGCGAGTCGCTGAGACTGGCGTACCTCGTGGCAAAGTGTTGTTCGATGGAGGATAACCACTGGGCGCGGAACGATCGTTCGTAGGGAGTCCTTGATTGGACGAAGTCGGTTGTTCATTCATCCGCGCAGGGCTATTGAGTGGCGAAGCTGTTTGCGGCGGAAACGTCGTCGGAGACATTGCCCCGCGTTGTGTATCCGACATCGAAGAGTTCACCGGCGCTGCAGGTAAGCCAGTCGGGTTTGCACTACTGTTTGGAAAGGGCGTTAAGTTTTGTGGATTTAAGTTTCGAGGAGGCGAGTTTTGTTGAGCAGAATTTTGTGGAAACGGCTGAGATGGAAAGTTCGATGTTGTGTCTTCAGTAGGTAGCAAGCCAGGGGCTGATGCGGAGGGCAGCAATGTGGACGGGGCTGCGAGCGATTCTTGCGGCGTGGCTGTGCCGGCGTTAATCGGAAACGCCGGAAAACCTGGGCCAGCATTAGAAGGGACGCTGGGTGTGTTTGTACTGGGTAGCTGTGCTGTGGATGGAAGCGGCGGAATGGTTGCAGCTTGCAGTCCAGGTGATAACTTACCTACGGCTGGCTTGTTCGGCGGCGGGGCCTGAGAGGCCACCGCAGGCTGACTTTCTGTCAACCATGAAGGAGGCCCAGGAAGTGATGACGGCGAATTGGTTTGAGTAGCTGGACCTTCACCTGACGCAGTGACAACTGCGTAAGCTTGCGCGCTACCTCGAAGTGGATTCTCGTAGGATTCGTCATTGGGTGGGATAGGTGCAGAGTCAGCGGTATACGATTGATTGTCGTTGCCGCGCACTCTAGGAGGCGGGTCCTTCACGTCGACGTGCTGTTTAGCCGATGCTTGATGCCAATCGATATCCTCGATATCCATAGCGATCGGTAAAGCAGGTTGGGTCGGTGCTTGAACCGCACTTTCAACCGTTCGACTGTTTTTTCTCGAGTCATGCTGTGCAAGTGCAAAAGCGATTGAAACGAGTAGTAAGAAACCACCGATCGCGGAAAGTCTGACGTTAAAATTCTTCATAACTGCGACGTCCATGTCAGCAATAAATAAAGTCGAGCTAGTATCTTTACTGGTAGGGCTCTATCGAGAATTGCCTGATGCGCAAACTTTGACCTATCAGCAAATGGAGTCGTAGCAGATATCCGCCTTTCAGCGGTAGGGCAGATCAGGCCTATTGCAAGGAATCATGTTGCTAGCAAACGTAGGATGGGACTCAAGTACCGTCCGGCAGCTCTAATTAACCACTCTCACAATCGGCCAGAACACCACCGAGGGCGGCTTGTTTCAAGAATTATCAAGGACAGGCAATATCGGAATGTTCGCTGTCCAGCGTTTTCTTTAGTTCCGTATCTCTTCAGTGAGGGACGTATTCTTGCCACCCGTTTGCGAGTGACGTCGACTGTAATTTAAAAAAAGAACCCGCATAAATTCGTCATCAAAAAGAGTACCCTAGCTGTGAGTGCCCCAGAGATTTACCAAAAAACGCTGAAGCATTTCCTAAAGCCAATTCAGGGACTTCTTGATGATGCGACTGTCACAGAGGTGATGGTGGTTGGACATGACCAAGTTTACTTTGAGCGGGCTGGGCGGATTCACTTGGCCGATGCGGCCTTTGCAGCGGAGTCGTCGTTAATGGCGGCGATTCGGAATATCGCAGAATATTCGAACCGACGCATTGATGTGAATCACAGCATTGATGGTCGCCTGCCGGGCGGCGAGCGGGTTCATGCAATCGTGCCGCCTGCTTCTCGAGTTGGACCATGTCTCACAATTCGCAAATTTCAGAAATCGACCTTTGACCTGGCAAAACTGGTCGAACGAGGTTCAATGAGCAGTAGCGCCGCTGAGTTCCTGTCGCTGTGCGTTCAAATGCACAAGAATATCGTGATATCAGGTGGGACAGGCACCGGTAAAACATCGCTACTGAACGCGTTGTCTACGGCCATCCCAGAGAACGAGCGAATCATTGTTATTGAAGATAGCTCGGAATTGCAACTCAACCAGAAACATACCGTTTACCTCGAAGCTCAGTCGACGCAGGTTGACGGCCAAAAGGCGGTGACTATTCGCGACCTGTTCGTTGACTCGCTGCGCATGCGACCAGATCGGATCATCGTAGGCGAAGTACGACGTGGTGAAGCGCTGGACTTGATTCAGTCGATGATATCGGGGCATGCTGGCTCACTAACAACGGTTCATGCCAACACTCCTCGCGATGCGGCACGTCGATTGGAAACGCTGTGTCTGATGAACGATGCGGAATTGCCTATTTACGTAGCACGCGCTCAAGTGGCGTCGGCACTGCACATCGTCGTTCAGATCATGCGCCTGCCCGATGGATCGCGCCGAGTTCATTCGATCGCCGAAGCATGTGGCCTCGATGAAAAGAATGAATACACCTGGCGCGAGCTATACCGCTTTGAAGCGGACGGCACGGATGATTCAGGAAATTTGCGAGGGAATTTAGTCGCAAGCGGAACACGCCCGAGTTTTGCGGACGAACCATTTCGCATGGGACTCGGCAATCAAGTTGTTCACTCGACGGAAATGTACTGTTCACCAAGCTGAGTATCGGATTTGAATCTAGACTCTACACTTGAGAATCGAAGCGGAAACGCCATGAACCAAGCACAAAGCACTATCGAGACCTACGAACGCTTCGGAGTCATTGATTCTGGCTCGGTATCGACGATTTATGAAGGTTACGACCACGAGCTAAAACGCGACATCGCCATCAAGGAACTTCGACCTGAATTCCGAGAAGACGCTGAAGTTGTAGAAGCCTTCTGGGGAGAAGCCACCGTTCTTGCAGGTCTCAATCATGCCAATATATTGCGCGTCTATGGTATCGATCGCGATCGATTCTGGGTCGTCATGGAACCCATGCAAACCAACATAGCAAACGAAGGTGGTAAGGCCGGACTAGCAATTGCTCGTGTTCGCGATATCCTCAAACAGGTTCTCGAAGGACTGCGCTATCTTCACGCAATGGGCCGTTGCCACGGTCAACTCCCGATGGATTCGCTGCTAGTCGATCGGCAAGGCAACATTCGGCTGAGCAATCTTTCCGAATCAGTCAATGAAGGCGAATTTCGATGCCCCGATGAAAAGAACTTGCACTGCGCCCCAGAGATATTGAATCCAAAGCACTTTGGCCAACCTGGTGTGAACGCTGACCTTTACTCGGTGGGTATTCTTGCGTTGCAATTGATTGCAGGTGAGAAGTTCATCAAATTATTTAAGGGCATGGATCGCAAGCGGCAGAATGATCCTATCGCTTGGTCGGCCTGGCACGCCTCGTCGGAACCTGTCGCGTCGATACAGACTATCGTTCCCAATGTACCCTCTGATCTTGCCACGTTGATCGAAGGGCTTGTACAAAAACAAGCGGGCTTGCGCTTTGCCACTGCGTCGGAAGCACTTGGAACAATCTGTCCTATGTCGTTTTCGCCAACCTCTGGCGGAACGAACGGCCTTCAGCGAATGAGTGGCATTGGAGAGCAAGCGTCTTTTGATAGTGCCACCGTAATCTACAACAGCCCTAACCTGTACTCACCGATAGTGGCAGGTCAGGGTGAGAAGAAGTCTGCTTCGTGGCAAGGACTGTGCACTTATGTAACTAAGCAATTGAAGTTACTCAATAACAAAAAAACAATCACTCTAGCTTCGTCGACTGTGGGCTTGTTGATACTACTGATGATGTTGATCCCTTCGAAGAATCAAAACGCTGATCCAAAGGTGCAGCAAGTCGAGAATCCTGATGACGAACCGTCGGCGCAGCAATTTGAATACGATCACCTGTTCAGCGACTTGAATCTCCAAGAGGTTGAGGCGCCTCAACTACCGCTTGGTACTTTGAAATTGATCGTGCTGAAAGATCCCAAGGGACCGAGTCTCGACACACTGCAGGTCTTTATTGACGGCGAATTGCAGTCGATCCGGGTGACCGAGAGTGCAGCTGCTGAAGCAATCAAACCGGCAGAAAGCGAACAAGCTTCGCAGTACAGCTCGAAGACTGATGCCGACAGGGCAGCGTTCACGCTTGTCCGCAAGCAATCAGATTCGCCAATCATTGTTAATGGTCCGGTCGGCTCAATCGTGCTAGAGATTCGAGCTCCTTCCTATCAACCATGGCATCAAGAAGTCATGATTGCGTCTGAATCAACTGACGAGCGAATCATCAGACTGAACAGAGAAATTTACAAGGTTCCGTTTGAGATTAAACCGGAAACGGCAAAACTTATAATCGATGGAGTGCTTGCTGATTCTAATGAAGGGAAACCTAGATTCTTGGAGCTAGCTTGGGGAACCTATGTGCTTGAAATAACTGCCGAAGGTTATGAAGGAAAGGCGGAGCGTCGGCTAATTGATTCTGAGAAGCTACAAAACTTTGAACTGGACTCGATCCCCATGGTATCGACCGTAATTGAATCGTTTCCCAATGGTGCCAGTGTGCAGATTGATGGGCATCATGTGGGAACTACGCCTTTCCTTTGGTCCGGACGAGAAGGGGAACATCGGATAGAGATGAGCGTGGCCGGACTCGCACCCACTGAAAGCAAGTTTAGGCTGTATTCAGAAACAGAATCTGAAGTACCACGGAGATGCTGGTACCTCAAACGATGGGGAAGTTCTCAGATGACCAGTCAAAAACTGACTAAACTGGAACACTAGTGCTTCAACACAGTTTAACTTTGGAGTCAGCCAACATGACCTCAGCCTGTGCCTTGCGAATCAGTGAGCCGTCGGCGTTAGCCGCGGGTGACAGTGAGCCGTCGGCGCTAGCCGCGGGTGTCAGTGAGCCGTCGGCGCTAGCCGCGGGTGACAGTGAGCCGTCGGCGCTAGCCGCGGGTGTCAGTGAGCCGTCGGCGCTAGCCGCGGGTGAACGAAGTAGTTGTCGTTCATGACTAGTAGTTGATCTAGTTCCAATTCTCTTGATGAATATTTCCGGGCATTGGGTAGGCCTTCTTTGGTTTAAGTCATCCGCTTCGTTCACCCGCGGCTAGCGCCGTCGGCTCACAACCATCGTCGACGAACGTCGCAAGCGCAATTTTCAAGTATTAGATGAGCAAAGTACTCTATGTCATATCAGTTCAACCTCGTCGGCCCGCCCCTCGTCCGCCCGCGTCCTTTCGACGAACCAAAAGTTAAATTGTGTTGAAGCACTAGTCAGTAGATCGCCGTGCGGTCATGTGGCTTGAGTGGCACAAGAAAGCTCCGCAATATTCCGTGTGGCAAGGAGGCCCGCTTCACTGGTTTGAAAGACACTTAATTATGTGCTTTGCCTCAATTCGAATTTTTGCTGTCATTCTATTATCCGTTACGGTTTGTACTCCATCAAACGCGTACGCTGATGAAGCGCTTCCAATCCCCCAAGTCAGCCAAAAAGAACCGGTTTTTCCACTCAAGGTGGTCTTCTATGGATACGTACAACGATTTGGCTCAGTCACAGCGATTTTGCAAATAGAGGGTCAAACGATGATCCTTCGTCAAGGAGTCGACAAAGTGGTCTCGTTCGAAGGCGCACCGAAGGCAACGCGGTTACGATTTGACGAAATCGACTTTGAGAATCGCGAAATTCGACTTGGATTCGAATCGGGCTATCTTCCAAAGGTTTGTCGAATGCAATCGCAGTGATTTACTTGTGAACGCGCTGATCTTGACGCAAAAGCAGCAATTCGCGTACCTTCCGGAAACTTTAGGAAAAATGGTGCACATTACGGAAATAATTGTGCACTACGACGGAATGCTAACAGTCGGCAAGGAATGCTTGTTTGTTTGGATTTCAAAACACAGCCTACACTCTGTGCTCAATTCGTAGCACCATTTCCGCATGGGTGTTTGCTGCGTTGCCTACTGCATTTGTTGGCATTGCACTAAGTAGCTCCCTGTTAGGCCAGCAATTTCTTTCACAGGGCGAACTCGAGCGCAGTCGTACTCAGGTTTCCGGCTTTTCCCAATCTCCCATTGAACAGGTTTCTCCTGGACCTAACCATGACGAATTTCTAGAGAAGGTTGAATTCAGCGATACGCCGCTTGAACAAGTGTTACGGCTTTTCAGCGCCGAATCTGGACTGCAAGTCGTCGCGTCCGAGGCTGCCAAAAAACTTCGTGTCACAGTCAGCATACGGAAAATGACCGCGAGCATGGCTTTGAAGGAACTGACGCGGCAGAGCAACACGTTCTTCAAGCGGGATCGCACGACGGGCGTCTATACAATCTACGCTCAAGGCGAACGCGATCCGAACTCTTGGGACCCTCAGTCTCTCCGGCAGTTTGAGCAGGAGCTCAACGAAGCGTTTCCAGATAGCATCGTACGGCTGTCGACAGTCGGAAAGCAATTGCTCGTGCGCGGGCAAGCTCACGATGTGGTGGAGGCTTCAAGAATTATTCAGCTCATCGACGCAGAAGCGAAGAGCAAGAAGATCAATTCCAAGGAAGAAACTACGCGGACCACAACGGAAATCAATCAGGGTGGCGGACCGCTTGGCGGATTGTCATTCTTGCAAACGACAGAGCCGGAGTTGACAGTAGTTGACATGCTGACGGTTACCGGCGAACAGCAAGTTTCTCTGCGAGTAACTGTTGCCGAAGTAGATCGAAATGCTGCCAGGCAGATCGGGCTTAACTTTGGTGTAAAAGATGGTGCCTCGGTTTTTCAGAGCTTACTGGGAACGACAAACAATGCTGCCGTTGGAAGCGCCGCGGTGACGGGCGGCAATTGCCCTGTCTCACTGGATAGTGGGCAGATACAACTGGCAATCAACGCCCTGAGATCAATGTCGCTTGCCAAGACATTAGCGGAGCCGACACTGACGGCACTGAATGGCCAGAAGGCAAGCTTTCAAGCTGGCGGTCAGTTTCCGGTACCCATTGTTTCGGGTCAAACTTTAGGTGGTTTGCAAGGCGTTACTTTCGTCCCGTTTGGAGTGACCCTTGAGTTTACGCCGTACATAACGGATCGTGATCGCATTCGTTTAAATGTACTGGCAGAGGTTAGTAATCGAACAGGATCTGTAACTAACATTGGTGGTAGTGGCAGTGACGGCAAAGGTGGAACGCCAGTCCCCGGCCTAGACCTAAGAAAATTCCAAACGATTGTGGAACTTCGCGAAGGGCAAACACTTTCCGTTGCAGGATTAATCTCAAACAATCAAATCAGCCAAGCTGATCGAGTTCCATTCTTTGGTGATCTTCCATTGATCGGGCGTCTTGCCGCCTTCGATAAAATCGCCACTCGTGAGCAAGAACTGGTGATTCTAGTAACACCGGAACTAGTTCGGCCACTCAACCCTGAAGAACTTCCGAGCCTTCCAGGGACCGACATTTTTGAACCTGGTGACATCGAGTTTTACCTTGGAGCTCAAATGGAAGGGACTCGCAACGAGGATTTCAGGAGTTCTGCAAGAACCGATTTGCGTCGTCAGCAGAGTTTTTACAATCCTTGCGACGTCTTCATTGTAGGACCGCACGGATACACTGCCTGCGGACCTCAACCGGGAGTGTTTCAATGACACGGAACCTAGGTTGGTTGCTAATGCTGCTGGCCATTTCGGCGTCGACTGGTTGCTATCCGTTTCGACATGGGTATTTTTACTATCCATCTGGAGCGATGAACCTACCGACGGGTACAACAACAAGGCAGTGGCAATCGGCACAAACAGACAAAGCAAGAAATGACGGACTGGTGCTCTATGAAGCATCATGGATCGATGGCTCGGACCAACTCGGCCCTGCCGCAATTGACCGCTTGACGAAGGTCTGCTCATCGAACGAAGTGCCACTTGGGTTTGTTACGCTTGAACCATCGCAGGATGCTTCGCTGAATGATCGCCGAGTTCAAGTGGTCCTCGACCTTGCGAACAACCGAGGGCTCGCACTTTCTGCCGAGTCTATCGTTTTAGCGTGTCCTGATGGCAATGTACTTTACGGCGAAGAATCTGTCCAAGTTGCTCGTGAGATGATGCAGGGCAATCGGAGAAATCGCTCTCAAAACGCTTTCGGAGCGGGAACTGGCGGACTTCTGGGTGGACAATCGCCTGGTGGATTCCCTGGGCCTTTCATAGGTGGAAGATAATGCCGCCGAAACTTGCCTTTTTCAAGAGCCGTCAGCCCGCTCGGTGTGATGCAATTTGTAAGGCTCTATTGCGAGCCAAAGTCGCAGTTCTGTATGTCTTGCTCTGCCTCCAATGCGGCTGCGCCAACGGACTGTTTTCGCAGTCGGCTTCATCTCCTTCAGTTATGTTGACGAGTCTAAGCAATGAGACTCGAGTCAACTCTGAATTGAGTCCGAGAGAATGGGCCTTGGCATGCCTGAAGACGGCACATCAGCTCGACAATCAAGACCACACGCGTGAGGCGATCGCCCTGTACGAAAGAGCTCGTGGTTTTGATCAAAAACTTGCGAACGTTTCCCGAAGATTGGCTGTGCTATATGCTCAGACTAAGGAAGCAGTAAAAGCAAAAGTCGAATTCGAAAGGGCGATTACCGAGACGCCGAAGGATGCTTTATTACGAAGCGACGCGGGCTATTTCTTTCTGCTGCAGGGCGATCTTGAAAACGCAGAAGTACAACTTGCCGCAGCCCAAGAGCTATCCGACAACAACCCAAAGGTGACTGTTAATCTGGCCATACTCCGCGCCAAACAAGATCGGCTGGACGAGAGTCTAGCTCTATTCGAAGAGGTGGTTAGTTCTGCTAGTGCCCGCTCCAACTTGGGCGTCATCCTGGCCAAAGAAGGAAAGCATGAGCTGGCGATTCAATACCTGGAAGAAGCGAACCGTCTAGATCCGTCGCTTCCGATACCGCCAGCATTTTTGAAGCAGCTTCGGAAAAACTGAAAAAGCTCTGTCCAGTAGTTTTCACGGTTCCGTACCTATCTCTAAGTACGATGCTGAGATCCCCCGCCTTTCTGCACTGGTCGCAAGAATTTGCGGTCGCACGGCATCGCCAACCAATCTTGTAAAACTCTACTGGCACGGCGAAATGATATACTTTGAAGACAATCCCCATAGACTGATTAAGCTCAATTCTTTTTCCAGCAGGTTTGAAAGGAAACGGACTCGCATGAAAGATGATCCTAAGGATGCGACTGTTAACGTTCTGCAACTTGTCGAGCTGTGGCGCCAAGGTGATCAAGAAGCTGCCACTCGGCTGTATGATCGATACCAGAGCCGATTATTGCTTCTGGTTAATGGCCGTCTCAACGATAGGCTCCGTCGTCGACTTGACCCTGAAGAGCTCGTTCAGTCGATCATGAAATCGGCTTTTCGCGTCACCAGCGAACAGGATATTGGGTGCCGCGATGAAACGGGATTCTGGAAGTGGCTTGTTTCCGTTGCCTTGAACAAAACCTACAAACGAATCGACCGCGAAACGGCTGGCAAACGCGACCCCAAACGCGAGACCGGCGGCGATACCGTATTAGGCGAACGCATACTCGGCGAACCTACACCGGACGATGTCGTCGAAGTTTCAGAGTTGCTCGAGAAAATCATGGCCAAGCTTACTGACGTCCAAGGTAAGATTTTGCTAGGAAAACTGAATGGCTTGTCGCACGCTGAGATTGCCGAGAAACTCGACGTTAGCACGAAGACGGTTCAGCGCAACGGCCAAGCGATCCGAGATGCAGCGGTGGAGATACTTGGGACAAACGTCCCAGCGTGGCTTGTCGACGAAGTTCCATCCATGTCGGAGCAGTTCGCCGCTTGCATGAAACAGCCCGTTTCGAAGTGGCTGCCGAAGGACAGTGGGGGGAATGGCCCAGTGGTGAAGCTCAGTTTGGCTGACGTTTTTAACCAAGGCGAGCCAGCGGAGAACTTGCTAGATGGAATCCGTAGTATTGCCAAGCAGCGTGGTTCTGCACAAGACCACGACACACCTCAGATGATCTGTGCTGCAATCTATCTGCTGGCAATCGCCACCGCGCGATTAAAGCTGGACAGACGCCTATCGTCCGACGAGGACCATAAGCTGAGGGCTCGAGTCGAGTCGATCCTGAAAGAGCCTTGGCTAGGTAAGCAAACGATCGCAATCTTTCAGAGTTTTCTAGGTGTAATTGCTTGACGTACGCCCACCAACAGTGGTGTTGCTTGTCCCTGGTCGGCATTTCCAGCGTTTGCTTTATCACTCAAATTGAAGTGGTTCGAGGCTTTGAAGGTGAGGCGATGCGTCTGGAAAAGCAGAGTTGCGAAATTTCCTGCTTGCCCCTTATAGGGAAGTAGTTAAGCTAGCACTTCAAGGATTTATTGAATTCCGACTTACGAAATGATGTAAGCATATCTAGTTAAGTGACTAATCAATGATGGTTCGACTGAGAAACAAGCGAACAACGTTCGTATCAGCTCGCTACCAAATCCGGAGAAGGCTTCGCTTCGAGAATCTCGAATTTCGCATTGCTCTAGCAGTCAATATTGCTGCAGTAAGACCCGATTTATCTGAGAATGACAAGCTACTTCGGTTCTTGTTGGACACAGAGCAACTTGTTGGCGTCAGAAATGATCAACCGGAAATCGCCTTCCATTATGGCAAGAGTAAAGGATCGACGAACCCAGGCGGCCTTGGAAATACAGCTGCCGACGATGTTGCAATTGCAGGTGACTGGAACGGTATTGGATTCGATTTTGTTGGAACTGTCAGAGCAAATCAATCGTTGAGCGCGAGTCAGTTCCTGTTAGATTCCGATCGAGATGCAACTCCTGAGTATCAGTTTGTGTTTGGGTCTCCAGGCAACACACCCTTGGTCGGCAACTTTGATGGCAAAAACGGAGACGACGTTGCTGTTGTAGAAGTTGCTGATGTAAAGCCAGGCGATTCCAAACTGCACTGGCAACTCTCTTATGCCAAGGCAATGCCAAACCTCCCGTTTCCAACCGACGGATCGCGAGTTGCCACGCATGCCGAATTCTTCTTCGGCGATGTTGGAGATAAGCCGGTCGTCGGTGATTTTGATGGTGACCATCGCGCTGATCTTGCGGTCATGCGAGAAACGGGAACCACCTTGGAATTTTACGTTCTTCTGGCTTCAAACATCGGTGCTAATTACCCAACAGGCCGTACATTACTTGAGGTGCCGGTCGTTGCTTCATTAACATTCCAAAAGTCATCCGGTGGCTTGTTATATACTCCCATCGCAGGCGACTGGGATGGTGACGGTACCGACAATCTTGGAGTAGCGACGGACTTTGGTTTAAATACGATTAGCCAATGGCGGCTCAACACTCTAGGGGGCACGATAACAGTAAACTATGGACTTGCAGGAG
This sequence comes from Planctomycetia bacterium, assembly GCA_031412515.1. Classification (GTDB taxonomy): domain Bacteria; phylum Planctomycetota; class Planctomycetia; order Pirellulales; family Pirellulaceae; genus Aureliella. The sequence goes on along the minus strand of JANODD010000147.1, from coordinate 46,677 downwards.
ATCAGTACCTCACTGGCAACTGGCCGGATGTTTTGTGGGATGCGGGTGGCGGAGACCAGCGTTGGTCGAATCCTAACAACTGGAGCAATAACTTAGTGCCCAGCCTGCGACCAGGCAATCAAGTGAAGGTAGTCATTGCGCAACCAGAATTGCCGTCGATTATCTACGACTCAAGCAATTCAACGCTCACAAGCTTCACAACCACATCATCTTTGCAAGTCACAGGTGGAACTCTCGATTTTTCTAGTCCTGCAGAATTGGCCTCAATAGAAATAACTGGCGGAGTGGTAACTGCACAGGCGTCCTTAGGGAAATCGGTCAAGGTAACTGTCAATGGCGGAACATTTAAAGCCAATCAGATTCTAGATGTTGCCAGTTTCGAGATGACGTCCGGCTTGCTGCAGTTTGGTGTAACCAATCCATTCGGGAACATCGAACTTAGACTCTCAGGCGGCCAAGTTGAAAACTCCGGCACCTTACTTCGTCTGGACAATAACATTGTGCTCTCGAACACAGTCGCCTTTAGCGCTACGCAGAGCTTTTCTATCGGCGGAGTCATCTCCGGCAGCGGGAGCCTCGAAAAGCGGGGACCATCCTTCCTCAATCTAGAAGCTGTCAACACTTACTCTGGCTCCACCACAATCAGCCAAGGAGAATTGTTGATCAGTCAGACAAATGGACTTCGCGCCGGCAGTACCGTCACGGTCGCTGCAGGAGCTCTACTGAATCTGGAAGAAAGATCGAGTCAGTTGGCGGCCATAACCGGGACTGGAAGTGTCCAAATAAAATCGCCTGGATCATTAACTATCGGGCTAAATGACGCATCGAATCGGTTCAATGGAATGATCATCGGTTCAGGCAGTTTGACTAAAGTAGGCACTGGAACGCTAACCCTCGGAGGTCTAAATACTTTCACAGGCGATACAACCATCTCCGCAGGGAGCATCGCGCTCGGTGTAAACAACTCCCTAGCGCCCCAATCCGTCGTCTCGATTGCTTCTACCGCCAAACTCGAGCTCATCAGCAGCACCGCCGTCATTCGAGGAGTAACTGGCGATGGATTGCTGGACGTTGGCAGCGGCAGAATTACGCTCAACAATCCGTCTGCGATTGGATCGATTCGCATTGATGCCGGAAGGTTGATCGCTAATGCGAATCTCACCGCGACTGAAATCACCTTCACCGCAGCTGGAGGCGAATTAACTACCGAACTGCCCAATGCACCTAATGGCGACACTGTTCGCATTACGTCCAACATCTCTTTGAACGGAGTCGCGAAACTTGGCGGAGTTGGTTACTTGATCATCAATGGAGTGATCGCCGGTGGCGGCACTCTTGAAAAAATTGGAACAGGAACATTGGTTCTTGTGGCATCCAATACCTATGCTGGAGTGACGACAATCACGGACGGAATATTAGTTGCTGAAGGATCGAATGCACTCGGAACATCAACCGCAGGAACGGTTGTCAACGGTGGTATACTTGCGTTTGGCGGCAACGCGGCTCCTGCAGGTTTCGAAGCACGAGAGCCTCTTGTTATTGCTGCTGCAGGTCGCCTCGACTTGCTGAGCAATGTCAATTTGGTCGCGCCACTTACCTTGGCAGGAAACGTTTTGGGTGACATCGGCAGCTCTATCACTGGCGATGTTTTACTGACCGGCAATGCGACCATTACTCAGCGTTCGGCTACTGGAGTTTTGAGTTTACTAGGAGCCATAACGGACTCAGTTCAGCCCTCTGGAGTTTTCTTTAACTCGCCTTCCGGTGGAACCGTTACTTTAAACAATCCGCTGAATAGTTATCGCGGTGCGACAGTGGTACAAGCTGGCACGCTGAGAGTTACTGCAAGTGAAGTGATTCCGAATAGTAGCAGCGTAACAGTCGCCAGTGGCGCTAGCCTGGACCTAGGGAATTTCAACGAAACTGTCTTCTCTCTAACCACCGCGGGGTTGGTTTCGGTTGGAAGCGGAACGTTTTCCGTGCTCGACGATGTTCTCATCACGACGGGATCTCTCGCGGTAACCTCTGGGATCATCAAACTTTCTGGTGACTTCACTAACACAGGGACATTTATTTCTGGCACCGGCACGCTCGAATTCAACGCTCCCCTTGGAATCCAGTTACTGAGTCCCGGAGGCAGCGATCTTAACAACCTGTTGCACTCTGGCGCCGGGACATTGCAGCTTCAGAGCGACCTGATAGTGCTTGGAACGCTCGCCAATACTGCTGGCGTGATCGACTTGGGTGATCGAACGGTCGCAGTGACGGGTGGTTTATCCAATGCGACCGGGGCTACGCTGCGCACTAACGGACGGCTACGTCTAGCAAGTGATTTCATCAATCAGGGAACCCTGACAACCATTACTGGAACAATTGAACTAACGGGTCCTGCAAGCACAACTCAACAACTGAATTTGGGTAACAGCAGTGTCAATAACCTAACGCATTCTGGCTTGAGCACTGTTCAACTTGCTAACAACTTGATCGTCAACGGTAACTTGTCCAACAATGCCGGAACATTCGAATTGGGAGCTCGCAATGTTGTTGTTACTGGAAAGGCATCCAACGAATCCGGCGCAACCTTGCGTAGCGGCGCTAGTACTATTCGCATAGCAGGTGACTTTGCCAACGCAGGTAACTTTGTTGCTGGCACCGGTACGCTAGAATTTGATGGTCCTAGCGGTGTGACGCAACAACTGATCAGCGGAGGTAGCAGCCTTAATAATGTCACTCATTCGGGAGCAGGGACCTTGCTAGTTGAAGGTAATCTTCAACTAGTAAACCGGTTAGAAAATAGAGTCGGTGTGATTAATATCGATGGCCGACAATTATCTGTAGCAGAATTCGCTTTGTTCGCGGGCGAGATTATTGATTCGCGATCCACGGGCAACTTGAATGCATCCACTCTGTTTGATCTTCGGGATGGGGAGGTCAATGTAAATTTGAGCGGCCAAGGTAGACTGGTAAAATCCACTACCAGTGCTGTTGTCCTGTCGGGTAATCTTAATATCAGCGGTTCGACCACGATTGAAGAGGGCACGCTGAAAGTAGGCGATGCCGCGACTATTGCACGACTCGAAAGATTACTGATCAACGAACGCGGAATTTTCGATCTCAACAGTCATTCGATTTCGGCCAATGGTTTCGATGGAGCTGGGAAGGTCTTCCTCGGTACAGGTACATTGACCGCAATAGTTCCTGAAACAAGCACCTTCAGTGGGACCATCAGCGGTTTGGGAGGATTCATCAAGACCGGCGTAGGAACATTGCGCTTCACTGGAGCCAATAGCTATCAGGGTGATACGAAGATTGAACAAGGAACACTTGCGCTCTCCGGCGTTAATAACCTCCGGCAATCGGCAAACGTTTCTATTGAAGGTGAGAGCTCGCTTGAACTTCGGTCAGGTCAGCAAACACTAGCGGGACTTGAAGGGCCTGGCACACTTCGCCTGTTAAGCAGCCGTCTCGTAATTGATCAAGCAGAGAAGGATCTGCTTTTCGCGGGAACACTTGCCGGTGATGGCTCGATTCGAAAGACGGGCGCGGGCGCACTGGCGCTGATCGGATCCGGTGACTTTAATGGAAGCTTGGACGTTCAGGGCGGATCACTAAAAGCTAACGGTCGTTTTCCGAAAACGGCTATTGCCATCCAGAGTGGTGCGAGTTTGCAAGGAAACGGAACTCTTGGTGATGTGACGGTTGCTGCAGGCGGAACGCTTCGACCTGGGAACAGTCCCGGAAAGATGACCGTCGACAATCTTTTCATGAATGCCGGCAGCAAGCTGATTTTTGAAATCGCAGGGCCCAATGCAGCAAGCCAATTTGACCAGATGGCTGTGAGTGGCTTGGCTGCCCTGAATGGAGAGATTGAAGTGCAGCTACTTAATGGATATGTCCCGAGCGCACTGGACGTTTTTGATCTGATTCTCTTTTCAGCGACCTCTGGAAGTCCAAGTTACAGTTTACCAACTTTAAACGGCATTCCATTACTTCGCGAACGGTTCACGCCAAGTTCACTACGGCTGAGCGTCAACCAGTTATCGCCTGCTCCAAAAAGTGGCGATGGTACAAACACAAATCAATCCAACTCAGGTCGCGAATCAGTGCCGGACTCAGGAACCGCTCCCGCATTTACGGCAAGCACGGAGAACACCTCCAAGGACTTCATAGTCCTCGCGTCCGTAAATTCCGACGACAAGCAAGAAAATGAAATTGATGCGACCGAGTGGATTCAACAACCACCCGAGTCCTTGCCCATCGATCCTGCAGCACGGAACGAAGCGGTGGCACTTGAAATGATCTTCGATGCTATTTTCGCGGAAGAGTCCTTTGCAGAGCTGAGCTTACTTGCATCCGACGCGAAGCCCTTGGCTGTGAAAGATCTCGAAGTCCTGCCACTTCCTTCGGCGCCGAAAGAAACACCTCCACCTGTTCATGATTACACGATCCCCTACTTCGAAATCGCGGCAGGAACCGCCCTTCTCATTAGTGGTCTCTCGATACTCGCGGTAAGCCTGCTAAAGCCCCGTAAGAAAAACAGAGAGCCCGAATCGCAGACGGTTCCAACAGTCTTACGACAAAAAACTTCATTGCAGCAAACACCCCAGGAAAAATCTGTTGAGCCGCAAATTGCTACCGCACGGAAAGTGAACCATGACTGACAATCCAAATAGTGAAGACCAGGGCATGTTGCTAGTGGAAGCAGTTGAAGCACTCAAGTCAAGTTGGCGTTCCGGAGAGTCATCAATTGGAAGCATTGGCAATCAGCTGCGAGGAGCGACTAGGATTTCTTCCTTGCTTCAACTGGTGCTCATTGACAGTGAACTCGCCATCAAGTTTGGCCGCGAATGTATCGTTGAGCAGTACATCAGTATTTTCCCGGACTTACTCCCGCATCGTTCTCAAATTGAACAACACATTCGTGAGTTACCTCTTCGTCTAGAACGTTCAGATCGTGAGCTCTCTGCGGGAATGTTCTCAAAGGCTTCGCTCGACAAAACGCTCGAACATCGCTCCAAAAGCAATTCAGAATCGCACCTAGAATCAAATGTCCAGTCAAAGAAGTCGACAGACGAAAAGCTGCCCGAATTCATTGGGGTATATCGCATCCTGAAAGAGCTCGGAGAAGGAAGCTTTGGAAAAGTCCTGCTTGCCCAGGATTCGCGAATCAATCGCTACGTGGCAATCAAGATCCAAGACGAAGAGAAGGGAGAGATCGGCCTCTCAGACGCCTTTCTTCACGAAGCGCGCGCGATCTCTCGCCTTGACCATCCTAACATCGTTCGATTGCTGCACGTTGATGAGACCGCCGAAGGACTTGGCTATCTGGTTTATGAATACGTTGCAGGGAAAACACTGGCAGAGCGTGTTGAAGCGGCTAACTACACAGTCGACGAAGCCATTAGATGGGTCGCAGCCATTGCCAGGGCGCTCGATTTTGCGCATCGCCGTGGTGTCGTGCATCGAGACATATCGCCTCGCAATATCATGATCGACAACGACGGAAATGCAAAGTTACTAGACTTTGGTCTATCGCGGCTGGACGATCGCTTTCATGTGGCTGACGACAATCGCTTGCTAGGCACTCCACACTTTATGCCACCCGAGCAGGCTAGTGGAAAGCCCCACTGGGCAACTTCATACGCAGACATTTTTTCGTTAGGCAGCGTCCTTTATTACGTCCTCTGCGGGAAACTACCATTTCCTGGAAACAGCGTGTTTGATATTTGCGAAAGAATACAATTCTCGGCGCCACCTTCTTTACGAAGTCTTCGAGATAACATTCCAGGCGAATTGGAAGCGGTTGTATTCAAAGCGATGGCTAAAGAACCACAGGGACGTTATTCGACAGGTGGTGACTTTGCGAACGCCCTTGAGCAGGCAGTTGTTGCGGGAAAGAAATCTCCAGTTGATCGAAAGCCTTCACAAGTTGGTCAGTACATCGTACAGGGTCTCGCTCTAGTACTGCTCTGTGCAGGAATCGGGGTGTTAGCTTTCGCCTGGCAAACGTATCAATCGTCACTCCCAAAGGCGGTTTTGACCAAAGTGAAGATGCTCGTTGAACGCAATGCCGTGGCCAAAGACATTCTCGATAAAAAAACCGAAGTTTTAAAGCTAAAGAAGGATGATGTTTTTTCGCTAAAGTGGGAGAACAGCGAGGATGGGTTAAAGGTTGTGAAACACAACGTAGTTTTGACTTTCGGCCTAGGTGAACATGACCGAAAGGTTTTTTTCCCATCGTCAAATTTTGAGTTTCTAAAACCCAACCACCTTTATGACGAAAATACGATTGTGATAGTCTGTCTGTTTAGCCGAAAAGTCCCGGAATCTAGGCTGTATAGGCTTCGCTCACCTTGGGTTACCGTCACTGACGAAGCCAAAGATACACTTTTTTACACTCACTTCGCAACGTCAGCGGCGTTTATTGAGAATCTCCCGAAACACTCCAAGGAACGAGGAGGAAACACTCCCAATGCAAATGATTACCAGACGCTGGAATTAGACAGAGAATTTAAACAAGAACTTATTGATTTAGGTGCAAGTTCGTATTTTGGTGTGGTGATTCATCGTGAGTAGCTCTGAAGAGATCTCAGTGAAGACAATGTTCAAGCACGTGATGGAAATCGTGTTTGCTATTGCAGTTATTGATTCGATCAATTTATTCGTATCATTTGTACAAGCTCAAACCCCAAGCACCGCCGGTTTAGCGGGCGATACCTTGGGTGCGACTCCGTTCGATCCAGCGTCGCATGATATCACAGAAAAATCACAGCGCTGTTACGATTTCAAATGGGCTGAGCAATTTCATGCTATGGTTGACGCAGTTGAGTCTAAGGACGAAGCGAAATTCAGCCGTGTTTCTGAATTGCTTGGGAACGATCGGTCAGCAGATACGGTTGCCGAATCGTATGGGCGTGATCTGTTGCTTGCCGCCTTACAAGATTGCATGGATGCGATGAGCACCGTGGCCCTTACCCGGTTGCGTGTAGCTTGGAACAAACGAATGGATGCTACCTGGGATGCCGACATCCTGTTCGCAATGAATGATCTTTTGGAGCGGCTGTTCGACGACTCCCCAGAAAAGCGTTCTCTTCAACAAGACATCCGTCTTGACCTGGCGAAGCGACTTTCGAAGATGGAAAAGGCTTTCAAGCAGTCTGAAGTCAGCCGGTCAGAGCTTTCTAAGTTCGCGTTCCGTCAAATCAGGCGGTTGCCTGACGATGAAGTTGCGGTGAGAGAGTGCGATCGTTTGTTGAATATACTGAATGAAGATTTTGGACTGACTTCAATACAGATCGAACGATTGAGTTCACTGCACACGAGTACACCCGAGAAGTGGCGCGAAAAGTATCAAAAAACACTACGCTTGGGAGAGCTAAAGTTAACAACAGACCAGCGGTTGAGGATTCAGTTTCCGACTGCACTCCCCAAAATTCTGTTTGAACTGTCACAGTTTCAATCTGTAGCCACAGGGAAAATCAGTTTGCTTGCTCAGCTTTTGAAGGCTTGCGATGAAGCGAGCACCTTGCTGAAACCGAACGAGGACCTTAGTTCAGGTCAACAACTTCTAAACGAGAACACTTTGAAGGAGCTTCGGGCTTCGGCTCTATTGGACGGATACCGAACTTTCAAAAAATCTGCCGATGCAGATATTGGAACCGAGATTGAGGCTTACAGGCAAACGTTCGCCGCTTCTATCGTTGTTGAAGCACTCAAGGCCATGACTGAAATTCACCGTGAAGATAACAAAGCACTGCGAAAATTTCTCAATACGCAACTAGCACAGGCAGGTGTTTTGTTTGACATGGTACGGAGTCGTTTTTTGGTGGCACTGGATGATACGGAGTGGCTTGCAACCGAGAAGCAGTTTCAGCAAGTTCTTGACGACGAACTAAAACGGTCGTTTCGCGAGATCGAGCTTGAGAAAAGTTCTTTTGAAAAGGAGATGGAAGCATCCCTCGAACTGGAGCTCGCTTGGATTCAATGGCGTATGAAAAAAGTTAACATCCGGCTCCGCAATCTTGGTTTGGCGCCCACTGAGTTCCGAGCGGAGTTACCAGGTATTAGAAGAGACTTGATCACTCGACTTAAGCAACTTAAAGAAGACATTCATGCAAGTAGAAAAGACGATGTCCTTACGGCACTTGGATATTTGCATCTGACCTATGGAGACTATCAAAAGGCAATCGATGAACTTGAAAATACCGTTCAGAACAAGCAGTTTGCTGCCCATGTTATCCGCTGTCTTGCCCACAAGGATTCTGGAAATTTTGGGGAGGCAGAAATAGCTCTGGCAGCAATCGACAAGCCTGAGCCTGAATCAAGTGAAGAATTGATAATATTGTTTCTTGAGTCCGAACTGGCGGTTGCCCAGGACAAAGTATCTTCGACCTCTATAAGCAATTTACGAGAGAAACTGAAAGAGCCCAGGCTTTCTGCAGCCGTAAGCGAACAAATGCTTAAGCTGAACAACGAACACCACCAAGCTCTCGAGTTATCGAAGTATGATAGTGGCAACGTTTCAGCTGAGAGTTTAGATAGAGCACTTGATATTTGGAAATTGCATCTGCCCTACGAGGGGACCGAAAAGTCCTTCATTCGTGCTCGCGCACTCTATTCGTTAGCATCTGCCCTTCTGCGACAGGATTCTGATAAACGCAAAGTAAGTACCGACGCCTTAGCAAAGACAACGCAAGCATACAAAAAGGAGTTAGATGTATATGAAGAGGCCAGTGTTAAGACCAAGGAGCAATACAAGGGACTTTTACAGCAGCACGAAGAAATTACAAAGTTGCGTGAAGAGATGGCAGCGAACGAACATTGTAATAATGAAGCCTATACTTACTGTGTAAAAGCGATGAAAGAGGTGCGAAATCTGCGAGTCCCAAAAGCGGAGGGCGAATACCGATACCCCAATTTGGTCTATAACATCTTATGCCTCGCCATGCGAGTGCAACTATTATCGCCAGCGAACGAAGACTTTGGGTCACAGTTGAATGACGTTGATCCAGAGCTTAAGGGACTCAAAGAAATTTCGGTCGAAGCGCGAAAAATTGCTTTAAAGCAACGGAAGAAACTTTCCAAGAATGGTGACTTTGACGAGAATCGCAACGCGCTATTTGAAAGATATCGCGATGCTTTTGATTTGACCGTTGAAATGGCCGCCAGTGGATCAGTTGATGACCTTACCATTTCTGATGTTGCTTTTGTCGGTGCTGAGACAACCAATCAAACCATTGCCGAGCTATTCGACCAGTCTGAGGCAAATGAATTAAATTCCATTTCGGCGGACCGGCTACAAGGTCGGCAGTTCATTTCCTTTTTCGTTGGCAGTCAAGCTACTCACGTATTTTGGAGGATTGCGAATCAAGAGATTCGACATCACAGAGTTGACATAAGTCGTTCTGAAGTCGCGGCCGCAGTGCACGATTACTTAAAGTATTACTTAGCACAACCATCTCTTAAAGATCCGCAGGAAGCTCTCAAACTTCAGAGGAAGCTCCTGCCAATACAGCTTCGGGACGCTCTTGCGAACACTCCGCAGAATCAATGTGTCTATGTGATTCCCCACGGCCCGCTCTTTCAGATCCCCTTGGACACTTTACCTATAGATAGCGCTCCAGACACTAGGACGTATCTTATCGATCGATGTCCGCCTCTGATCTATTTGCCGACGCTTGCGCGTTCGAACGATACACAAGTTGAGACCGTGGCGAGACATAGGGCTCTTCTTACCGTTCAACCTGATTCAACGATTGGAACGGAGTCGGAAGCGTTGATGGAAAGATTCGGAGTTGCCAATGTGATGCGAATTGGCCCTACCGGCATCCCAGAAGCGACTGAGCTTCCTGGCGAATCGCGTAATGTCAGGTTTGATTCGAAAAAGTTACTGGACGAATTAACGCGAGGTTATCGCTTTATCCATTTTGGTTCTCACGGCGCGATTCAAGATACAGGGCAATCCGGAGTTATCAATGTAGATGGTGGTGTAAAAGTAGCGGATCAGGGCATCGAGTCGGGGCGTAAGTCTGCCCCTTACTTGGGCGGAGCTTACTTGCAATTGTGGAAACTTGACGAGGTTAGCAACGACGACCACTTTGTTAGACGACCTACTTCAAGTGGAATGTTCGAGGTTTTCGAGATAATGTGGGCTGCAGATGTGCTGAAAAAATTCCAAGCCAAAAACGGTTTGCGTTTACCTTCAGAACTCGTGCTCCTCAGCGCCTGCGAAACTCAGGTTGTTGATACCGAAGCAATCCGATATGGAGGTAACACGATCAAAGCCATGGGGACAGCTTTCTTAGTAGCTGGTGCCGAGAATATCATCGCTTCGCATTGGCGGGTCAATGATCTTTCGACGACGCCTCTCATAACTGACTTTATGTGCGCGGTTAAGCAGCGACCAGAACTAAAACTGTCCGCTGAGGATTACGCAAGGATCTTACATGCACAGCGCAAGAAGCTCTCGCAGGACAACCGCTTTCGCGCACCTTATGACTGGGGGCCTTTCACTTTGTCTACAACTCTTCAATGATTCATTCTTAAATCAATCTTGGTTGCAAGCCAGTTGCTTAACCATTTAATGCCCACTGGCTGAGTTCACCTAGGGTGTCAAAATCAAAGGGTCGGAAACCCTGATCTTGCCCCGTAGCTTCATCGTGAACGAGCATTACGTTCTCGCCCAGTCGACTGGCGGCAACCGATTCAATTAAGTTGGTCGAATCATTGGCCCCCATTTGCATTAGTAAGCGAATCTCGATCTCACGCATTGCGGTCCGCGATAGCCAGCGGTTGACGGTTGAATAGTTCTCCGCCCAGACAACCACATGGATGTTGTGGCTTGGACCATCGCGAAGTATTTCTTCTAAGTGCTTGTCAGGAGTCAATTCCGCTTCGCCGAAACTGCCCATGCTATATTCATCTTCACGCCGAAGGGTTCGCAATCGACCGAGCTGGACCAGATTCAACAGGACGGGCACTTGCGTCGAAGCTTCATCGGGTTGGTCGATGCGTTGCTTAAGCACTTGGTGCAGTTCTTTTAACATGCTATCTACGCCGCGGACGTTTGCAATCTTCAGGTCACACGGCAACTGCTTCAAACGCTCGGGCATTTGCAGTGCTCTTGCATCCGTCGGCTTGGCGGCTTGAGCGATGAAGACTTGCGCGCGATGATTAGACTTGGCATGACGCACAAAAGAGGCAGTGATGACACTCATCACTGAAGCCGCGATGGCATCTACGCCACCAACGATCAAGACATTGCGTCCGGCTTGATTGGTCAATGGGAATGTAATCGCAGGACTAATGGCAACGCTCTCACCGACGACGCACCAAATGGCGTCTGGATTAATGTCGCGTCGAGCTTCATTGATGGCTCGATTTGCATTTTCCTCAGTCCACGTTGCGGCGCGATTGCCATCGTAAACTACCGAACGACCTAGAATATTAGTGGTTGGGTCAGCGTTGATGTATCCGTTGCCGATCTCAGCCAACCACTTTTGCTGCTGGGACTTGCTCAGCCAACCGATCTGCATCGGTTGGTTTCCTTCAATGCGCCCGCCCGCGTCGTTATAGATCGCTTGGCCTGGATTCTTCAGTCTTGCTGCGGCAGGATTGTCTTCAGCGAAAACAATTTGAGCATCCGAAGCGTCGCACTGCAGCGCAATACGCACGCCCATTTGACCAAGCGTTGTCCGAGGCAACGAATACGCACCGGCTAGTGTTTGACTGCTTAGGATTGCGTGGACGCCGAATGATCGGCCTTGACGGACGATGCGATCTAAAATCAGGCTGACTTGATTGGAGAGTTTATCATCTTCAACAAAAAGCTCTTGAAATTCGTCGACGACAATCAACATTCGTGGCAGATGCTGATCAGGTACCGCCGCATTCCAACTAGCGATATCCTGCACCCCACGACTGCGAAACATTTCGCCCCGGCGCTGCATACATCCGTCAACATACTCAAGTGCACTCAAGCCGAATTCACGATGACTCTCGATGCCGATGATGTCCGCATGCGGCAATTGATTGTCGGAGTAGACTTGGAACTCGACCCCTTTCTTGAAGTCGAGTAGCACCAGCCGGAGGTTCTCAGGCGAATACTTGAGTACGGCGCTGGAGATAATCGCGTGCAACATCGAAGATTTGCCGGAGCCAGTTTTACCGGCGATGATCGCATGCTGAGCTGTCCCAACGCCGAGTTTCAAAGAGTGCGTGCGACCAACACCGCTTTGCCCGATGGGAATCTCAAGGAACTTGGAACTATCTGCCTGCCAGCGCTGATCAGGTGCTGGAACGATACGGTCCAGTGGTACTTCGATTCGGCTTGCCAAAAGTGCACGGCGACCGACTTCATGAATCACCGTTTGTGCATGGGCTTCGTCCGGCAATGGCATGGGACGAATGGGCAACTTCGCTTTTGATTCGGACATGGGTTGAAGCGATTTGCCATCTTCGCTGACCGTGTAATGCAACCCGCGACGCATGACCATGTTCTTGTGATCTGCCGATGGCCAAGGTGCGGCCGGATCGATCAAGAAAATTGGAATGATGCCGCAGCGAGTGCCCGTGTCTAGCAGGCTCTGCAGGGCTTTCCAAGACTGATCGTCCAAGCCAACGGGCATCGATGTCCAGACGAGCAACCGGAAGGGTTCTGCCAGTGCACCTGCGTCGCGATTGTATTCGACGATATTGCGATACTGATTGCGGAGCGATTGTTGAATAAAATCCTCGGCGGCCTGCGCAAGCATTTGGACTTGTTTGGCAATATGGCCAGGTTGAGTCCAAACACGATGCGATACCAGTTGTGGGTCGTAGTCACCCAAGTGCATCAGCCAACCGTAATCTCGCCCCAGACCTTGCGGATCGATGACACACACTTGAGTTCGACCGGCTGGCAAAGTTGTCAACGAACGAAGTATCAGGTTTCGTACCGTCTGCTGAACAATAGGCAGTTTAGGATCGCCTGTGATCGTTAAGTAGCCATCGGTCAGCGGTGCGAAATAGACGGGGGCATCCAAGTCATTCCCTGCATCAGCCTGAAGGTTTTCAGGAAGAAGGGAATCAAGCGGCAAGTTCCCGAGGGGCAACATGGGTTCATCAAGTTGCTCTGGCCACGAATCAGCCGACCACTGGCAAGATTGCCAGTCTGGAAAGTGAACGCTGCACCATCGGCGACTGCGTTCAACCGTTTTGATCGCCTTTTGAGTTGCTGTGCGTAAACGCAGTACTCCCCCGCGATTCAAGCGATCCATCGCTGCTAAAAAATCGTTGCGACGTTGGACGCCAGCCTGGGTTAGATTTTGTTCGCGGCTAAGGGCTTGTTGCGAGAGTTGTTCAAGCTGCAGTGTGAAACGCTGAGTGGTGGAATCGCGGTCGGTCGTTAGCTGGTGACTGGCGGCCTGCTTTTGCTGTTCTGCATGCAGTCGCAGCTTTTCAAGATCTTCGGCTAATCGCCGCGACAGCTCATTTAATTCTAAAATCCGCCACTTTTCAGTTTGTTTGTATCGCGTGTCACGTTTCATTGCGAGTCGTTTCAGTTCCGCGTCGTTTTCATTTGTCGCCAACTCGGCACCGAGGTCATGGAGAGCGCGACCGTGAGCCACCTGCTGTTTGACACGCGGATATTCGGCGGCGGCAATACGTTTGAGCCAAGGACGAATGCCCAGCAGACTGATCAACATGAGTGCTACAGTGGCCACTGCGCCACCCAGTACTGCAAACAACCAGACGACGACACCGCTGAGTCCCAATGCAACCGTGACGGATACAAAAAAAGCCGCGGCGATCAACCACAACCAGATCGACTCGAAAAAACGAATCAATGGATGGTTGGTCAGGCGATCGAAATGGACTTTGGCGTCTGCGATGGCTGCTCGCAACATTCGCAAGCAATCGTCAGCGGACTGCGGTTTTTCATACTGCAATTCAGGCGGTTGAACATTGGGAGCCCGCAGGCTATGTTGAGCCAACGCGGCATCGGCGGCACGCTCTACCTCGATCAGTTCGCCCATGAAATTCAAATTGTTGGCTCGGTATTCGTGCAGTCTTCGGATCGGTACATCTTTGGCGCGAAGAAATCTCTGCTCAATTTCAGCGATGCGTTTTTTGGCATCGATATTGACTTGATCCGAGCGTTTGCGAGTATCCTGGCGGAGTTGTCCTTCACGGGCCGACGTTTCGAAAACAGCTTTGAAAGATCGAAGCTCAGCGTCATCCCATCGAGAGTGAAGCGTTTCATCCCAATCGTTAATCGTTGCCTTTTCCTTCGCACTTCGTTCGCCTTGCAACTGAGCAATTTGCTCTTGCTGCAGTGCCTCAGCCTCTTTCATCGTCGCGGCGATCTGGTCCACCTCAGCCGAAATTTTCTCCGCGCCGCTGCTGAGTCGTTCTCGCAGACCGTGAACAAGTTTTTCGAGTCGTTGCCGGGGCAGTAATCTTGGATTGGAGTCGATCATGGTGGCCTGCTTAGTGTCGAACAATTGTCTCAATTTTTTTGTATTAGTATCGTAGTATAGTGAGCCGTCGGCGCTAGGACGCTAGCCGCGGGTTTCGAAGTCAGCGACGTAACACAAATTTCAACCGGCTAATGGCAAACGACTCGCGGTCGAAATTGTAAATTGGACAACTTTGGTCAGCGATAGTCCACTCCTTCGAAACCCGCAGCTAGCGCTGTCGGCTCACTTACCACTCCGCAGCTAGCGCTGTCGGCTCACTTGCTTTGCATAACTTATTCAGGGGCAATTCCCATTAAAAAATTTCTTTCATCGACCGTTAACTGTTCTTCGGATCTCGTAATTTCTTCGCAATGTTTTCAAACAACTCCGTCGCTTCATGGATGGCGCCAATCAACTGGCCGATTGTCGGCTGGATCGCAGCTACATGTTGCTGAAGGAACACGCGACCTTTAGCGTCCAACCAAACTTCGGATACCTCGCCAACTTCCTCACTGAATGCCTCTTTAATATGATTCAGTCGTTGGGAGATGCCGGACATGTCGTGGCTAATGCGTCTCATGGCGTTGGATCCTGTGCAGCATCGTTAGTTGACTCATCCGTTTTTTGTGAATCGCTTTCGACGGCTTTATCTGCTTTCGTGGCGTCGATGTGAGTGACCGCGCCAGACCGTATGGTGGAATACTCTTCGAGTCGACCAAGTTGTTCTTTCAATTTGTGGATAGCAACTGTCAAATCCGTATCCGCCAAATCGCGACATCGAAAAATCTTTGCTTCGGCTTTCGTCTTCTCACGTTGCCACATCAACGATGCGTCGCGAATAAATTTAACTTGGTGTTCGCAAAGAGTTCGTCGTTCGGTCGCCTGTTCAAGACGCTTGCGTTGTTCGGTACACGGACGCTGTTCGTTCGCTCGCACGGCGGATCGGCAGCGCAACAACGCTTGTTCGCATTCAACCCAGTCTCGCTGGGCTTGCTGAAGTTCACCGGCCCAGTAGCGGGCTGCATCGTTCTCTAACCACGAAGTAAGCCGCTGCAATTCGATTTGGAGATTTTCCAGTTCTTGCAATAACTTCACGCGAGTTGTTTGGCAATGGTCTAAAAAGCCTTCTAATCTCTCGAGAGATCGAACATTGGCTGACGACATAACTAAGTCCCTCATCTTGTAGCTGGTTTCGTGAGAAGCCGGACGAACCAGCAGACCACTTTTGCAGTATCCGGTTTCTCACGAAACCAGCTACAACAACTTCGATTGATGTTCGGCCTAGCGTTGTAGGTACTGCTCGATGATCTCTGCTTTTTTGACCAAGTACGGAATGTGTTTATCGGTCATTTCTAGCAGTTTGGAAACCAATTTAATCTGTTCCTCGAATTCGTCCGAGAATTTGCGGTGCTCTTGGTCACGCCATGATTCAGAAAGTCGTGACAAGGATTGGTTGAGCGTAGTCGTTGAGTCGCGTACGGTTTGGCTATAGCGTTTCAATAAAGCAGCAAATTGGCGTAATTGCTCCGGGTCAACGATCGCTTGAGCCATGAGGATTTCCCAACAGAAAAGTGAATAACCGAACAAACGGGCCGAAAAGAGCGTCAAGAGTAGCAATTATAGCTCAACCACAGGTTGTTGGGGAGATTTCTAACGTTTGTGTCACTCGCTTTGAGCTGTTGGAGTGGTGGCTGCTAAGTGACAGAGCGGGCAAAAAGTCATTGTGCAAAAAACATAATGGGACAAGACCTACTTTCGATACTAGGCCCGTACGAACAAGGGCTCAGTCGCCAGCGCCAAATCTTTCAAGCATCAACGCTTGTTTTACTTTTATTGCCCAACCATTTTTTGCCCAAAGTATCTTTCGGTAGTGGGGTGGTCACCCGTCGTTGTTGGGGTAGAAGTTACGATATGCTATCATGTGCAATTGTGAGAGGCCGTGTTGAATAGGGCCACGCTGAAACTTGATTTGACAACCACGCCACTGATATTTGATTGCTCGATCCTTATGCCATCAGTTCCTGCTCTCCAATTTTGGTCCCCCTTGTTTTGGTCTGCAGCTTTTTTTTTGGGAATGAACTTGGTCGGCTGTGGAAAAAAGAGCATCGCCGATCAAGAGTCGTCCCTGGCTATTAGAACTCAGGTAGCGACGATCGTCTCGCATGCTCGCACTGCCTCGTTGACTGGCGAGTTTCGCGCTCGCGTGCAAAGCGACTTGGGGTTCCGCATGGGTGGTCGCATCAGTTCAAGAAAATACGATATTGGCGATCACGTTCCAGCGGGCGTCGTTTTGGCCACACTCGATACGCAAGTACAGCAAGCCGACCTGGCAGCCGCCAAAGCAGCCCTGCGATCGGCTGAGGCGACACTCCAGCAAGCCTCAGCCAATATAGAACGCCTTGCCTTGTTGTTGGCCAGTCGAGCCGCTTCGCAAGAAGAGTATGACGATGCTAAGGCGACTTTCCTGGCAGCTCAAAGTTCGGTGGAGATCGGTAAATCGCAAGTATCTGCCGCTGAAAGCCAGCTCGCTTTCACTGAGATCAAAGCCGATGCTGCCGGCGTTATTATTGCTCGCTACGCTGAAATTGGCCAAGTGGTTGCCCCTGCCCAACCTGTTTTCACGCTCGCTGTCGACGGCGACCGCGAAGCGGTCTTTGATGCCTTTCAGACCCACGTTGCCGAGCGACCGGTTGATGATCTGATTGATATTACGCTGGTATCAAACCCCGCAGTCAAAACAACCGGACTGTTACGTGAAATCGCTCCTTCGATTGATCCCGCCAGTGGAACAGTACGGGTTAAAGTTGCCATCAGCTCAGTTCCTTCTCAAATGACACTAGGGGCGCCGGTTACCGGAGTCGCTAGATTCCAATCTTCCAATGTTGTGATGCTCCCCTGGACGGCTCTTTATCGACAGGGGAATCAAGCTGTAGTGTGGGTCGTTGATCCCGCTTCAAGCACTGTGTCAGAGCGGCCCGTCACCATTCATAGCTTCGTATCTGGCATGATCCTCGTCGGCGACGGTTTAAAAGAGGGTGATGTGGTAGTTACTGATGGAGTGCAACTCATACGGCCTGGCCAAAAAGTAAATGCAATCCCAAGAAAGAATTCATGATCTATTATCTTGCATTGATCTGTGGACTGTGTTTCCTGTTCATGGGTTGCCACACTGAAAAGAAGAAAGCAGTCGCGAAGCACGAACCAATTCGTCCTGTTCTGACGATGATTGCTACGCCACAGAGCGGACCGGCGGATAGTTACACTGGCACTATTGAACCGCGTTACCGTACCGATCTCGGTTTTCGAGTCCTTGGGAGAATTGTGACCCGGGATGTTAACGTAGGTGAATTCGTCAAAGCTGGTCAGCGCCTCGCGGCTCTCGACCCTGAGGTACTTGAGATCGCAGTTCGATCTCAGAAGGCTACCCTTTCGAGTGCTATAGCCCAGCGAGTGAACTCAGAAACCAACTTAAAGCGTCAAACCGATTTGATGCAGCGGAAGATTACTTCGCAAGCGGCTTTTGATGCGGCCAAGCAAGCCAACGAAGCCGCTTTGGCTGAGGTGACTCGAGCTGAAGAGGCGTTAGCCAAAGCCACTGAGCAACTCAGCTACGCGGCGCTGACTGCCGATATGAACGGCGTCGTTATGGGCGTGTACGCTGAGACGGGCCAGACTGTGGCCGCTGGCCAATCAGTGATCACTATCGCCAACCCTGACCTCCGCGAAGCGGTCGTCGATCTCGGTGAGGAAGTTGCCGCGGCGCTAACGATAGGCGATGAATTCCGTGTCATTCTGCAAGTCAGCGCTAATGTTGAAACAACCGGTGAAGTCCGTGAAATTGCCCCTCAGGCGGACGCGGCGACCCGAACTCGCCGCATTCGAATCGCCCTTCGCGAACCCGCCGAAGCCTTTCGCATGGGTGCCACGATTTCAGCGATTCCGAAGGTCGTTCTGCAAGATCAAATTCGAGTGCCCGCATCCGCTCTCCTTGAGGAAGGAGGCCAAACCTTTGTGTGGGTCGTGGACCAAGCAAACAAACAAGTGCACCGAAAACAGGTGGGTGTTTTTAGTCGAGATGAAAGTGGAGCTCAGATTGAGAAAGGAATTCAGGCGGGTGAGTATGTAGTGACCGCTGGCGTACATAGTCTTAAAGAGGGAAAATCGATTCGGTGGAACGCAGGAGATATGCAGTGAAGGACTTTAACCTCTCCGATTGGGCGCTCAAGCATCGCTCGCTGGTCTGGTACTTCATGCTTGTCTCTTCCATCCTTGGAGCGTTTTCGTATTTCAATCTCGGCCGCGAAGAAGATCCTGACTTTACGATCAAGACGATGGTGGTCTACGCGTATTGGCCTGGTGCCACGCTTGAAACGATGGTCAGTCAAGTGACCGACCGAATCGAGAAGAAGGTCGAAGAGATTCCTCAGTTTGATTTCGCTCGTAGTTTGACTCGCCCCGGCGAAACCACGATATTTGTAAACCTGAAGGAGAACACCAAGCCTGAGGAAGTACCCGGTGCTTGGCTTCGCGTTCGCAATCTGGTCAGCGACATTCGCGGTCAACTTCCAAGCGGTGTGGTCGGTCCGTTTTTTAACGATGGCTTCGGCGATGTCTTTGGAAACGTCTTTGCCTTCACCTCCGATGGACTTAGTGAAAGACAACTGCGCGACTACGTTGAAACGGCGCGAGCTAAAATCATGACCGTTCCCAATGTTGGAAAAGTTGAGCTGCTTGGGACGCAAGATGAAGTTGTCTACCTTGAATTCTCGACTCGCCAATTGGCTGCTCTGGGACTGACCGAAGGGATCGTCGTCGACGCGATTCAATCGCAGAATGCGATTACGCCATCGGGAGTCGTCGAGGCCGATGGAGAACGAATTAGCATCCGAGTCAGCGGCCAGTTTACGTCCGAAGAAGACCTGCGAGCAATCAATTTGCGGGTCAACGATCGCTTCTTTCGACTCCGAGATGTTGCTACCATTCGCCGAGCCTATGTCGACCCACCGCGAGCCTTGTTTCGCTATAAGGGCAAGCCTGCAATCGGCTTAGCCATCGGCATGAAACCGAAGTCAAACTTGTTAAAGTTTGGCGAAGCTGTCGAGTTGGAAATGGACAAGATCGAAGCGGATCTGCCGATTGGAGTTGGTATTCATTTAGTCTCAGATCAACCTACGCTTGTCGAAGAAGCAGTCGGTGGTTTTACCAAAGCTCTTTTTGAAGCCGTGGGAATTGTACTGGCAGTGAGTTTTGTCAGTCTCGGAGTCCGGGCTGGGTTAGTCGTTTCGCTAACCATTCCGCTCGTGTTGGCAATTACTTTTATTGCGATGGAGTACTTGGGTATTTCGCTGCAGCGCATTTCGCTGGGTGCGCTGATCATAGCGCTTGGACTATTGGTCGATGATGCGATGATCGCGGTTGAAATGATGGTAGCGCGTTTGGAGGTCGGTGACTCGCTCGAAAAAGCGGCCACCTTTGTTTATACGTCAACCGCCTTCCCAATGCTGACAGGAACCCTCGTAACGATCGCTGGCTTTATTCCTGTGGGACTGAATGGCAGCGCTGCTGGCGAATTCACTTACACACTGTTCGTAGTCATTGCCATCTCATTGATTGTATCTTGGATCGTTGCGGTTCTGTTCGCACCCCTTCTCGGCGTAACGCTGTTACCCAAAGCGATTCACAAGTCGCACGATAAAAAGAGCTGGTTTGCCCGAGGTTTCGAAAGCATTCTGATTGCGGCCATGCGCTGGAGGTGGATCACGATCGCGCTAACGATCGCAATGTTTGTTTGCTCGGTGGTCGGCATGGGGTACGTCCAACAGCAGTTTTTTCCGAGTTCAGATCGAAACGAACTGATCGTCGATTGGACGGTTCGGCAGAACGCATCGATTCTCCAAACAAAAGAAGAGATGGATCGCTTCGAGCAACAGGGGCTGGCTGGTGACTCTGACGTGGAACGCTGGACATCCTACATCGGGCAAGGCGCCGTGCGGTTCATGCTTTCCTTCGACGTCCAGCCACCTTCGCCGAACTTCGGTCAGATTGTGATTGTGACGAAAGACATCCAGTCGCGAGAACGTTTGCGTGCAAAACTTCTAAAAATTATTAGTGATGAATTTGTTGGTACGGACGCGTTTGTACACTTGCTCGATATTGGCCCGCCGGTGGGCAGACCTGTTCAATATCGAGTTAGCGGTCCCGACATCCAGACGGTTCGTTCACTGTCGCAACAACTGGCCGCCAGGGTTGGGGAAAATCCGAATATTGATAGCATCGTTTATGACTGGAATGAGCCGGGACGAGTCCTTAAGGTTGACATCCTGCAAGACAAAGCGGCTCAGTTAGGAATCACTTCAGAAGCGATCGCTGGCAACCTCAATGCCATCGTTGGAGGAACAAACTTCACAGAGATTCGCGACAATATCTACCTTGTCAGTGTCGTTGGGCGAGCCAAGCTTAGTGAACGTTCATCGATCGAAAGTCTTCAAAATCTCCAACTGCCCATTAAGAACGGCAAGACGGTACCGCTGGCAGCTATCGCTACATTTCGCTACGAGTTAGAGCAACCTGCTATGTGGCGTCGAGGCCGAATTCCAACGCTGACGATTAAAGCCAGCGTACCAGGCACAATCCAGCCAGCGACCGTGGTGACTCAATTGGAGCCGGACGTGAACGCGTTCATTGAATCGCTGCCGGCGGGATACAGTGTCGTCACGGGCGGTGCGGTCGAAGAGAGCGGCAAGGGGCAAGCTCCGATTATTGCTGTCGTGCCTTTGATGATGTTCACCATGGCTACGATTTTGATGATCCAGCTTCAAAGCTTTCATCGCCTGTTTCTAGTCGTAGCGGTGGCACCACTGGGGTTGATCGGTGTCGTTGCTGCGTTGCTGCCGACAGGCGCACCACTCGGCTTCGTGGCTATTCTTGGTGTGTTAGCACTGATCGGCATTCTCATTCGCAACTCAGTGATTCTCATTGTGCAGATTGAGACGTTGCGACATGAAGGGAAGGAAGCGTGGGCAGCAGTGCTCGAAGCGACGAAGCATCGGATGCGACCGATTATGCTGACAGCCGCCGCCGCTAGTTTGGCGCTTATACCAATTGCTTCGGAAGTTTTCTGGGGACCAATGGCTTATGCAATGATGGGTGGCATTATTGTTGGAACAGTTCTAACACTCTTGTTTTTACCTGCACTCTACGTCGCATGGTTCCGCATCCAAGAGCCTCGCGACGTTTAGTGATTTTGTCCAGAGACTTTTAGGTTGGATCGTGCCGCCCAGCGTTATCCGGTGCTAGCTAGCCGCCAGTACTGTGAGCCGACGGCGCTAGCTGGCCGCGCGTGAACGAAGTAACATTCATTTACAACATTAATCCAATTAGAGCAGTCTTCTTAACTGGGCTTGGTTGTTTACTTCACGCATTGCGCGGCAAGCAATCATACCGAACGATCATCCACCAGTTGTTAAACCAACGACCACTTCAATTTGCCGACTGCTCCTGTTTGGCATCTTACTTGCTTTCGACATGCGTAGCCTCGGTTAAATTCAATCGCAATACCGGTCACCTTTTAGGAGTTTGAAATAATGATTACCAAAGAACACGCGCAAGGAAACTGGAAGACGATTGTCGGCGCCGTAAAGGAGAAATTCAGCCAAATCAGCGGGGATGAACTCTCTGGTCTTGAAGGCAATTTGGATAAGCTCATCGGCCTCGTTCAACGCAAATCAGGTCAGAGTCGCGAGTGGGTTGAATCGTTTCTAACCAATGCCGCTGGATCATCGAAAGATATGGGACAGCACATTTCTGATAACGCGTCGAAGTATGCTAGCCAAGCTGTAGAGGTGGTTCGTGACAACTACGAACAGTTGAGCGATGCAGCACAACGTGGATACGAGCAAGTGAGCGACGCAGCCTCGCGGGGATATGAAACCACAATTAAAACGGTTTCAAATCGTCCGCTTGAATCAGTCGCAATTGCACTGGGCTGTGGCGTTTTGACTGGCCTGCTAGTTGGATTGTCGATGATGAGCAAGCGACGCTAATTGTTCTTGTGTTAAAGCATCACCCTTGGTGCCCTAAGCCTAACCTCGGTTGTTTTGTACTGTGTTTTACCCCTAAAACAAATAGAAAGTGTGAATACTATGTCCTCTGCGTCAACTCGACCTGATTCAAATCAGGGTTCAGGACCGACACCCTCGAAGGGCCAATCGGCAAAAGACAATAAAGATAATGACAAAGGCAATAACGATGTCGATGTGCGCGAAGATTTCCAAACACTGATTACAGACGTTGGAACTTCGATTCACTCCTACTGCGAAAAGCGGCCTGAAATGGCTGGACTAATGATTTTTGCGTTGGGTATCTACGTTGGATGGAAGATTAAGCCCTGGTAGCTTTACCATATTTGCTATTCAGTTAACGTTCCCCCTGCCAGAAAAAGTCTGGCAGGGAACACAGTTTGGCGAGCTAGTTGTGAAGTAGAATACCGTTGGTGAGTTCGCAGCCCTACGTAAGTGTTCCCTTGATGTAACGATTCATTTGTCTTGTGAAAAGATCTGGCAAGAATAGGCCGGAACATTGAGTGTGGCCGACTGAGCTTGACCATCGTAGGCTTCATCCTGGGCAAAAACGCTTGACACAGGGATCTCGTCGAGTAATTCGTTGTACATGCGATTGTCGCTGTTGAAACGCAATTGCCAGTGGCCGGCCGCAGGAAAGCCGATTCGATAGTCCTTCACTTCACCTTCGGCGAAGTTCATGACTACGACCACATCATCGCCAGGTCCGCCAGCTTTCCAACGCCTGAATACAATTACTTTCTCATTATCGTCAAGATGGTAAAAATCGATGTGCTGGCCACTCAAGCCGGCTGTGCTTGAGCCGCGGTTGAGGCGAAGCTTGATCAGATCAGTATACATCGTAACGATGCCATGAAACTCTTCGCAGCGAGCCCAATCGATGGGGCAACCGTCATCAAACCATTTGTCACGCAGGAATTCTTGAGCTTGCAAGAGCATTGGAATGCCTGGCGAAGTCAACACGAGTGCGGCACCGAGCGTGGATCGCTTAATTGCGTAACGTCCAGGCTTGTCGCTGCGATCGATCTCGGAGACGACTCGTTGCTTACCGTTAGCGACTTCGTCATGGGATTCGGTGTAAATAACTCGTTCGAATGCATCGACGTTGTACCGATAACAGACAGCGTCACGAACTTTCTCCATCGAGCGGTTTTTATCATCGATCTCGATAATGGTTTGACGAATTGGGTGAACAAAATTCGCATCCCACTGTGAACCAAAATTCGCTCCTCCCAAATTCGCAACTTGCGTCATCATGCTGTTGTTGCGAAGATCTTCTGCGATAGTAATCTTACCTGGGAATCGGTGTTCAATCTCTTTATTGATCCACTGTGTAAGACTATAGC
Source organism: Planctomycetia bacterium (assembly GCA_031412515.1). GTDB lineage: Bacteria > Planctomycetota > Planctomycetia > Pirellulales > Pirellulaceae > Aureliella. The sequence continues at coordinate 22,815 of JANODD010000147.1, read as the reverse complement.
CCTCTTCAATTCGTTCGTTTTCGTCACCATTGATTGAACGCATGTACAACGTCATGTCGTAACGTAACCCGTCTGCACGATATTCTTCAAGCCACATCATGGCGTTGTCAAAAATATACTGGCGGACTTCACCACGCCCGTAGTCCGGCCGAGTGTCACCCCAGGGAGTTGTTGAGCGGTGATCGTTGTAGAAGTAGATACCGCCCTTTCCGTTCTCGCTCCAGCCATCGAATTGCCAGAGGTCTAAATCAGATGGTCCGAAGTGGTTGTAAACAACGTCGACAATAACGGCAATGCCCAGCTTATGAGCTTCGCGAACAAACATTTTCAGCCCTAATGGACCGCCGTACGCCATCTCGATGGCATAAGGATGAGCTGGGTTGTATCCCCAAGAGTAGTCGCCCGCGAATTCTGCCAGTGGCATCAGTTCAACAGCATTGATGCCCAGGTCACGTAGGTAAGGGAGTCGCTCAATGGCGGACTCGAAAGTGCCAACTCCCTTCTTTGTGTTAAATGTGCCGATGTGCATTTCGTAGATCACCAATTCATTCCAAGATGGCATGTGAAAGTCGTCTCCTTCCCAAGCGAAATTAGGATCGACGACAACCGCATTCCCAATTGAACTAGTTACTTCACGAGCTCGCGGGTCGATGCGTCCAAATGTATCCTTGCCGTTACTCAGCATGAACTTGTATTCGTCACCTGGCTTCGCGCCGAGTACATCTCCGTACCAGTTGCCATGTTCATCCTTTCGGCATACATCAATCGAAGGATTCCAATCATTGAAGGTGCCTACGATTGAGACCGAATCTGCAAACGGTGCCCAAACTCGAAAAGCGACGCCTTCTGCGTGTGGGATGGCTCCCATCCCCAGGTGAACCGTTGGTTCGACGACAGCTGACATTGAAAATCCCTAGTTGTTAACGACTCGACCGGTTGCAACCGCGGTTTCAAAGGTATTTGCTAAGTTTACGTTATAAACCAGGGAGTTGCTCGCTGACTGATCCGCTTCCTTATTGTTCAAAAAAAAATCAAGATCTGGCGGATTTCGATGCACTGGCACGAACGGGGGTACAAGCTTCTTTAGACCGCCGTTACGGAGCCTGTCACAGGGCCAGCCTGATCGAATGTCGATCGCTATGGTTTTTCTGTAAAGTAGGCGCAGGACTTGCGTCAGAAAGCGGGCAGAATCACAGGGCACCTACTTGATCTGATCAAGGCAAATTGAATGGCTCGGCAGTCAGATCTTGAAACCGTCAACACGGTCGCCACCTTGCTTGGTGGTATGCTTATCGTCACGGCGCTTTACGTGGCTCGCGACGTTTTTATTCCCTTGGCTCTCGCTGTGCTGCTTTCGTTCTTGTTGAGCCCTTTAGTTGATCGCATTCAGCGATTGGGAGTTGGAAACGTAATCGCTGTACTAGGTACTGCTGTTATCGTCTTCGTTCTGCTTGCTTCATCGTTAACATTTGTCGGGCGCGAGCTTTCCGCATTGGTTTCTGATATTCCGCATTACAGGTCCGAGTTGGTTTCGAAAGCTCGAGGATTGTCGGGACTGCGGTCAGGAATGGGTGAGACCTTTACCGAACTGACTAAGGAAGTTACCGCAGCCATTGATGAACCTCCGAAAGTGCCCTTAGAAAAGACTGCGGTAACACCCTCCACAGATTCAGATAATCCAGTGGGCAACGAGTCGCTGAGTCCCATGGAGCAGTTCGCGAATCGCTTTCTGCCGGGCAACAGGAAGGGTGCCAGCGGCGAGCATCATGATGGGAAGACGCCGGATTCCCCGTTGTTTATCTCTAGCGTTCATGCTGAGTCGCCGGTGAGGTCTTGGGCAGGAACCGTTGGCACTATCCTTGGGCCGCTGGGGACGGCGGGGTTGGTTACCGTTTTTGTATTATTCCTGCTGATCTATCGCGAAGACATGCGTGATCGGATTATCAAAGTCATCAGCCGCGGGAACTACGTCATGACGACCGATGCGCTCGATGAAGTTTCTCGGCGAATCAGCAAATATCTGCTCGCACAAACGATTGTAAACACGTGTTACGGATTTACGTTTGGTTTGGGCCTCTATCTCATTGGCCGCTACTTTGCACCCGACGGCAATTTTCCGAACTTTGCGTTGTGGGGTGCGCTGGCGATGCTCCTCCGTTTCGTGCCTTACATCGGCCCGGTAACCGCGGCGGCTTTTCCAATCCTATTGTCAGCGGCCGTCTTTCCGGGTTACTCAGTAACGATCGCGGTGATTTCGCTGATCGTCGTGATTGAACTCGCTTGCAATAATATCCTTGAGCCGTGGCTGTATGGGTCGAGCACGGGATTGTCATCCCTGGCGATCATATTCGCGGCAGTGTTTTGGGCTTGGCTGTGGGGGCCAGTCGGTCTGCTGCTATCGACTCCAATGACCGTATGTTTAGTCGTACTCGGTCACTACGCTCCGCGATTTCGGATCTTTGAAACATTGCTTGGAGAGAGAGTGGACATAGCTCCTTCGTTGCTTTTCTATCAGCGATTACTTTCGAACAATGAATTACGTGCCACTGAGCTGCTCGAAACTTGCATCAAAGATGACCGTGCTCAAGCCATCGACAACGTATTGGTTCCGTCGCTGCGGAGGGTTCGTGTTGATAGGGATGCCGACCGGCTGACGTCCTCGCAAGCAAATGCTATTTCACGAGCCATTGAAAAAGTCGTCACTACCGTTGCTTGGGCACCTAAAGCAGAAGCCGCGATTGAATCCGAAAGCGTTGTTATCGCACCACCAGCCGCACTGAATGTGTTTGCGATTCCTGCTCACCATCCCAGCGAAGAACTGCTGCTGAATGCCTTCGCCAAAATCAATTCGTCGTTCAATATAAAAGTTGGGAATAGCCATACCTTGCCAGATCGGCTGACGGCTGATGCGATCGGCGAGAATCCAGATTTGATTTTAATCTGCATTCTTCCGCCCGGCGGATTCACTCAGGCTAGGTTCATGTGCAAGAGCTTCCGCAAGGCTGGTTACCCTGGACAAATCGTCATTTGTTGTTGTGGTAGGTTCCGCAACTTCGACCGCATGTTTGTCAAATTTCGTAAAGCGGGGGCGAATTTCATGACTACAAGTTTCAACCAGACCGCTGCCAAACTGGCGAGCGTCAAGTCAACTACAAACGAAGCGGTTGGTGGGTTGTCACCTCAGTTGCTTGCCACCGCCCGCTGATCAGCGTCCAATGATTGGCAACCCAACGGAATCCTCTTCTGTTTTATTATATGTGCAAAGGAATGACGTATGCCCACAATTCTAATCGCTGAAGACAATGATGATCTCAGAGAACTTTCCCGGTTCCATCTACAAAAAAATGGGTTTAATTGCGTTGAAGTTGCCGATGGCAGCCATGTGATTGAAGCCTTAAAAGCGAATTCGATTGACTTGGTGCTGATGGATATGAACATGCCTGGACTCGACGGCTGGAACGCAACTACAGCCATTCGAACAAATGACAAGTATGCACATTTGCCGGTTATTGCTTTAACCGCTTACTCGCTGCAGGGTGATAGAGCCCGAGCCACAGCCGCAGGCTGCGATGCGTTCCATTGCAAGCCGGTTGAATTTGACAAGCTACTAGCGGATATCAAGGCACTTCTTAAGTCACAGACGAGCGGTTTGACATCCGATAGCGGCGACACCAATGCGTTGCCCAATAAGCCAAAGTAGCACGCGTGTTTTGTTCGAACAACCTTAAAACTAACGATGCGGGAAGTACTCGCTTGAATTGCTTTGGATCGAATCGCTCTGGCATGTACTTTGCGGTGATAGCTTTTCGAAAACAAGTTGCGCAATGCAATTTGAGCAAGAACAAACTGTTACAAAGTTGGGAGAGGTAATATCATGCTAAGCTGGGCGTTGACATTTTTTGTGTTGGCTTTGATCGCTGGTGTACTTGGTTTTGGCGGCTTGGCTGCCGGGATGGCCGGCATTGCCAAGATTCTCTTTTTCATCTTCTTAGTCATTTTTGTGGTGAGCCTTATCGGCCATACCATGCGCGGCAGGCCAGTCATTTAGGTTCCCGTGCCAGCTTGTCTGGCAGGACACATAGTTTGACAAGCTAGAGGTTTGACAAGCTAGAGGTTTGGCAAGCTAGAGGGTGGCAGTGCCTAGCTTGCCAGACCTATTTACCCGCGAGACTTACTTCTAGGGGTCTTCACTACCTTCGTCTTCACAACCTTCGATGCTTTTAATGCAACTGCTTCTGAAACGTGAAGTTCGAACAACCGCCGTGAGCAGGAGCATATTCCCTAGATAACATGCCCTAGCGTTTACCCGAGCACTGGCCCTAAGCGATGTAGCCAGATTCGCGAAGTTCCTGCACTAGATATCCGATCGAGCGTTTCAGCGAATCGAATCCACCGTTGCGAAGTGAATCCAAATTTTCGCACTTGACATCCTGTTCGAGCCGGCTTGCAAGATCGACGATGTCCGTTGCGTAAAAAGTTGAGCTGAGTCCACGTAGGCTATGGATTGTGCGGCAAGCTGTCGCTACGTCTTCGCGATCTGCGGCCGATTGTAGCTCTTGTAGAATATTAGGCACATCTTCGACGAACATTACGGCAAGCTCGCTCAACAACTGCCGGTCGCCATTCAAAGCACTCAAAGCCGCTTTTTCATCGATTAGATGCTGTGTACTCATCTCTTATTCGCCCGCCAGACATTAGTGTTAGTGTAGACCGCACTACAAGTCACTTGGAATCAAGCAAAAGCCAGATGTATCTTGTACCAAACGTATCCTTGTACAACGTATTTCTCGATGGAGCGGTTAAGCATTCTGCATGCCATCGCTCACTATTGCGGTTTCCCGAATTCAACGGAGCGGACTTAGTGTATGATGAACGGACATGCTGGGTGAAAATCGACCAATCTGGAAGGCGGGAGGTAAACTGGGCCACGGCATTGATAGACTCCCCATCTTACCCGCCTCCACATTCCGCTTAATTCTAATTGCATCAATCACTAAAAAGAGTTTTTTTAAAACAACTTGGAATTGGAGCTGTCATCTTGGCACGCCTTGTGCCAGCTAGCAAGGAAACTGAACATTTCTGGGGCTATCATTAGAAGGTCTTAATGTGACAAAGATTCTTGTCATTGACGACGATCGAAGTATTCGGCATCTGATTAAGGCAGGGCTATCGGCGAATCCTGATTTTCAAGTGCTCACCGCGGTAGATGGTACGTCTGGCTTGAACATGGTTCGCGACGAAAGACCGGACGTAGCCTTACTGGATATCTTTCTGCCTGAGTACAACGGTTTGGAACTGTTTCGCAAGATTAAGGCCCTTGACACCAAGCTGCCCGTGATTTTTATCACCGGCGATACAACTAGCGAAACTGCGATCGAGGCAATGCGAGCCGGTGCTTTTGATTACCTTTCAAAACCACTCAACATTGAACAGCTCTACAACTTGACCGCCAGTGCCGCTGAGGCTCGACGATTAATGGATCAGCCCGTCGCCTTGCCCGTCGGCGATGTCGTGGAGGTAGGTGAGCGATTTGTCGGCAAAGCGAAAGCGATGCTTGACGTCTTCAAGTCGATCGGCCGTGTTTCGGCTCAGAACATTACCGTGCTCATTCGCGGGGAAAGCGGCTCTGGGAAAGAGCTGGTGGCGCGAGCGCTTATGAACCACAGCGATCGGCGTGACAAGCCGTTTGTTGCGGTCAACTGTGCCGCGATTCCCGATCAACTTTTGGAAAGCGAATTGTTCGGGCACGACAAAGGTTCATTTACAGGTGCAGAAAAGCGACGGATCGGGCGTTTTGAGCAGTGCGATGGTGGCACCATATTTCTTGATGAAGTGGGTGACATGTCGTCGGTCACTCAAGGCAAAGTTCTGCGTTTACTTCAAGAACAAAAGTTTGAGCGAGTTGGCGGCAACGAACTGATAACCACGGACGTACGCATCATTGCTGCGACCAACCGGCCGCTTGAAGAGATGGTCCGCAAGAATCAGTTTCGCGAAGACTTGCTGTATCGTTTGAACGGTATCACGATCAACTTGCCGCCCCTTCGTGACCGACGCGAGGACGTCCCGCCGCTACTTCAGTATTTTTTGCTTCGCGCAAAATCAGATATGAAACGTCCCGAATTGACGGGCATCGCTCCTGATGCGCTACAACTGCTGATTAACTATGATTGGCCCGGAAACGTACGACAACTCCAGTCGGTGGTGCGTCAATCATTGCTGCATACGACAGGCACGGTTATCGGGCCAAAGAACCTTCCCGACTTTGTGCGCAATTATGATGGTAGCCCCCCGCGGGCTGCACCTTCCGCCGGCTTATCCGTGCCCAGTGTTTACAAAGATCATGTCAGCGAGTATGCCAGTGCGGGTATTCAAGCGAATACCAATCCCACTTTCAATCCCCTGCAGCAGGACGGAATTATAAGTGCTCCTGTTCAAAACGGGACGAATGAGAACTACTCCGGAGGCGATGGCTTTGCGCTCGAGAGCTTTATCGCTGAACGACTGAAGTTAGGTTCAACGCAACTTTACGAAGAAGTGCTTGAGCAAGTCGAGCGTCGGCTGTTTGCACGTGTCCTAGCAGAGACTGGCGGCAACCAGTCCAAAACGGCGGAGATCCTGGGTATCACCCGCGGTAAAGTCCGCGACCGCATCGCGACTTTTGGCATCTCCATGGACCGGACAATCTCCGTCGGGCAGAGCTAGTGAGTGTCGCGCAATTGTCTCAATTATTGCATGCGCAATTGGGACAATTGTGCGACAGATAATTCAGACACAATTGGGACATTTAGACACAATTGGGACAATTGTGCGACAATAAAAACGGACTCAGTCTGCTTCGTTATCGATATCGCGCAAGCTCGATTGAGAGGACAATCTTTTAAAGAGTTCGAGAAGTTTGTTGAAATCAACCGGCTTAACCATGTGTTCGTCGAATCCGGATTTCCGCGATTCTCTGCGATCGGAAAGCTGCCCGTAACCAGACATAGCAATCAAGTAAGTTTTGCTGAACTCTGGCATCGCACGCAACTTCCTCGCAAAATCATAGCCCGTCATACCGGGCATTGCGATGTCAGAGAAAATGATATCGGGTGCATACTCTGTCAGTAGCTCCATCGCTTTCAGGCCATCTTCAGCAACTTTCACTTGATTCCCGAGCCGCTCCAGCAGTCGAGACATGATCATCCGCAAAGCTCGCATGTCCTCGACTACTAGTACCTTGAAAGGTTTGGCGAAAAGTAATGATTCGAAGTTTGTGTCCAGCGGTGCCGAAATAGCCTCCGCGGGAGTACTGCTAGCCAAGGGCAAGTGCACGACAAAATTACTGCCGTGCCCTATCCCTTCGCTGTACGCCGCGACTTTTCCACCATGCAATTCGACAAGTGTTTTTACCAGAGTCAGACCGATTCCAAGGCCTGCGTTGCCACGTCCCAGGGAATCATGTACTTGCGAAAACATTTGGAAGATTTCATCCAAACGATCTGCAGGGATTCCAATTCCATTGTCTTTTATCTCAACAACCGCGCTCCCCTTCTCTCCGCCGCTGTGGTCCACGGAAAGAGTAAGTGAAATGTGGCAATTGGTATCGCTGTAGCGAGATGAGTTGTTAAGTAGGTTAGAAAAAACTTGCGTCAGTCTTGCAGGGTCCACATCAACGCGTACTTCTTTATCACAGAGTTTGACTTCTAGTGTCTGAGATTTCTCTTCGATCGTAGCCCGTAACGCTTCCGCCGCCGATTCAATGACCGTGCGGAGATCAACGATTTGGCGTTGGAGAGAAATCTTGCCGCGTTCAATTCTTGAGACGTCTAACAAGTCATCGATTAAATGAATGACCTGATCAACTTGTCGAGCTATGATCGAGCGCAGCTCTTCATTCTCTTGACTCAGCGGAGACATACTCATCAGGTCAATTGCCGTTTTAATCGGTGCAAGCGGGTTGCGAAGTTCGTGAGCCAGCGTCGCAAGGAATTCATTCTTGCGACGGTTAGCTTCTGAAAGCCGTGATGCAAGTTCCGCCAATTCATCCTCATCACGCTTTTGCTCAGTCAAGTCTCGCATGACTTTACTAAAGCCCACCAACTTTCCGTCCTCGCTTCGGACAGCACTCGTTATGCCCGATGCCCAAAATCGCACTCCAGACTTGCGCATCATCCACCGATCATCGCTCGCGCTGCCTTCTTTCGCCGCCGTCTCGAACTCAATTTCGGGGATCCCATGCTCGTGGGCCTCGGGGGTAAAGATGAGCTTGCGTATGTCTTGTCCAATAAACTCCGATTCGTCGAATCCTAACACTTGCCGCACGCCCTCGTTCCAGGTCGTGGCACGGCACTCTGCGTCCATACCAAAAATGGCATAATCGTGGACCTGTTCGATGATCGTCCGCATGTACTGGTCCATGCGCCGGTTTTCAATCTCCAGCAGCGTGTTGCGATCAAGGCTGGCGCGCAGTCGATCATGTTCTTCGCGAATTGCTTGTGCAGCATGTTCTGCCCGGCGACGATTGTGCTGAACAAGATAGAGGACTGTCACAACCAGAATGAGTCCACATACGGTTGAAATCAATCCGGTCAGCAGTGCGGTCCAGTAAGTGGTCGCAGCGACAAATTCGCGGTCGGCCATCAGGGCGTTCTCGATATTCCGCAGCTCGTCGACCGCTTGACGAACGAAGGCCATCTTCTGCTTTCCTGGCACCCCTTTGACCAGTTCTTGAACCACATCCAGTCCCTGATTACGGCGAATGGCGATCTCGTTTGAAAGCTCCTTGAACTTCTCGTCAATCAAGCGAGCTAGTTGTGCAAGCTTTTCGCTTTTCTGGGCGTCATCTTGTGTGAGCGGACGGAGGTCTGCAAGCAATGCATCGACATTTGAGACTGCCTTTTTGAAAGGTTCAAGGTACGAGTCATCGCCCGTAGCCGATTCTTCGCCCGTGATGAGGTAACCCCGCTGCTCCGATTCAGCCAAATTGACCGTCGATTCCAGTTCGCCCAACTTGCTTAAAAGCTTATAGGACGTTTCTACACTCTCGGAATGCGAACGAAGCTGCCGGATTTGGTAGAAGGCGACCAAACCGCTTGCAACTAGGAGCATTAATACTGCGGCCACGGCAAGGCGCTCGCTGACAGTTTTTTCAGCGGCACTCCATTTATATTCGGTCAATTCGTCACCGCATCGTTCCTAACGAAATTGTTATTACAGCACTAAAAAGAGCGAAACTGCGGCAAGCCGTCTCGCCTTTGCTATATAGGAACAAGTTTAGCCATGATGGAAAGGGTCTGCTATTAGGTGAGCGATTAAACCAACAAACCTTCTGCGCACTTCCTACTTCACATTCTTGTGTCAGTGCTTACTTCCCATGGCTGAAAGCCGAGCGGGACGGATGAATTAAATACACACTGATGTTCAATCAGTCTCTCTCAAGCACGCCATGTGAAAGCTAATCGAGCTGCGCGTTCAAACTTGACAGTTTACTGCCAATTCCGCTCAGGTGAAATGCAAGCGGCCAGGGGTGGCTCGCGGTTTGCTTCAATGTCTACACGCAAAACGGAAGTTGCATTGCAGAATCTCTCGCAGACCTTTACATGCGTGATTGCTGTTCGAAAGCCAATCAGTTCAGTGCCAGAAACGATTTGCTCTACCCTCGATTTCACCGCAACTGCCATACGCAAAACAATTTAGGCTCGGAAAAGTGCAGCCAACTCGCGGTTTCTTTTCTTTTGAAGGGTGATAGATTTCGCAGGCGGTCGGAAGGAAGCGATTGCAGGCAACGCGTAAAGATGCACTGACTCCTGCTTTTGGGTGTAAAGAAATGATGTTTTTAGAGTGTCAAATGGTTTGGTCGCTTTTTAGTAAAAATCATGGAATAATCGGACTTAGTTGGGGCCGCTTGTACGAGACGAATGGAACCGTAACTTCTCGACCCTGGAGCGTTATTGAGATTATTGATCTCATCAAGACGCCCGCGCTTGCCGCTGGTGACCAGATACTAGCTGTCCCTACTTTAGTGCGACGACTACCAGAGTCAATCAAAAAAATTATTGGCGACCTTTCGAATGAAGAACGTGTTCTGGTCGGCCTCGACGTGCAACCTGCGAAGAGGTGAGACTTTGATCGAAAGCAAAAACGTCACAGACAGCCTATCCGCATATGATGCGGTGGCTGCCGCGCGTGACAAGGTCCGATACGTCCTGTGCCTGTATGTCACCGGAACCGCTCCCCGATCGTTGGCTGCGGTCGCGAACATCCGTAAAATATGCGAAGAGTACTTGTCCGGACGCTACGACTTAGACGTCATCGATATTTCACTGCAGCCTTCAATCGCAAAAGTGGAGCAGATCATCGCTGCGCCAACATTGATCAAAAAACTTCCGCTTCCATCGCGACGCTTTGTCGGCGATATGTCCCACACTGAACGCATCCTCCGCGGTCTCGATTTGCAGTTATCAACCGCTTGCGAAATTCCTTCCCGAGAAATTCCCTCTCAAGAAGTTTCCTGTGTGGATCAATGTCGGGGAGCAAATAGCTAAGTCATCATGGAATCGAAATCGCTTACCAACCATTCGCTCCTTTTGGAAAACGCGGACCTCCGCGCGCGGCTGGAGGAAGCAGAAGAACTACTGCGAGCGATTCGGGCGGGCGAGGTCGATGCGATCGTGGTTGAAGCGGAGGCTGGCCCTCAGCTATTCACGCTTCAAGGACTCGATGCACAGGAGAATCGCTTCCGCGGCGAGATGCTCGCTCAGGTCAACGATGCTGTGATCGCAGTCGATTTGGATGATCGCATCACCTTCATGAATGCTGCTGCCGAGCAACAGTATCGCGTTCACTCAAGCGACTTACTGGGCCGCAAGCTTTCCGACTTGTATACCTCTCACTGGTCAACCTTGGCAGAACAAACGGCATCGCAGAAGGCCATGCACGACCATGGAAAGTGGCGCGGAGAAATTCTCCAGCACACCCACGATGGTCGTAATCTGCACGTCGAATCCACAGTTACCCACTTACATGCTCCCGACGGCACTCGCATCGGCACCGTCGCCGCCGTCCGCGATATCTCGGAACGCAAGCAAGCCGAAGAAGCTCTCCGTGAGAGCGAGGCGCGATTGAGCGGCATCCTGAGGCGCTCGCCGGCAGGGATTGTGCAAACTGACGCCGCTGGCCGCATGACGCTTGTCAACCAGCGATGGTGCGACATGCTGGGGTACACCGAAGCCGAACTGCTTGGCAAAAGTGTTTTGGAGTTTACGCACGATTCGAGCGCGAAAATAACGAAGGAGGCTTTCGCCCGGCTGGCCGTATCAGGACCCGATCTTCAAGTAGAGAAGTCTTACTGCCGCAGAAATGGATCTGTTCTGAGCGCCCAAAGTAATTTGACTCCCCTGCGGTCACCATCGGGTGAATTCCTAGGACTGATCGCAGTCGTGCTGGACATTACTGAGCGAATCCGAATTGAAAATGAGCTCCGCGAAAAAGCACATTTCCTTGAGCGCATTGCGGACGTCATGCCCGGAGTTCTGTCAGTCGTCGATCTGCAATCCAGGCGTCCTCTTTACATGAATCGAAACATTGCGGCAGTGCTTGGCTATAGCCCTGCAGAGGTTGCGGAGTTCGGAATGGAGGCAGGACGAATTTTGATGCATCCCGCCGATCCGCAACGCCTCGATCAACACCTCGAATGCATACGCAACCTCGATTCGAGCGAGACCGCTTCGTTCGAGTTTCGAATGCTGCACAAATCGGGTCAATGGCGTTGGTTCGAGTCTCGCGATGCCGTCTTCTCACGGGCCGCTAATGGTGAGGTGCGACAGTACATTGGGGTTGCATCCGAAATCACTGATCGAAAATGGGCTGAAGAAGGACTTCGTCAGAACGCTGCCTTGTTTTCTACGTTGATTGAACAGGCGCCGATGGGGACTTATGTTATCGATTCAGGTTTCCGTCTGCAGCAAGTGAACGCCGTGGCGATGCCCGTCTTCCAGTCGGTACGACCACTGATCGGTCGCGACTTTAAAGAAGTGATTGAAATCGTATGGGGGCCGGAAGTTGGCGGAAAGGTTGCAAAGGTTTTTCTGCAAACGTTGGAAACCGGTGAACGCTACATTTCACCTCCTTTCACCGAGCGGCGACAGGATCTGGGTATCCAACAGACCTATGAATGGGAAACGCAGCGTGTGACCCTCCCTGATGGTAAACATGGTGTAGCCTGCTATTTTCACGAAGTAACCGAACGAACGCGAGCCACGGAAGCGTTACGAGCAAGTGAACAACGGATGCGTCTGGCTACGGAGGCGACTCAAGTCGGTATCTGGGAATGGAACGTCCTTACCAATTCCATCCGATGGGATGCTGAAATGTTTCGCATTTACGGCTTCGAACCGACTCCAGACGGCTTCGTCGATTACAACGACTGGCGTGATGCAGTGCTACCGGAAGATTTAGCCCAGAATGAGGCGATCTTAAAGGATACTGTAAAGCAGCTTGGAAAGAGCAGCCGCACCTTCCGTATCCGTAGACGCAACGATGGTGAATGCCGTCACGTCGCCGCTGTTGAAACGGTTCGTGTGAACGATCAAGACAAGGTTGAATGGGTCGTAGGGACAAACCTCGATATTACTGAACGCAAACATGCTGAGGAAGAACTACGCCGACTGGCCGCCGAACTTTCGCAAGCTGATCGGCGCAAGGATGAGTTCCTGGCGACGCTCGCTCATGAACTGCGCAATCCCTTAGCTCCGATTCGAAACGGTCTCCAAATCATGGGCTCTTCGAACGATAAGGCAACTATCGACGAAGTTCGAACCATGATGGAACGCCAACTCGGACAGATGGTACATCTAGTAGATGACTTGCTCGATGTAAGTCGAATCAGTCGAGGGAAATTGGAATTGCGAAAACAACGGATCGAACTAACGTCGGTCCTCAACAGCGCAGTCGAAACCAGTCGAACACTCATCGCGACCAGCGGCCATAAGCTCAGCGTCACCCTGCCACCCAAGCCGATTTTCTTGAACGCGGATGTGACTCGGCTTGGCCAAGTGTTCTCCAATTTATTGAACAACGCCGCCAAATACAGTGAACGCGGCGGACACATTGGGCTGACCGCCGTACTGCAAGGTGACGTTGTAGCAGTCAGTGTCAAGGATACCGGAATCGGCATCCCGCAAGAAATGATTCCCACAATCTTTGACATGTTCACGCAAGTCGACCGATCGCTTGAGAAATCGCAAGGCGGCCTGGGCATCGGTCTCTCGCTAGTCAAGCGGCTAGTCGAATTACACGCCGGAAACGTCGAAGTCCGTAGTGGAGGTCAGGGGCAAGGGAGTGAGTTCATTGTGCGCCTACCTATCGAGAAAACTTCTTCAATGGAAGGCAAACCAGTCGACAAAGTCAGTCCAGCTACCGCGCCTAGTCGACGACGTATTTTGGTTGCGGATGACAACAAAGATGCAGCCACTACCCTTGCAATGATGCTTCGGATTATGGGCAACGAAGTTCGCACAGCCCACGATGGATTAGAAGCAGTGGAAACAGGGGCAGTGTTTCAACCTGAAGTAGTCATGCTCGATATCGGTATGCCTAAGCTCAACGGGTACGAAGCTTGTCGCCGCATTCGTGAGAATCCATGGGCCGAAGGGCTCGTTCTTATCGCACTGACTGGTTGGGGGCAAGACGACGACAAACGTCGCTCGCGCGAAGCCGGCTTCAATTACCATCTCGTTAAACCCGTAGACCCTTCTGAGCTAAAGAGATTGCTCGCCAACTGCAAAAACGTAAAAGTGTGACAAATTGCACACTAGCAAGCCGAACGATCAGACTGAACCATTTTTGATCACTTCACGTGGCGTATGCTTCCAGCTTGCGATTGTGGCGTATGCTTCCAGCTTGCGATTGTGGCGTATGCTTCCAGCTTGCGATTGTGGCGTATGCTTCCAGTTTGCGATTGTGGCGTATGCTTCCAGCTTGCGATCAATTACCTCTAATTACATTGCCTTTCCCTCCAACTTGCGATCAATCAATTGGAATCACATTTGCATGATGCAAAAATCGAGAATGAGTCCTATGACTATTGGGACTGGTACCAACAGTAGTATTCGTTAAGGAAAGCAGGTGAAGAAATGACCACTGCAACAAAGGGTACAGTCATTGGAGTTTTCGAGTCTCATCGTCAAGCGCAAGCAGCCGTCAATGAACTTCGAAATCGCGGATTTGCGGAATCGCAGATTGGACTTGTTTCCAAACGTGGCCAGCTACCGCATTCGGCGGCGCCTACAGATACCTCCGATTTGACTTCAGAAGGTGCAGCCACTGGAGCCGCATTGGGCGTTGGAGCTGGAACGCTATGGGGCCTGGGAATCATGGCGGGCGTTTTACCAGCCATTGGTCCAGTGATAGCCGGCGGAACTTTGGCCGCTTTAGTCGGTAGTGCGGCCACCGGGGCAGCCGCTGGTACTTTGGGCGGCGCGTTGCTAGGCATGGGTGTCAGCGAAGAAGATATGAGTTACTACGAAACTGAATTCTCGGGCGGGCGAGTCATTGTAACCGTAGATGCCCGCGACCGAGTCCAAATAGCCGAACAGATCATCGCCGACTTCGGAGGCCAGAACAGAAGCCGATCGTTGAATTATTGAAGCGGTCCCCATTGATGTTGAAGCGGGGCACTCTTGCCGAGTGTGACCGTGTGAGCTTGTACGGATTTACCCGCGCGGGTACTGTGAGCCGACGGCGCTAGCCGCGGGTACTGTGAGCCGACGGCACTAGCCGCGGGTGAACGAAGTAATCGTCACCCACCACACAAGTCCAATTTAAGCCGTCTTCTTTAGCCGGAAGAAGCACTGCTTGTTCTTCTCACGGAAGCCAACATCCTCCCACTCGTGATTCGCCTCAGACAAACTTATCGCTAACTGCCCTCTAAATAAAACACTTGTGACAGAAAAATTAGTTTCCCTGTCATCAATTTCCCTGTCACATCGCTCTTCATCATTGATGACAACCGCATCTCGGCTTAACTTGTCACGGAAATGCGAGCGAGCAATGGATCGGCAGATTGGTTTGTCCATTGACTGGTATTTACCCGCACTAGGTTCACATTAGACCGTCGCTCGATCGTGCTAAGCCACACACTTCGCTCACCCGCGGCTAGCGCCGACGGCTCACTTACTAAGTGCCGACGGCTTACTTACTAAGTGCCGACGGCTCACTTGCTAAGCGCCGACGGCTCACGTTGGCGTAACCCACGCTAGTCCTGCAAACTGGCTTGGTACTCTTCCGAAGAGATCAGCGACCATCCCCCTTCGCCGTCAAGTTGTAGGACCTCGGTGTGAAACCTCGCTACGCTGGGGCGATGACTGATGCTGATCAAGGTGACTTCTGCAGAAGCGAGTTTCTCATAGACTTCAGACTCATTTTCCTCATCCAGAGCACTGGTCGCTTCATCAAGCACGATGAACTTTTGATCGGAAAGAAAGACTCGTGCAATAGCGACCCGCTGCTGTTCGCCTAGGGAAAGTGTTTTGCTCCAATCGCACACAGCGTCCAGACCACCAAATCGTTTGATCAATTCCGGAAGTCGCACAGTAACTAGTGCATCTGCGAGATCTTGGTCGGTCAGTTGCGGTTTGCCGTTAGGATACATCAGCTGATCGCGGAGCGTTCCGACCACCATATAGGGTCGCTGCGGGAGGAACAAAACGTCGCTTAGCGGTGGGCGTGAAATTGAACCAGTTCCCAATGTCCAAAGGCCCGCGAAAGCTCGCAGCAGTGAACTCTTTCCACCGCCGCTCGCACCGACGATGAGAAGTCGCGTTCCTGGTTCGATGTCCAGTTGCAGGTCTTCGACCAATCGTCGCTTGCCATCAGGCGTTTCAAGCGATACTCGCTCAAAGCCGGATTGTTCCGAAGCCGCCACTTCCTTGGATTCGATGCGTTCCGATGGTTCATTGCCGTTCTCGTTATCTTGGATCGCCTTCGAGAAGCGATCGAGCCGACCGACTCCGGCAGTGAAGTAACTGAGCTGATCGAACTTGCTAACAACCACGTTCAAAGCACCAAAGACTTTTGCAAATGCGCCGGTCGCTTGCACAACGGCTCCTACTTCCATGTCACCATTCAAGACCGAGGGCGCTAATATAATCGCCGGCAAAACGTACGACGCTGATGTGTAGAGCGACTGAAAGGAGTTTAAGAAAAACTGCCAGTTGACAAGGCGTCTGGTATTCGAAAGGACATCGACAAGACGATCCTTCACATAGCTTTGCTCTTTCTTTTCGCCGCGATAAAATGCAATCGATTCAGCGTTTTCGCGAACGCGAATCAAACTGAATCGGAAATCCGCTTCGTTTCTCAACTGGAAGAAATTGAGCGCGACTAACGGCCGTCCAAAAACGAAAGTCGTTAAGAAGGTGCCGACAAAAGCGTACACAAGCAGAGTCCACACCAGCGTCTGCGACAAGTACCACAAAACTCCACTGAAAGCGATGATTTGCAGACATGTTTCGATGAAAATCAGTAAAAAGTAGATCGACTTGGAAGTGAACGAATTGATGTCATCCGACATTCGTTGGTCCGGATTATCGATCGATGTGGAATAGGTTAGTTGGTAGTAGCGTCGATCACCGAAGTATTTTGACATGAAATCCGACGTCATCCAGCTTCGCCAGTGCAATGTCAAACGATCGCGAACATAGTAGTACAGCCCATAAGTGGGAAAGCCAATCACGATTAGCAAAATCGTAAAGTAGGTTGATTTCCAATAGCGGTCTGAGTCCTGTTCAGCGAGCGCGGTCGAGAACTCGCCGGTCTGCCAGTTCAGCATTACAGCGACGGATGTGTCCGCCAACATCAGGCAGATCAACAGTAAAAACAGGCCTCGGGCTTTCCACCGCTGTTCTGAATTTAAGTAGGGAATTGCAAGGCGCACAAAACGTGGGATCAATTTCCCACGAAGTTTTCGAAACCTGTTAAGCATGGTGGTTGGATCGTTGTTGAATGATGAGAGGAAATGAACCGCAATTTAACGCGGTTTGCATAGCGAACTATGCACTGCATGACGGTGTAGGGCACAAGTCTGGCTTGCAGCCGTACAGTGAAGGTGCTGCTAGTGAGTGCTCTACGAGCAACACAGCGTTTACGGGTTTTCAGTGCTCGACTGGCGGGGCACGAACTTACGAACTTAAATAGGTCGGTGGATTTGCACTGCGTAGGACTATCTAGAACAAAGAGGTCAATACAACGTAGAGCTTGATTTAAAGAGGTGGGGTTTTTCAGTCACGACTTGAAAAATGAGTTCACACAGTTCTAAGATCCGAACCGGTTTAGAAATGAACCGCGAAGCACCTGCCTCGAGGGCAGCTTGTTTGGCCGTCCTGTCATCGGTGCCACTGCAAACAATAATAGGGGTCTCGCGAACGAGGGGGTTCTTGGATTTACGTATCGCTTCAATCAATTGCAGACCTCCCCACGGTGACATGTCTAGATCGGTAATAATGACTCTTGGCAGCAAACCCTCCGCTAGCAGCCATCCTGATTGACCATCACAAGCACTGATTGGTGTGTAGCCGGCTTGAAACACAGTCCTCGCCATGATCAGACGCGAACTGTATTCATTGTCGACAACGAGTCCATAAGCTTGGCCAGCCATCGTCTCATCTCTGTTTTTAAAACGCGCCAATCAGAGTAAAAGCACTTGCTAAATCACTACTAGCCGGGGCTCATCCGCAACTTCACAAGTCCACTTAAGCAAACTGAAAGCAAATCTGATGCCACGCGAGAAAGCAAGGGGATGAGGCGTCTTTAACATTCCTTCGCTCGTGTGGCCTTCCGCCCTAATTGCAAGCGACATTAAAAATCGTAACTCGAGCGATAGTGTCTCACAACGCGAGAAATATTTGCTTGGTCATGGACAATTGAGCAACTGAGCAACGGAGTTTCTTGCTCTTATGGTTGACAAATGAGCGACCTAGTCGTACCCTGACAAATCGCCTTACGGATTTGGCCTTCTACTTAAATGCGAGCAAATTGAATGGAACCTCAGGAACTCGAGCTTTTCTCTACAAAGCAGCTGATTAGTGAACTGATGCGCCGACGATCTTTTCTAGGAGTGATTGTCCATTCCGAAGAAGAGGAAAGAGGCCAGGAGTGGTCAGAAGTGCGAATGTTCAAAATGCACTTCAATAAGAATCTTGATTCCACGAGCGCGGGCAGGTTGCTGCAAACCGTTGCCGAACGTATCAACTTGGACCTCTGCTGATCAAGTTGAAAGCACTTTGCAAAAATTAACAAAAAAGCACCGATCCCTATCTCTATGTTTTAGGAATCAGTGCTTAGCTGAGGTCATCGATGCCTTCTAGCCTGAGACGATCGCGGTCACTCTAGTTTGGCTAATGGGCTGGTTAATGGTTAGTGCCTCGACGATCTTCGACTTTGGCGTTGGCATCCCGATCGACTTTAATCTGTTCTTTGCGAAGCGTTTCGTCGACATGCTCGGTATCTTGAACCGTTCGTTTGCTAACGGCGACCTCTTCCTTGGCCACCATTTGCTTGTCGACTTTGACTTGCTCTTCTCGAATGGGAATATGAATCTCTTGCTGTCCTGCACCAATATCGCCGGCGTGTCCGCTGGCCGGTCTGCGTTCGATAACAACTTCTTCACGTTGTACTGGCACATCAATCGTCTTGTGCTCGGTATGGACTTCTTTGTGAACATTTACACTGCCGGTCTCTACCGGCTTCTTATCGATGTGAAGTTCTTCATCAAAAGCAGTGATGCGGCCTTCGTGGTCCGAACGCTGCGCGTTATCGAACCGATTGGTCGATGAGAGGCCATCCTTCATTGAAGCACCACCCATCGAAGCACCAGCCAAATCGGGATCTACGTCAGCATCCAAATCAATGCCCATCGATCCTGCTCGCGTTGATCCTGCGCTCGTTGATCCAGCACCCACTGATCCTCTACCTATTGATCCCTTACCAAGTGTAGAACCTGACGATACGTCACCAAAGCTAGAGTTAGTTCGCATAGAATCCGGTGTCGTGGATTCGGCCATCGAAGAGCCGGTGTATGCGTTGTCGTCTTTGCGAGTGATATCGTAGCTGCCGAAGTTTCGCAGCACAGACTCAGCTTCGCTTCGGCGACTGCCTGCTGACACGGTAACCACAGTGCGGCCTGCTTCCAGTTCCGAGTTGTAATACTCAGCTTCTTCTTTGGAAAAACCAAGTCCAATCAGTGCGCCACCGAGTCCAGCTGCTGCGGCACCGGCAGCGGTGCTTGAGAGAATCGCCGCCAGCGTGCCTCCAGCGATGGCTGGGCCGATGGCTGGTAAAACACCAGCTAATATGCCTAGCCCCCATAACGCTCCTACTCCAGCACCAGTTGCTAACCCGCTAATCGCACCCTCGCTAGCATAGGTATTATCGCCACTATCTAAGCCGGCATCTGTAGGAATCATATTGTCGTTATCGGAACCGGGGCCGACTACGCCGACCTGCGTTTCGTCAAATCCTAGTCGCTTGAGTTCATTGACAGCTTGTTGTGCTTGGGCGCGATCATGAAAAACGCCCACAACTGTTTCGTTGCTTCGACTGGCCATTTTGCATTTCCTCTTATCGTTGTTTGGGTTGATTCATTGCTGCAGTTTCACGCCTGCAGTACCTTGAACACTACATAAGGAAAGCAACTTTCATGCCATCGCACGGCTACATCACTTGCATCGAAGTCGGCGAGTTGCTGACAACAGCAATACAACTTTCATGAAACAAGAGGTGAGAAGTTCTCGTTGAATCCAACTTGAAAACGATCATTGACCGTGTAGCTCGTTGAGGTCGAGTCGATAGAGAATTTGGTTGTAATCATAACGCGGAGTGGCTTCAGATACCCCAGAGAACTCTTTCGTGTATGTTGCTTCAAAAATCACAATGGGCGAATCAGTTTGTGTGAACTCGGGATGCAACTGCGGATTGTAGAACGTGTAGTTGGTATGCGAGACGATATGAACGGCATCGCTCCAAGGTCCGGTAGGCTCGCTCGCTTCTGCATACCATAGCTCGCCTAAAAAAGAAGTCTTGCCTCCCATCTGTGTGAAAACTGAAATCCATTTTTTGCGATATGTATTCCAACTAATCGAACCGCGATGAGGAGTAATGGCTTCGTCCTTATCTCGACCGTTAACCGATTCTTGCGGCTTGAGCGAATGCCATGCCTGAGGGTCGGACCAAGACTTGAAGTTGGCTGGGCACTTCAGTGTTGGAAAAGGATCGCCAAAGAGTATCCACTGCTTCCCTTCTTCGTCACTCCACTTCACAGGATGACCGATTGGACTGGTCGGCGGTGTTGGGCTGTGCGCCGACTTGGTCCAAAGGACTTGGTTCTTTTCAAATGTTTGAGTTTCTTCATTCCAGACGCACAGACCACATTCATACTGCTCGAGTGGCGGTCTGATTTTCATATAGCTCGCGACCAAGCGGTTCTTTCCAGCATCATCGACAAGGCTTGCAAAGCCGCTCAACCAGGTCGGTCCATCACCTGGCATTTTGGCGATGATGCGCGGGGTGCTTTTATTGTCGGTAATGTAATCGAACTTCAAACGAATCGGCGGTTGGAATGAGTCGATCGGCTGCAGCTCCGTAGTCGCACCGATCATATCGAAGAGACCGAGCGGGTAACCAGGAAGCGTCGTGTCGCCCCAGCTCCAGAATAATTTTCCATTGTGGACTGCATTTTGAACACTGTCACAGCCAAGTATGCCGGACTCCTGCCAGTCCGTTTCGAGCCCCATTTTTTGGCTTTCCGCAAGCAGCCCGCCGCCCGTAATCCGCCCGAGTCGCTTTGCCGGAAGTTGTCGCTTCACTTTGACAGTGATCGTTTCGCCTTCGCGAGGAGTGAGTTTGACGCCGGAGTTTCCAAAACCATCCTTGGGGACCAAGTAACCGTGGCCTACGACGTGAAACCAAGTCTCTTTGTTCATCAGTTCAGGTAAGTCGAATGCGATGAGACCTGCGTTATCTGAAACAAAACGCACCTGGTGAGTTGTCCGCAACTCGACCAGCGGCACTGGCCAACCGTTGCTGTCATCAACAATCTTGATGCAACATGGCTCAATTGCTGCAGCTGTAGCGTTAAAAAAGGCAGTCAAAAAACAAAGCAACACACAAGTGACACGGATAAGCATTTTGCGACACCAAGAAATAGCTCGAACTAGACTAGCCTACATGTTTGAGTGTGAGCTTGCGGCCATCGTTCTGCGTCAGTGAAGACGTGACGTTGTAGGTGCCTTCAAATTCCAACTCAACGCTTCTCCATGGCAGAACGCTTGCGTTGACCGGGCCGCCGCCAATCAACATTGACTTCATGAACGACGTGATCGGCGGCTTCGCGTCCAACGCTTTGTTCGGCTCTACCTACGTTTCAGACCCTCTGGCAAATCCCTCAGTCGTTCAAGTTCAATAATCTCACTGAAATACCATGGCTTCCCGGTGCTCTTCTTAAATCCGGCGCATTTCGCCGGATACTTCACTCCGTCGAGTTCTTTCCAATCACTAAATCGGTGAATGTCGCTTCGCCAATCAATGCGGACTAAGCGACTCTCGGCCTTGTCAAAATAGAGATCCATCGGCGGGGTCACTGTACCGCTTACTCGCAGCCCGATAGCAGGCTTGTTTGACTCAACGACATCCGGGATCAACTCTAATTTGGATGCCGGGTCTGTTAGTATCCCAAGCGTCCAGGCCCAAACCAGAAACGTGGCTGGCTCATCGGGCATTGCCTCGTTCTTTACGCGCTCATTCTTACCTGTCCACCAATACTTTGGGGCCTCATAGACTGATGCCCGCTCGGGCACCTTCTTCTCTGGATCAGAACTGACGTTAACAGTCTCGCGAGTTCTGAACAGGCGAAGCAGCTTGTCTTCGCCACCAGCGGCATCGATGACCTGCTCGACTACCGCTGCCGGATCAGGTTCGGAAGCGATAGCGGACCCATACAAGCAGCAAACGCAACACAGAGCCGCTAAACAAACTATTCGCATCGGGTCTTTCCTCGTGAATGTCTTGTGGATAGTCGCTTTACTAACACCTCTTGAAAACGCTTTGCGTCTCTTTCCAGTTCAAACGTACAGATAAAATCATCCGCATAGCGAACGATGTACGCTTGGCCAGCCAACCGTGGTTGCACGTCCGCCTGGAACCATTCGTCCAGTACATAGTGCAGATATACGTTGGCAAGTAACGGGGAAAGACACGAGCCTTGCGGCACGCCTTCATCAGTATCTTCACGGCAACCTTCAATCATCACACCCGCTTGCAGAAAACGTTCAATCAGCCACAGCAGAAAAGTTAGCCCAGTGGAGCTCAATCTCGTTCAGGGCGGGACAGCCAGTCCCTACCTTTCTTCCTCGCTACCTTTCTTGACTACACATCATCACAGGACTCCGGCGTACTTGTCTGCCAAGCACTTAAGGAGCCTTATACCTGTGCTGCAAGCCTAGATACTGAGCCTGCGGCTAACAGCTACTCAGGTGAGATTCGCTCTCACTCGTCTTCAACTATTTCCAGTTCGATTCTTGCAACGCATTGTTCGTGGTGCAGTCGGGAGTGGTAAATCGGCAGCGAGTCGTCTTGACGCTGGATTGGATAGTAGCAGTATTGGTTCGCAATCGCAAGCAGTTGTTGTATTGGCGTGCTGAGTGAACCTGTCAATTAACGTTTCGGGACTTCGCACGGTTGCGATCGAGAAAAGTCTTTCCGCCGGGCTAGGATCATCCAGTCGCAGTTCCTTACCGCAACGCGGTTCAACAACAAAGCCCAGGGCAAGCGAAGTGCCGGAAC
>JANODD010000146.1:0-26132 GCA_031412515.1 Planctomycetia bacterium | reverse complement strand
TGTTGGTTAGTGTCCAGAAGATATTTCCATTGCTGCTAAGCAAATTAAGCGAAGTATTGGAGGAACGAGAAATTGAAAATGCTGGAGGAGATGATATTGGAAGCGGTAAGGAATCGGTCTACGACGATGATAGCTCATACGTCAACGAGTGGCTTTCCAATCTCGAACTCCCCCAAGATCTACCACTTTTGGCGCCGCTGGTCGCAGAAGCGTATCAAAAAGTCGTTGATTCCACGAACGCGAGTCGAAATTTTGCCCAACCCGAGCGCATCTGCTGGGCGGGACGGGCGGACGAGTTTGAGCCACATCGCAATAATGGTCTGCGCCGTTGGATGGAGATTTTCGGCTTGGGGCATCAGCTTGCGAGTCCTGAATGGTTCATGCTTTTGGAATATCCCCTGAATAGCACCAATGCCGTCGCCCGTCCCACCGTCCTCGAGGCCGGCGCGACTGAATGGCACTTCCCGACGCCTAGCGAGTTGCTGCCAAAGCTTGGCGGGCGTACAATGGTACTCGGAGACGCAATGCTAGCAGGCGTGCGACCCATGAGCGAATTTGTTCATAACAATCGCAGGTTAGAAATGGGATTTGTAAGAGCCCTTTATCGTTTGGACGATACAAGTGTAGGTAACGTCGACGTAGATAGCGCAAGGGACCATCATAGAAGTTGGTTTATTGACGTGAAGAACAAGGGAGCGCTAGAATGACTAAATCTGCATCGCCCACTGCCGAGCCCGCGGGCTTTAAAACAAAATGCTATATCGACTCGCACGCATTTCAAACTGGGATGTCCACCGCAGTCGGACTGCGCCAAAAGCGTCTACTTGAGTGGCTATCATCACCGGAGGCTGATAGCACAGACATTATTCGATGGATGCAAGGCGTTGATTTCGAGTTGCATCGCCAGGAAGATCCTGCGTTAGTTCTAGTCTGCGCTTTGCCGTCGGCCGACAATTTCTGCGAACCCACGATTAGAGAAGTTCTTTCGAAAAGGATCAGCGAAGCCGTTATTTGGTTAGCAACCGATGATTCGGAAAATTGCTTATGGAACCATTTGGCGGAAGACACATGGATTCAATTGTTCATGTTAATTAGGCGTCTTGGCGTCTCTAGTTTCAAGACCGCTGTGATGCAATTGTTCCAACGCTGCGAACTTGAAGGAGGCACCCCATTCAAGCACGATTCAGAAACTGCGAAAACGCTGACTCGCTTTGTTATGGTCGCACAACCAAACAACGATCTTGAGAATCGGTGGGTTGGGTTAATCAAGGGAGATAAAGATCCCGTTCTAAAAGCATCGCTTTTCGAATCCTTTCGCGGGCTGCTTTCGATGCCATTCAAAGTCGACGATTTTGTCGTTACGGAGTGTGCGAATGCATTTAATACTCGAATCAACAACGCCTTTAAGGACGAAACGCAGAGAAGCTCTAAATTGCGGGAGTTTCTTGAATTGGTTGACGCAAATTTTAAATCATACTCTGCTCTAATTCATGACACATTGGAACTTGAACCAATACTTATTTCGGCGGAATTTCTGCTTTATGGCAACGAGCAATTTTGGGAAGATCCTGCTGCCTTGGCGCAGATAGCCACTCAGAATATTTCATCAAAAGAGGCAGACTCGCTGCAATTTCGGGCGAGGGAGCTCTATATTCAGCGAAGTCCGCAAATATTGAGTGGAGACATTTTGCAGTTTGTTACGGAGCCAAGTCGGCAGGGTTTAACGCCAGGCGACCATACTCGCCCACCGCAAGCATCGCACGGACGGAGAAAAACTCGCAAACGCCGCAAAAAAGTGAAGCTGCAGTCTCTGAAAAGCTATAAGGATCAACTACGCGCGACTGCTAAAGCTTGAGAAAGTTCACGAGTTGATCGGCCAAGGCATCATTGCCTTTCTGAATAAGATGAACTTTGGGATGATTTTTCTGAATTTCAGTCCCATCTAATGTAGTGACTACCGCGCACTTGATATTAGGGCACACCCTAGTTACTTCAGCGAGACAGCGAATTCCAGCGAACTTTGGTTCGGGAAGTTTTGAAAAGTCGGGCTTGGCAGTTAAATTCTCCAAATCCATTGGTGAAAAATAGCGAGTCATGAGATCGATGAGTGCATACTGCGGATACCATTCAAGTAAACGACCGCTTTCTGCATCTTGAATGAATGCGTATTCCGAGTCGATGTATCTTAATTCCGCATCAGGAAACGATTCCCATATCACTTTTTCGGCTATCCATTCCGCTTGTAAAGGATCGTCCTCGAGTAAGATGATTCTCTTAGCATTTTCCGGCATGACTCAACCTACGGAAAGTGGGAAACGAAGTCCGAAATTGTTCCACCCGTCGGCATCCGTTTTAGAAACTAGTAGCTGACCTTTGTGTGCCTGCATGACTCTGTCGACAAACCAAAGCCCCAGGCCTGTTCCATCAGCATCTGAGGCTGCTGCACCTGGCGATCTCCACTCTTTCTTGCGGCAATCTGCGGCAACCTGATCGTCAATTTCAAGACCCGGCAACGGTTTATTCTTGACTGTCAGAGTAACAGATCTCTGCTGAATCAGGCAATGGATCATTATGGTGGAACTTGGAAGTGAGTACTTAAAACTATTCTCGATTACGTTACTTACACATTGCTCAATCAGATCTGGGTCGCCAAGAATTCGCCGATTGGAAGCCGTGCTGTCGTCTACTTCGATAGAGAAATCCGGAACGCGAGAAGGTGCAACGTGCATCAAAAACCTTGAACTTGACGCACGCCGGATAAGCTGGACGTCGCGTGCCGCTTCCCTGGCCATTTTTATTAAATTACGGGGGTTTAGTAGTTTGCTTCCGGTTAGGCTATTTGCACTCATACCCGATAACTTGCTCAGCATGGCTAGGCTCCATGCAACGGCCCGTGTCTTTCTAACAAGTCCTCGAATCGTAGCAATTCGACGAATTTCCGACGAAGCTGTGCCATTGGCGAGAGAACCATGGGGATCTAACTGCTGGACTAGATCATCGGCGCGACTGAATGCTTGCCAAACAGGGGAACGCAACTGATGTGACAGCATTGTTAGCAAGTCTTCCTTCTCGCGCAGCGACTTTTCAATTTTTTCCCGATTATTTTTTTGCTCGGTAATGTCCTCAACAAATCCTACAAGACGATCAGTACCATCTTCGCATATCCCTTTCTGGACGGATTCTGAGACCCAAATCTTCGTTCCGTTTTTCTTGCGAAGTTCGTACTCAAACTCGTGTGGAACATCTAACTCCGATGCACGAATTTTTGCGAAATAGTCCGCCTTAAAGTTTTGATCTGCGAAACGTTCGCAGCCCGCGTTCGTCCACTGAAGAAGATCTTCTTCATTTGAGCACCCGAGTAACCGAATCATCGCAGGATTGGCTTGGATAAACCAACCTTCGAGCGTCGAAAGAAAAACTCCTTCGCTCGTGTGTTCAACTATCTGACGATACACGCGCTTCGTTTCTCGCAAAGCGTCGCGCAGTAGTTTCTTAGCTCGTTCCTCATCTTTGTAATCCCAAAAGACACCGAGAACGCCCTTGACTTTACTTCGAGAATCTCGAATTGGAAATTTTAGCACGCGAACAATGTCGCGATTGGCGTTGGCATTATTGTGGTATTCAATTTTATCAAGAACTTCACCGGAGTTGAGAACATGAGTGCTATCTTGGTGATAACCCCTCCCGATCTCACCGTAAACCTCTTCGCCCGTTTTTCCACGAATTTCATCAAGAGAATCAAATCCGTCTCTCTTCAAAAGTGCCTCGTTGGCAAAGTTAATTCTTAACTGCCTGTCGACGCAAAAGACCGGAATTGGAAAGTCCTTTATGCGATTCAAATACCACGGATCTTGTTCTCTTATTGCTTCCTCGATAGCAGACCCAGCGCTAATTTTTCTAACAACGCACAGCGCTCCCGTTTTTTTCCCACTGCCATCCTGTAGTCGTCTTCCTTCGAGAGCAAATGGCACTGGCTTCCCGCAAACCGCAAAGTTGATTGGTTGCCAGTCAAACTTCTTTTCGTCGTTGTTAAGTTGTTTATCGGTAATTTCTCGAACCAACTCTCTGTCCACGGCAACATCGCAAAGAAGGTTTCCCACTAAATCTACATTCATTTTCTCGAGCGCTTCGCACGCTATCCAATTGACGCGGCGGATCCTTCCGTCTGCATCCAGTTCCATAAGTCCAATTGGCGCTTCGTGAAAAATGTCCGCATAACCTGTTACATCTAAAAAGAGTCCCTGAGTTCCGGCGGGATTCCCGAGTAAGTCATGGAACGGTCGCTTAATGACGTGGATATACCGAGTTTCCTTATTTGGAAGTGGGATTTCTTCCCAAGGGTCATCGAAGTAACCTTTATCCAACGCAGCTTTGTCTCCATTTTGGAATCGTTTTGCGAACTCCTGCGAAAACAATTCGATATCCTTCTTGCCAATGACCTCGGTCCTTGATTTCCCGATTGTTTTACAGAACTGATCACTGGCCCACAGAAATCGGCCTTCGAGATCCTTGCGCCACATATCGAGTGGAATATGCCGCGCTAAAGGTTGATCAACTCTCTCAGCCTCACCAAACAACACTCCCACTCCACGCAAATTGCTCGCGTCTCCATCTGCACAAGCTTTCGGAGACATTGCTTGAATTCCAATCGAGACATGCCTGGCAAGTTTCTTAAGTACTTGAGCGTCAAGCTTGTCGAAGTATTTTTCATGGTCAGATTCTAAATGTAAAATTCCTGCTGGCTGACCGTGGATTCGCAGGACGACCGTCAATGTACTTCGCGCATGATCGCAGTTGTTTCCAATCACGGTTTCTTGCGCATAGTCGATTGGCTGGCTAGAACTTGATTGAACTGCTTTTTCCCAAACTGGATAAAAACAAAAGCCATTTGTGATCCGCGTCCCGGAGCTTGGGACCGAGTGTTGACCGTTGCTACTGGCATTAGCGACGACTAGGGATTTCGCCTCACGATCCCAAAAGCACACAACCGAGGTATCCGCTCGCAACATTCTGCGTGAAACTGCTGCGATCTCCTTCACCGCCTCCTCTGTACCCTCGACGCGCTGTAGCTTTTCCACAAGGCCAAGGAGCGATTCAATGCCGCTAGTACTTTCAATTAAAAGTGCGACTTGGCCAGTTAGTAGCTGAATCTTCGTAAGATCATCTTCGGTAAACGACATTCTTTGAACTGCATCTGCGCCTTTATTCACCAGTCGGAGCAATCCTATAAACTGTCCTTTTCGATTCTTGAGCGGAGCAAACAAAACTGAGTAACACGAGCCCGAAGGAATGTAGTCCGATCTTAGATTACGAACGAATTTGCAATGAGTTATTTCCAGATCGTTTAGAACAAAAGCAGATTCAGTCGCCGCTGCGTGTGCGGTCAGGCCGACCGCAGGATAGCTTTCAACTTTTAGTTTCAGATGTTCAATGTCTCCCGGCGACTGAGCCTTTAAAGTAATAAAGCTCGAGTCCTTTTCATCAACAAGAAAGACCGAAGTAAGTTCGCTTACAAACAAGTCCGCAATTTCCTGAGCGACGGTCGCTAACGCTTCTTGCTGATCCCTGAAGGGAAGCGACTCAGTAAGCCTGCGACTTGTTGCCAGCAATACATCAAATCCTAGTTCCGATCCGCTGACTTTCGGCATCCTATGCAAACTAGGTTCCTCTGCCATTGGAAACTGCACCTGTGAGAGCGAATGCGACTTTTTCAAATATAACGTTGCTTCGATTTTACCTGTTCTAAGGTAATTTCGCACCTCTAGGTTTCTGAATATTTGACTGACGCTAGTAGCTAAACGCAAAATCGCAAAAATCGTAACTTCTCAATAATCAGTTGGTACGAGTATGCGATCACACAAACTTACTTGGTGTATAATCGCTGTATGCCACGAAACAATGCACCGATTGAATTTCCTCTTCTCCCCGTAAGACATGAACTCGACTGACCCTCCAAACGAAAGAGACGAAGAATCAACTTCCGGATCGATTACGCGGTGGATCGATCTGTTTCGCGTTGGCAACGCTGACGCTGCTGAACAGATTTGGAATCGTTACTTCTCGTCGATCGTCAGTGTAGCGCGTGCTAAACTTGGAATCATTCCAAACGGGACTTTAGACGCGGAAGATATTGCCTTATCAGCATTCCATACGCTTTACCGAGCCGCCTCGGCAGATAGACTGCCGGATATGTTGGACCGCGGCGGCTTGTGGCAATCACTGATATTGATCACTGCTGGTAAGGTGATCGATGCCAAACGTCGCGAATTCAGTCAGAAACGAGGCGGCACATTAACTGACAAAACTCCCCTTCATCTAATCGATCTGGTTCAAAACAGTGAACCGGATCCGGCTCTAGCGGCGATGTTCTCTGAGCAGTTTGAGTCGTTGCTGAATCTATTGGAGGAGCGGGAGTTGCAAGAAATTGCCATGTTGAAGTTGGAGGGATTTACCAATGAGGAAGTTTCCCGACGGCTGGATTGCGGTGAAAGGACCGTCAAACGGCGATTAGCAGTTATTCGGCGTATCTGGGAAGAGAACGGCATGGCCCCTGCCAGTTGAATATTGCGGTACTAGGAGTGTGACTGAAACACTTGCTGAAACCTAACTATGCTAGAGTCGAACGATACCCTACTAGATAAATTACCCCTAGCGTTGATCCGCCAGATCGATGCCATTGCGAGACGTGCAGAGCGACTGTGGCGTAGCGGAGACGCAATTGAGGTAGATACCTTGCTACAAGAGGTTCCACCAATCGCGCAGCCGGCTTTACTTGAGGAGTTGCTGGTGATCGAAGCGGAACAGCAACTCGAACAAGGGCAAAAACTTTCAAAGGACAATTTACTGGCGCGGTTCCCACATCACGCGACAATCATTGAACGCGTTCTTTCGGAACTTTCACATCGGCCAAAGAGATCGAGTGAGCAGGACGCGTTGCAGCACCGGTTTCCGAGCATTCCGGGCTACACGTTTCAACGTCAGTTGGGCCGTGGTTCCATGGGAGTTGTCTACCTTGCTCGACAAGAACGCTTGCAGCGACTGGTCGCTGTAAAAGTCGTAGTGGCCGGGTTCGATTTGCCTCAGGCAGCAGCGATTGTACGCGCGGAGGCAGCGGTTATCGCAAGGCTCAAACATCCCAACATCGTTCAAGTTTACGAAATTGGCGAGGATGACGGCGAGCCGTTTTTGACGATCGAGTATGTTGACGGGGAATCCCTGCGAGAAAGACTACTGAAGGAACGGTTGCCACAACGTCAAGCTGTTGAACTGATCGAACAACTGGCGCGTGCGATTCATCATGCCCACACCAACGGAGTCGTGCATCGTGACTTGAAGCCCGCCAATATACTTCTGGTCAATTCGGCCGGTGAATTGATTCCAAAGATCTCAGACTTTGGGCTGGCGAAGGTCTTGGACACCCTGCAGGAACAAACGGGTATCGGTATGGTGCTTGGTACTCCTAAGTATATGGCACCAGAACAAGCTGAAGGGCGATCCGCCGAGATTGGCCCCGCAACGGACGTCTATGCACTTGGAGCAATTCTATTCGAATTGTTGGCTGGACGAGCACCGTTTGAGTCTGCGTCGTCGCTCAAGTTGATGCAGGCTATCTCTCACCATGAAGTTAGATTTCCTTTGGCGGCTTACCAAAGCGTATCGGCGGACCTACAAGCAATTTGTCTCAAGTGCTTGGAGAAACTACCGGCTCGGCGGTACGCCAGCGCTTTGGAATTGGCAGATGACATTCGCCGCTTTTTGGACGATTTTCCAGTTCTTGCCAGACGACCTGCTCGGCTTGAACTTGTGACTAAATTCATCCGCCGCAATCCCTCATTCTCGACTTCAATCGCTGTAGTATTCGCGAGCTTGATCGCTGCAAGCATTATTATTGTGACGTTTGCAATTCGCGAATCGCAAGCACGTGCTCGAGCCGAATTGTTGGCGAAAAAGGAAAGCGAAGCCCTGGCTAGTGTCGAAGCGTTACGTGAAATGGAACGTCGCAATGTCTATTGGGCGAATCTGCATTTGGCACAGAAAGCATGGCAGGGAAATCGACTGGATCACATGCGCCAGCACCTGAATCAAATCGCACCGACCTCATCGAACAAGGAGGATCTGCGTGGCTTTGAATGGTATTACCTTTGGCGTCTTAGTTCGCCTACGTCGCTAACCTTGAACGGCCATTACGGAGCATCGAAAGTAGCTTTTAATCCCAGCGGCCAACTTTTGGCGACGCCGAGTTCCAGTGGCGATGTTAGGTTTTTTAATAGCCAAACGGGCGAATTGGAGTTCGCTCTGCCGGCAAGCCAACGAGTCATGGATATCGCTTTTAGCCCTGACGGAAGCAAAGCAGCCGTGGCAGATCGAGAATTTAAGATAAGTCTCTGGGATTTAAATTCACGTAAAATCCTCCGCGTGCTTCAAGGCCACGGCCATTCTATCCGATCGATTGCATTTAGCCCGGACAACCAGCAACTCATCTCTGCTGACGAAGTTGAGAGAGTTGTCGCTTGGAATGCTAACAGCGGGCAGCAGGTTTGGAGCATACAACGGCCTGATCTGTATGTGAGTGACATCGAGTTTGATCGCTATGGCGAACGCTTGGTTATCGGCTGTGGCCTCGGTAACGTTGTCATTGTGAACGCCAAAGACGGTCTCGAATTACTAACCATTAAAGCTCATTCGCGATGGGTGACAGGTGTCGCATTTAGCCCCGACGGTGAGCACGTAGCGTCCTGCTCTGAAGATCGCAAAGCAAAGCTTTGGTCTCTGGCCGATTCAGAAATGGCCATTGAAATCGTGGGACATGAGGATGTAGTAACTGCAGTTGCGTTTAGTCACGACGGACAAACGATTGGAACCGCCAGCAACGACGGTACCGTGCGACTGTGGGACGCGAAGACCGGCCAACATCGCACCAGTCTCGTTGGACATTCCAATTGGGTGCGAAGCGTCACTTTCTCAGCGGACGACTCACTTGTCGCTTCCAGTTCCACTGATGGAACAGTGCGCATTTGGAAGCCCGATCTTGAGTGGGAAATACGCACGTTGACGCTGAAGGATAATCCGGTAACCAGCATCGCATTCAGTCCGGAGGGTGACGCCCTCTTCATAGGCGGTCACGACGGCGAGATTGCCGTCAAAGATGTCAAGTCCGGCGATTCCTGCAGAAAAATTGGAGCTCATGGTTTGCCCATCAGGCATATCTCCCTAAACGAGGATGGATCGAAGGTGGCAACGTCCAGTGATGACCACACTATCAAGATCTGGGACACTCAGAACGGTGAAGAACTCGTCGTCTTAGAGGGCCACACCACCACAGTTAACTCCGCCCTGTTTTTGGCTCAGGATAAACAAATCGCGTCAGCTAGCTATGATGGGACGATTCGGATTTGGGATGCCGCCACTGGCAAACAACTGCACATGATGCAACTAGGCACGCCGCAACTTGCAATCGCTTGTAGTCCCGACGGCCGCCTCCTGGCGTCAACTGGAACACCCAACGTAGAAATTTGGGACACATCAAATTGGACAAAGATAGCCGTTCTAGAAGGGCAGAATTATGCGCTTGCAGCGCTTGCCTTTAGTGCTGACGGCGAGCTGCTAGCAGCGGGTAGTACTGACAGGACGATACGAATATGGGATTTGAAAACGGGTAAGGAGCTAAATCGAATCAATGGGCACACTAACGTTGTCACCTGTGTGCGGTTCAGCCAAGGTAACCGAAGAATTGTTTCCGGCAGTCAGGATGGCACGGTAAGAATCTGGGAAACGAGTTCTGGCCGTGAGCTCTTAACATTGAAAAACAATTCCGACTGGGTCAATTGTGTATCGTTCGATCCATCGGAAAGGATCATCGCTTCAGCTAGCAGCGACGGCACCGTTAAATTAATTGAACTTGATTGACGATTAAACTCGGCGGTGACCAGCTGTTCGACTCTCATCGTTCAACAAATGCATTCACCTTCGTGCCACCGGCGTCGGTCAAAAAAGCGGATCGAACTGGAACGGCGGTCTGATAAGCCAAATCGCGGCGACTCGTGACTAAAGTCAATGATGACCCAGGTTCAGCTCGGCGGCGCAAGTCGCCGATCGATCGATACAGAGGATACAGATCTCGGTCCGCTGAAACTCGTCCTCCCCATGGCGGATTGGTCACAATTGACAACGGTTCGCGAGGCAGATCAGCGGAACTTAGTGAGCCAACTTTCAATTGCACTGGAAAGTTGAACCCAGATAGATTTTCCCGCGCCGCTGCAACGGCTCGCTCTTCGCGATCACTGCCGAAGATCATCGCTTCGATCGGCTGCACCCGTTTCATCCGCTCCTGCTTAACTTCATCAATAGAAACTTTTTCTGCCAGCGCCGTCGATTCGATTCCAAATCTTCGCCCCATCCCGGGCGGCCAATTTGCGGCTAACATAGCGGCCTCGATTAACAAAGTGCCCGAACCACACATCGGATCCAGTAGCGGGCGCTTGCGATCCCAACCCGACGCGAGTACGACTGCCCGCGCCAAGTCTTCGCGCAGGGGGGCGTACGAGGGATTGAGTCGATAACCGCGCCGATGAAGTGGGCCGCCACTGGCATCTAACGAGATCGTGCATCGGTCGTTTTCCATGCGCACCACCAGTGCTGCGGCTTGATCAAGGGATGCTTCATCAACTGCCGGAGGATTGTCCTTCATCCGCCGGGCAATGCCCTGCAGGACGCGCTGCTCGATTGCCCCGGAGTGATACAAACGCGACTTTTTCGCCGAGGCTCGAATGACTCGAGGTACATCGCGTTTTAGCCACCCAGTCCAAGACAATCGACCGACATACGAATCCAAATTCGACAGTTCAGTGACTTGAAAGGACGCAATGCGTATCAAGATTCGAGCCGCCAAGCCAAGTCCGACTAAGGCATGTGCCAATGTCCACTGATCTCCTTCAAACTGAACCCCGCCAACATCTGCCGCGATATTCGTCGGAGAAGAATCAGGCGCCGATC
Organism: Planctomycetia bacterium; assembly: GCA_031412515.1. Lineage (GTDB taxonomy): Bacteria > Planctomycetota > Planctomycetia > Pirellulales > Pirellulaceae > Aureliella. The sequence continues at coordinate 15,140 of JANODD010000146.1, read as the reverse complement.
CCATCTGCAGTTCGCGAACCTCGCTTTCTAACCAAGGTTCTAAGCCTGGAGCACATGATGCGAATAACGATAATTTCATCAAGCCGATTTTGCTGCTAGTGGCGAATTTGCCAAGTTATAGGCTTGGTATTGTAGAACACTTGTCCTCAAGTGTTCATGGCCCCAATGGCGGTTATTCTTCAACAGCGCCGCTAGTCTCCGCAATTTTCAACCATGCCAACGATTAATACTTTGTAGTCGAGTGCACTGAACGGCTCGTTGGGTTTTCTTGCTTTTGGGCAATGTCGCTAGTCAGGTGCAATCCCGAATGTGCTGTCAGCCCATGAGCATTTGAGGACAAATGCTCTACAATCACAAATGCTCTACAATCACAAATCTACAATCAGTCGAAACCGCTGCTCACCGAGCTGAAACGTGCATGACTTTGTGACTTGGATACTTTTCATGCGGACCCAGAAACCATTGGTTACTCCATAGCTTGCAAGCTGCCAACCTTTCGGTGTCTTGGTGAGCTGGACATGCTTGTCAGCCAGCAAGCGATCTTCGGGTACGCAGAGCCCACAGCTTTTGTCTCTGCCGATCCAGTAGTCGTCGGCAATCAACCAAAGCCGTTCATCACTTGCTGCGCGCAGGCGTTGGATGGACGGACAGGCCACTTCGGATTGAAACATCGATTGCCCCGGAATGCTCCCAGCGTCTAGCCGAGCGCGCAGCTGTGTGTCTGAGCGAAATACATCAGGCGCCTCAGAAAACTTGTAGTGGTAAGATCCGGCAAGGAACTCACTTCCTTCGATGAGTATTGCCTTTTTGACACGAATAAACAAACCACTTGAAGAGTTCAAGTCTTTTAGATGCCAAAAATATCTACCTCGGCTTCGCGAACGGGTGATTTGAGCGTGTTGATCGGAGATGCCTGGGTCATGAGGAATGGAAACGTCGGACTTTCGGCCGATGGTGGTTTGAACGTTGCGAATGCGAATTGTCTCGCTTGTATCTCGTCCGTCATCGAAAACGAGAAGGAGTGCCATCGGCGGTCGGATCACCGGATGAAACTTATCAGGCCCTTTGCCTGAAGTTACCGCTGGTGGATTGTGATCGTCACCCGAGTCTGACCATTCTTCAAAGTCGATATCTTCCTCCGTCACTTTTTGCTCCACAATTCGATGGTTGAATCTCTGTGGCCGATAGCAATGAGATCGCCTTCGGCGTCCGCGGCAACGGCCGTCACCTCGCTGGAATCTCCAATACTAAATGCGGCTTCATTATTCAACTCATCGGTATCCCATATGCTAACGTTGCTATAGCAATCCGCCGTAACTAGAAATCGGGCCTTCGTCGAGAAGCCGACTGATGTTAGCGGGGCCGAGTGCGCTCGAAAACTTTTTATTAGGTTTAGACCGAGCTCTCGAAGTTCGATCGTGCCATTGTCGCGGACGACTATCAATCGGTCTCCTTTGCGATTGAACTGCATCGCTCGCACGCCAACGGTAATGTCCTTAGTGATGCTTGATTCACTGCCGTCGGAGGTTCGCCAAACGTGGATACTTCCATCTTTGGCTGCGACGGCGACATAATCCAAGTTGTTCGGACGTATTGCAACTGCAGCGACTTTATCGCGTCCAATGGGCGTTTTGGAAACAATTTTGCTGGTAACACTATTAGTTGCTAGATTCCAGCGAATGAACATTTCATCCACACTACAGGCGGTAAGTGAGCGCCCGTCAGTAGAAAACTTAATTGCCGACCGGTGATCGTCTAGCTCAGTCAGTTGGTAGATTGGATTGGCAAGTGGTAACGTGTAAATTCGAAGATTCGCTTGCGGAGAAGTCTCACCAAATATCACCATTGATCGGCTATTGGGTGAAACTTCGCAGGCCCAGAGCGGGCTTGTAATCGTCTTGTTTTGGCCAATTTCTCCGCTGTTAACGTTCCAAAAAGGAGCCGTTGCGCCCCCGCGAAAACTTGCGCTAAGTACGGACGCTAAGAGAGTCGTTTGCTTTGGAAACGGAACATTGGGCGGCAAAAGAAACAATTCCTCGATTTTCCCATCTGCGCCCGATAATCGGCGCTGAAGCGTAAACGAACGCTGCCGCAGGGGTACGTTAGAATCCTCTGGCGCGGCGCTCGCGAACTCGTTCGCAATGGATTCAAACTGGTCGGTGATGAAATTTGCTTTCACCGCTGCCTGGATCCACTTACGCGCCGAATCCAAATCGCTTTGCGTCTTTTTCCGATGGCTGAACACGCCGACTGCTTTGATTAGCGCATTGTATTGAGGTTCGAGATCGAGCTCCAAATCCAGTAGGCATTGCTCAACCTCGCAAGGCAATTCGGAATTCTTGAACTGCACGTTTTCGCTGTTGCGTTGTAGGCTAAGTTCATCCTGCGTTGAACTAAGAAAAGTAAAACGCACTGGCCCCATGTATACCGACTCATTCGGCGTCCGCTTAGCGATCGAACTCGCAAGCCTTTGATTAAAGACCAAAAGCGCTGAAGCAAACTTCTCAAGCTGTCGTACAAGACCGAATTCAGGCTGTAGGTCTTGCAATCGGGGTTCGCCGCGATCGTTGAAAAGCGGCGCAAGTGCCGCGCCTGCGGAAACGCCATCGCGATTTCGAATGGCCTTCTTCGCATCGTCAATCGCCAACGCAACTTCTTCTGGAGTCGGAAAAGGCGCGCGGTCCGGGGTCCGCGGCTTCACTTCAGCTAAAGCGTCCTTCCGTGGGTCGAGGGGGGGAGGTGGTAGCGGGTCCGGTATTTCGCGAGCTGGTATTTCGGGAGCCGGTACAGTAATCTCGAAGTTGCGACCTGCCACGATCGTAACATTCAGTTCATTTTTTGTTTTGCCTTGTTTTTTCAGTGTGAGTTTATAAGTTCCAGGGTTTGCAGTCACCTGCACAGGAGAACCAGCAACAGGCCGAACGAAATCCGTTCTTTGATCATCAATCCAAATTTCGTATTCGGGAGGCATGTTCTTTAAGATGATGAAACTGGTACTTGGAGCTTTACCCCAGTTCAACGCGGTCAATATCTTCGCTTGAAAAAAGTAGCCAGTTCCAAGCAACAATAGAGTTGGCAGAAAAACCGGAAGCCATTTCGCAGCTGCGCTCGTCCTCTTCTGTCTGCGAACAGGACGACGAGCTGGAAAGCTCAAGGGCTCAGCAATTGAATCCGAACGTTTCGCAATGGATGGTTCTTCAACATGATTGTTTGGAACAGAAGGCAAGCCAACCGATGTCGCGGCTGTCGACGAAACGAAGGGCGTTAAGAGACGGACTACATCGGAGGGACAGGCCGGACGCTGAGTTCGGTCTTTCTGTAGCAACGATGAAACGACTTCCCAAAGCGGTTCAGGGATCTCAGCCTCTGAGAGCGGCGCGGCTTGCTTACTAATGTGTGCTTGCAGGATACTAAGCATCGTCTCGCCTTGAAACGGCGGACGTCCCGCAAGCATAAAGTAGAGCACACAACCGACGCTGTATAAATCAGAACGAATATCCACGTTGGAAGGTGTCAGCGCCTGTTCGGGTGACATGTATTCGGGAGTGCCAAGTATCCGCCCATCCACGGTCAGAGATTTCTGCTCGGGACTTTCTTCCATGATCCCTCTCGCCAAGCCAAAATCGAGAATTTTTAGTCTCAATCCTTTTGGCGTCTTATCAACCATTAAGTTTCCAGGTTTGATATCGCGATGAATCATTCCCTTTTCATGAGCGTGCTGAAGGCCGGCACAAAGTTGCATTGCGAGACCGCATGCGGCTCTCACAGGAAGCGGGCCATGCCTTTTTACAAATTGTAAGAGGTCACTTCCGGGCAGATACTCCATTACCAGCCCAATCACGTTTCCGTCATTGAACGCGTTTAGCGTTCGACAAATGTTCGGGTGATCCAAACTTGCCGCTGACTGAATCTCACGCATGAAGCGAATGCGAACGTCCTCGCGCTCGACCAGACTAGGCATCAAGACCTTGAGAGCCTCGTGCCTCCCTGTAAGCTTGTGTTTGACGAGATAGACGATACCCATGCCGCCGCGACCAATCTCGCGCTCTACTGCGTACTGCGGGTGATCGATCAGTTCTGAAGGTCGATCGATGGCGGCAGGCGATTCAGCAGTGTTTGGCAGCATCGGTTTTGAATTCAGGTCGGTGAATTCATTTCCGTCTTGGATGGTTTCAAGTGTTCCAGCGCACTCTATGCAACTTTGTAAGTGTTTTGCAACGGCAGTTCGAAACGAAACTGCCCCTTCTCCTCGCGAGTAAACGCTTAGCTGACTCGAAGTCGGATGCTTGGGTCGATTGTCTTGTTTACGTTCGTCGATGAGCATTTTGGTTGAAAGGTATAGTAAGAAATCGACTGCCTACTTTGGCGAACGGACGCCCCATTGTAGCCATGACGGACGGGAATTGCTAACCGGGCGAGGTAGATCTGCAACACTAGTGCTTCAATACAATTTAACTTTGCGGTTAGCCAAAATGGCGTTAGGCTGTGACTGCGGCTAAGTGAGCCGTTGGCGCTAGATCGCGGCGGGTGAACAGAGTAGCTGTCGTTCATGAATAGTCGTTGACTAGTTCCAATTCTCTCGATGTATATTGCCCGGCATTGGGTAGACCTTCATTGGTTTAAGTCATCCGCTTCGTTCACCCGCGGCTAGCGCCGACGGCTCACTGGGTCATCCTGGCCTCAATTATGAGCTTCGTTCACCCGCGGCTAGCGCCGACGGCTCACTGAGTCATCCTGGCCTCAATTATGAGCTCAATTGCAGACTAATTCGCAACTTGCAAATTCAACGAATGCGTGCAGTTTGTTCGGCTATCTATCGGCCAGCTATCTATCGACCAGCGAAATCGAACCGCAGATCCACAAAAAAAGCCCCACTGCTCGTCAATGACGATCAGTGGGGCCGGAACAGAGAAGAGGCCGAATAATCACCTCAAGCGAGGCGGCGTGACGAGAGAAAAACCCTCGGATAGGCAGTGGTTGATTATATCACAGTTTCGTCGCATGTCCAGAAATAGGTCGAAGCCCGCAGCGAGCTTGCATTTTCCTAGGGTATTTTGCTGATGTAGCTGGTATCGTGAGAAACCGGCGCGCACTAGTGACCTTTTTGATGCATCCGGTTTCTCACGAAACCAGCTACCGTACTAAGAAAAATGCTTCACAGCGTTGCCCCCAGGTGGGATGGCTAAAAGTTGGTAGCGTAATGCGTCAAGCATTTCGTGCATGCAACTTTGGCCCGCAATATCAACTCCCGAAAGCCTTGACGGCTTCCGCTACTGCGTTTGTTCACGACTTTCCGCCAGCCCAGCCCCCAGGGTAGCTCGCTCCGGAATGACGTTATTAAGTCAAGCACTGTTACGGCAGAGATAATGAATGCTGCACAGGAGCATCTCGCGTCGCTACCGCAAACCAATCGACCGATACCACAGACGTTTCGCCAATGCTCTGACGGCGGACGAGGACGCGCGCGCCGGTCTCCGTTACATGCTCGACTTTCGCAGTCACTTCTTCTGTATCACATTCGAGCTCAACCTCCGCAATGCCATTCAGGGCAGGACAAAAGCTAAGTACGAACGATTCCGTGCGCTGCTCCGCGTCAAAGTTTACACGTACCGACCCTGACAAATATCGCTGGCCGTTTTCGTCGATCCCATCTACTAACTCGCGTCGAATGTCACCCCGTTCTTCTTCGATGTCTTCCGACTGGTTTTGCGGTAACTGGTCAATGAGATTATCTGAGGTAGCGAGTGGGTTCGAGGTAAGTGGAGCGGACGCCACTGGCTGGGTAGCAATCGTGCTTCCATTAAAGAACTGTTTCAACCAAGGCAGTTGCCCACGCGAAACGAAAAGAACTAATAGCCATATCTCCAACCCGAGACATACTGCAATTGCTTCGGCTGCAATCGTTCCGCTGGACGATCGTATGGCGAGAAACCCTGCCCAGTTCACTTGTGCAAATACAGCAAGCATCCAAACCGCATGCACTAGCCAAACCCGATCAGTGCACTGCGTTAACATGACTGGCAAACGCAGGCCAAGGGAGACCAATGAAACAGCGACGGCAGCCGCTAGGACTTGCCAATGCATGAGCGCCGGCTCGACAGTCGAAACGGCAACCAAACAGCCAGCCGCAGCCCCTACTGTCCAGACAGCGATACCCGCCAACCAACCGGTTTGATCTTCATCGCATTCAAAGCCTGATAGCATGGCTACTTCCTTACCGAAAGATCAACACACACGATCTCGCGATCATTCCTCGCAAAAAACTTGCGATTCGCAATCGCGGGATGACTCCATACCACGGCGCGTCCAAAACTGTCACTCGTTGCGTCCAGCACATGCATTCGTGCTTGCTCTTCGTATTCTTTAGGAGTCAACTTGGCGAAAACCAAGTCACCGGTTTCTGTGAATAACAAGTAACGATCTTCGTGCTTGATGATAAAGACGGTCCCATGCGAAGCTCGTCGATCACCACCAGTCGTCGGTTTAAAAGTCTCCCAAAGTCGCGTTCCGTCTCGGAGATTGGCAGCGATCATCTGCCCGCTGCCGCAGTCGCTGCCGTACACGACGTCACCATCGACGGCCGGCGTGCTATTGGCGCAGTAAACACCAATCTTCGGCTTGCCGTCCCAAAGCGAATCGCCTGGTTTACCTTGAGCGTCAATCGGAAACACACCGCTGACTTCACCAATCCCACTGGCGAACAAAAGATTGCCGGACAGTCGCGGAGCTGCGATCGACATTCCATAGCGCGGCTTGAGAGGTTTTGTCCAAATGACTTTCCCAGTTGTGGGTTCGAGTGCGTTGATATTATCAGCATCCCAAATGATCAAATGATCTTTGCCGCCAAGCTTAAGGACCGAGGGAGGACAGTAGCCGATCTCGCTGGCCGTCAGTGCTCTCCAGCGTTCTTCGCCCGTTTTCTTATCTAGCGCAACGGCAACACTTCCATCGCCACCAGCTAACGTGATCAGCAAGTTGCCGTAAACCAGCGGATGGGCCGCATAACCCCAGACTGGTGCCTGTGTCTTATAAGTCTCCGCGAGTTGTTTCTTCCAAACAATTTTCCCAGTCATTACTTCCAAGCAGAGCAGGTTGCCTTCTGCACCTAATGCATACACGAATTGCCCGTCAACGGTCGGTGTTGCCCGTGGACCATTCGCATAGGAAATTTGATAGGTGAGATCATAGGGCACGTTCCATAGTTCTTTGCCGGTTGCTTCATCGAGGCAAACTACCCGCTCGGTACCTTGAACCTTGTCACGCGTTGCCGGATCGTTTGTGCTCTTACCGCTGGTGGTTTGGAAGTCGGTAACAAAGACTCGACCGCCGGAAACCGCGGGCCCAGCGTAGCCACCATGAATGGGAGATCGCCATAGGATTGGCAAGCCACCTTCGGGCATCGACTTGACCACATTTGTTTCGCGATAGACGTCGTCGCGCTGAGGCCCCATCCACTGCGGCCAGTCATCGGCAACGGCCATAGACGAAAGGCAAGTGAACAACGCAACGCAAACTTCAATCCGCAGTTTCATAGTGACCTCATTCTGCTATTAGCTCGTGAAGCGCTCGCAGCACTTCGTTATCGTGACCATCGACTTGCACCCGCTTCCACACCTTAGCAACCTTGCCTCCGAGATCGATCAAGTAGGTGCTTCGCTGAATCCCCATCGATTTTTTACCGTACATATTCTTCTCGCGCCACGCACCGTACTTTTCGGCAACTGCGTGATCGGTGTCCGCCAGCAGTGGAAAGTTCAATTCGAACTTATCGCGGAATTTCACATGGGACTCGACTGTATCAGCGCTCACGCCCAGCACAACCGCGCCCAGCTCAGCCAACTCGGCTTTGCGATCGCGAAATGCACAGGCTTGCTTGGTGCAGCCTGGCGTGTCGTCCTTGGGGTAGAAATAGAGCACGACCGGCGATCCAACATAATCGCTGAGTTTAACTTTCTTGCCTTCATCAGTTACCAATGTGAACGCAGGTGCCTTTTTACCTGCTTCAAGCCAATCTCCCACAGCCGATCCTCCGATGTTAAACTCGCCGATGTAAAAATGCATTCATTAGTCAATCCGAACGTTGGCAAGTATACCCAAACTATGCAACTGTGTGTACTTCGGGTAAGTCCCGCGCCATTCGCTGTCGCGTATTTTGGGTTTTGTGTGCCACTGGTTTGCCAGTGTACCGAAGCGTATCAGTTCGAATTAAATGTCTCATTCTGAAGTGTGGGCGCTTTACAAAATGTTCGCCGAAGTAGTCAACGTCACACTCAGCTGCGCTTACGACCTCGTAGTCCACCACAGCGGTGATGCATGTATTGGAGTGTTTTACAATTCACTTGCTTTCAAGCTTCGACAACTTTCGTAAAGAGTGAGTTAGCGTTGGCGCGGGTAACGGCACTCAGAGTTACCCACTCCGGTTCACTGGCCTTACCCCGTAGAGTCCGATGTTGCACATCCAGACTCTGTGGGGCAAGCCAGTGGCACACAAAATCAAAACGCACTATGTCAATAACTAACGCAACACGCTCGGTACAAATGGTCCCAAGCTACGATCAATGCGACATGGCGTAGGTGATAACGTTAATCGCTAGCGCGTAAGCCTTGATAGAAAATCGCTGGAAAAATTCTTCGTTTTCACCTTCTCGCTCCCAACCGTCGGCGATGTCCGTGTTGTGAGTCGCCACTCCGGCCAAGCGACCGCTAGGATCCATCAAGCCACGAAAATGAACTTGCTGCATATCGCGAACTCCACCATGAGGCATCTTATGAAAACCTGGAGGATCATAAGTCACACCACTCCTCGTATAAAACTGGAAAGCAGTCACCTGAGGGCAGCCCTTGAGCGGATACACTGCAGATAAAATTGGATGATCGTTTGGAATGTCGATCCACTTCCAACCCGGTGATTCGGCAAGTGTGTTTCGCGCCAAGTTATCCCACTCGGCTTGCCCCCAAAAATCGTCGACCCATAGAAACCCACCGTTTTCCAGATACTTTCGCAGCGCTAAACGCTCGTCGCGCCGCAGCTCCTGCCACCCCGGATCGCTCATAAAGATAAATGGAAAATCAAAGAGTCTCGGATCGGTCAGTCGCATGAGCAATGTACCTTCATTGGCTTTGATCGTTGTCAGTTGATTCAAACGCCAAGTCAAGTTCTTCGCACCGTCGGGATGATCCGTTGCCCAGCGCGGCGTCCAGCCACGATCGCCCTGATACCACGCTTCGCCACTGCCACCTGTGCTGTCATAGACTATGCGCACGAAAGTGAATTTCTCGGGATCATACGTCGTCGGATCCAGATCCGATTCCGGTACGTCATTGACCTGCGGTGCCATTGCAACGCAAGCCACGGCGACCAGCAATAGGCTGAGAACAGATTTAGCCAAAATAATTCCCAACCTGCCCGGGGTGAATCTGTGAATATGTCTGGTGTATATTGTACCAACTCGCCCACCAGCCATTTGCACGTGTTTCGGGCAAGTCGAGTGAGCCGTCGGCGTTAGTTTTGAAAAAGCGTTGTGATGTGCGACGTTAATTACTTCGGCGACCATTATTCAGACCGCCCGGGCATTGGAATGTCTGAGTCAATTCGAACTAAGACGCTTCGGTACACTGGCCTTTCCCAATCGCATCCGAAATTCTGGATGCGATTGGGAAAGCCAGTGGCACACGAAATCGAAATGCGCAGCATCAAAACTAGCGCCGACGGCTCACAGGCCCCTTTTTCGAGGACCGTGAGCTAGTGACCTCGAAAGTCAAATCCCACGTCTACAATCCAGCGAGCAAAAAGCTCGCAATAGACAGGTTGCGCGGTCGGGTTGTTAAACCGGACGCTACCAAATTGCGAAGCGGACCATATACACGCTGCAGTGCCGGTTAGGATTACTTCGCGAGCGGACTCAACCATAGCGATAGAAATAGGTTGGCGGATGACTCGCAAGCCACAATCGGCGGCCAATCGCAACGTGCGCAATAAACTGACACCTCCAAGAATACTCTCGGCAGGTGGGCAACAAATGTTCCCGGCTTGATCTACCACAATTACATTGGCAGCCGAAGTTTCCGTCACGTAGCCGTCCGTGTTGAGCAGGATAGCGCCCGCATAGGGACCGCCGAGCTCGCGAGCTTCTTGATCGGCCAAATAATATTGCAACCGCGAGCGAGTTTTTAATTGCGGTGACCAGCAGTCTTTGGGTACGTTGCGATTCGTAGCAACAACCAAGGGTTGGCCGTGTGCGTACCAATACTCGATGGCTTTCCAGTTCAGCGGTTGGACGTGAACAATCATGGTGGGTGAACTGACCGACGAAGTTAAGCCGGGCGTGACTAGCACAACCATTGAAAAATCTCGGTCGGGCAAGCGAGACTGATTGTGTCGCGCACATTCAATTATAACATCGCGCAGCTGGTCAAGATCAGAGGAATCGATTCCGAACGTTTCGCAGTTAGACCTTAAACGATCGAGATGGAGCGAAACATCCAGTGGCTGGGAATTCACAGTACGCAATCTATCAACGATGGTTGCGCCTTGAAGGACACCCCAGTCATCGAGTGCAAGATGGACTTCGCTCAATGGAAGCCACTGACCATTCTTCCATGCAATAGAATTGCGTAACATCAGTTATTCTCTTGGCAACTGGACGTTACTTATTAAGACATTTTGCAGAGCCGTTTTAAAAGCAGGACAGTTTCGATAATAGTCGACTTCGTTGTGCGTGCGACCTGCAGCACGCGAACAGTCGTACTGGACGATGTTGGGTGCCGTGGCTAAAGGGCTTCCGCCACGCGGGCTGATACCTAGAAAACCAGCGGCTTCAGGCGAGCCGCCATCGATAAATCGAAATCGCCTCAGCACCGGATCCACTGAATTGTAGAGATTTACTAAGTGATCGATCTGACCTAATGCCAGCTGGTACTTCCCGCCATGGCTTAGCTGTTCGCGATCAAAAGCCGGTGCCACCATACTCACTCTCGTATTCGGATGTGCAACAATTGGTTGAGGCAACGATCGGCCATCGAGACATCCCCCGCCTAGAAGATGCAGCGTGCCGCAAATGACCGCTCCACCAAAACTAAATCCCATCATGCCAATAGGTCGATCGTTGGGGACGTGCTTCAAGAAGTCAGCTAGATAGTAGGCTTCGACGTTGACCAGGCTCGCTTTCTCACGCACGTCAGGACCTACTCGTCCGTCACGCTCACTCGGCCATGAAAACAATATCAAGCGAATGGGCTTGGTGGTCTGCCCCGCTAGTAATTGGTAGACGTAAAGCCCACGTTCACGAGCGTTGTTCCATTCCATCCAGTTACCATGAACATAGACCACGGTCTGCGGTGAGTTAAAAGCAACGGGATCCGCGATGAACTCTGCCAGTGAGCTAGGTTGATAACTGCAGCCGACAACTTTCGAAATTCTTAACGGCATGTTCAGTTGACATGCGCCGCTCAGATGACGTGAACTGACCTCCCAAACACTATCGCCAGGCCGCACAGCAATTGCACACAAGCCGCATTGCCCCGTGAGGATGCAGAACGAGACAACGATGAGCAGTGGAACAAACCGCCCCAAGACACGGTGAATGTTGAGGTTGGTCGACTCGATATAGACGTTCATTTGAAGCAGGGATCTTTGTAGAAGGAACATCCTGGGGTTCATTCAGAAATCAATATCAGATCGAAATCAACCCGCATCCCTGCAAGGGCTGACTGCACTCATCGTTCCGATTGTAATGTCATCGATTATATCTGGTGACATTATGCCACAACATTACATCGGCTGTTCAGTAGTGAAATTCGCAGAATGTTGAAAAAATACACCATGTTTCGTTTGCACATCGTTTGCTGTGACGTAGAGTTTTGCGGATGGGAATCGAGTCTACCGGTTGCCAAGAATTTGCCACAGGGGAAAGAGATCATGAAGAAAATACTTTTGCTAGGTTTGTTGTTGTCCCTGAGCACCGGATGCGGACGGGGTTGGTTGCCATGCTTGAGCCGCGGCGCACCATGCGGTAACGGCGGATGCATGGGCGCAGCTCCTGCACTGCCCCATGGATGCACCACATGTGTCGGCGGAAATGCGGCTGGCTACGGTGGTTATGGTGACGAAATTGTTGGCGATTCGTACTACGGCGGCAACAGCTACGCAGCTGGCGAAACGTACGTCGGCGAAGGTGTCGCACCATCACTTGGCGGCAGCATACCAATGGCTCCGCTCACAAATCCAACTCCAAGACTGCCCGCTCCCTGAATTCATCCCGCGGCATAGAAATGTAGCTGGTTTCGTTAGAAACCGGATGAGTGTGCATACAACCACGTCCGGTTTCTAACGAAACCAGCTACATTTCTGCCCTCGCAACACTTACATCCCCGTTAAAGTGTCACAATCGCTGCCCTCACCTGCATCCACACGCGATGGTGTTTGCTTTTCAATTGGCGGGCAAGCAGAATTGATCTGACGGTCGGCAGATTTCGTGCCCACACAATTCTGTTCTTGGAGGCAAGTGGCATGTTCAAATTACTTACGATCCACCTTTGTGCGGTGATCGTACTAGTGGATTGCTTCTCGGCTTCAGTCGCTTCTGCTCAAGATGCCAAGGATGACCCCAAAGAAAAACCTAAAGCCGCTGAAACGAATCAGCCTCTACAATATGTTGCACCGAAACAGATAGAAATGTTGATCGGTGTACGGCTTTCTCCATCCGTCTTGAACATGGAATCGACGATCATAACCACCGTCTTTCCCACCGCATGGCCAGAGCAGAAAGTTGAAGTGGTCGAGGTTAACGTTCCACCTGTTTTCCAGCATGGCTTCCGTGACTTGCCCGGTGGTAACAAGCAACTGCTGCTTCAAGCCGCACTGCTACCGGCACGTTCGACCATTGAAGCGACGATTAAAGTCCGCGTAGAAAAATCACAGATTGTCGGTCCCACTGAGACGGATCAATTCGTCCGTCCCAAACGGCCTGGTCGCGATTTGAAAAACTACTTGGGAAACAGTCCGTACATTGATACAACCGGCACAGAAGTGAAAAAGATCGTTCGCGAGATCGACGCTAAAAAACCAGAAACAGAATGGAAGCGCGTTGAGATGCTGTACGACTGGGTTCGCGAAAAGATTGTCTACACTCGCGGCGATTTAAAAAGCGTCAAACAAGCCATCAAAGATAAGACTGGCGATTGCGAAGAGATGACCAGCACTTTTGTGGCACTCTGTCGCGCCGCTGACGTTCCGGCTCGTTGTGTGTGGATACCAGGGCACTGCTATCCGGAATTTTATTTGGAAGACGCCGCAGGTGAAGGATATTGGTTCCCATGCCAGGCCGCCGGGACTCGAAATTTCGGATCAATGCCGGACAGCCTTCCAATTCTGCAGAAGGGCGACCGATTCAAAGTTTCTGAAGACAAAGATTTGCTTCGCTATTTGAACGATTTCGTTAGGTCCCAGGAGAAGTATCCTCAGGGCGCAGCAAAGCCCAAGGTCGAGTTCATTCGCACTCTGCTTGGCGATGCCGCCAACCTCCCTCCTCCCGACCAAGGTGCCGAGAAAAAGTAGATCACATTCAGACCATTATGACCAAAAAGGCACCCAAGCGCAATACTAATTTACCGGGCACCCCGTGGCGGACGCTGCGAGCGCCCGCGTTCAAAATCCGCCGCTGCCACGCATTTATGCCAACCCATAGTGTTTAACCGCATTATCATGCAGCAGTTTCTTCTGGTCAGCCTGCGGCCTTGAACTAATGATTTGCTTGAGTCCATTGACCCATTCGGCATAGGAAGCGCCGAGCTTGCAGACGGGCCAATCGCCACCAAACACAACACGATCTGGACCGAATTCATCCAGGCAGAAATTAATCACCGGAGAAAGGTTGTCTGGCTTCCAGCCTTTGGGTGCCCGGGCAACGATCCCGGATATTTTGCAAATTACGTTTGGCAACTTTGCAAGTTTCCCCATGTCCGTTTTCCATTGTTCAACAGTGTGCCCGGGTGCAGTTGCTTGTTTTTCTTTAGGTTGCCATGCAGCCACATCTGCATTTCCGCAGTGGTCAACAATAAAGCGTGTCGCAGGACATTTCTGAGCCAACGAGGCGCCGTCTGCTAACTCAGTCGGTCGCATGCAAAGGTCAAAGCTCTTGTTCATTTCGCCGAGCAATTGCACCGACTTGACGAACTGAGGCTGCAAGCACAAGCCGCGTTCCGCCGTGCCTGCGTGAAGCACTTGACGGACACCTTTGATGAGCGGATTGTCGCGATGCCGATTCATATAAGTGCCGAACTTATCCGAATTGGGGCGACCGGAGATCACGGCAGCAACGGTCGGGTACTTTTTGGTTGCGATAATGGAAAGGACGTAGTCCGCTTCTTTATCTTGATCGGCGGGCGCGACGTCCACTTCCATGTAGACCGCTTTGACAACGTTCAACCCAGCCGTTTCGCTAAGGTAGTTACTCATATCATGCTTGGCTGAAATCTTGGCGTCCGCACCGCTCAACCAGGGCGGTTGAAATTGAACTAAGTCCCACAAATGCTGATGCGTGTCGATGATCGGCAGGACTTCACTGTCTGCTGCCCAAGTCTTAGCGGCAGGACTTGCGAGTGCCGCCGCAACGCTGCCAGCGACACCCAGTTTTACGAAATCACGTCGTTCGATAGCCATCACGATCCTCCGAGAAGTTGGTTATTGGGGGTTCTCAATCTGGCATAAAAGTCTAGAGCATGCAACTGTAGGGTGGACCATTTGAGCCTGAGGGGCTAGCCGATTTTTAGACACTTCTCGCTGATTGCCACCATCCTAGCTTGCTAGGTGGTGCGATGACTTATTAGCTAACAACGAAAACGACAAGTAATACCGCTCCCACGCGTTTGGTTGCAAGCTAAGTTTGCAACCAAACGCGTGGGGGCGGACAGTAGCGTTCATCGCTCGAACTTAGCCGCAAAGTCCTAACTCCACTGAGTAGACTCGGTGGCGATCAGCGACGAGTGCCGATTTTAAAAGTTTTTTCGGCTAGCGCCTCAGGCTCATGCTACGCAAAGCGGGCCTTGGTGGCGGCTGCAAATGCGGCAGCGGCGGCATCGATCTTTGCTAAAGTCTCGGGCATCGATTGGCCGGGTGCACTTCGAGCTGCTGCGATCAGCGT